>JBNKZR010000182.1:0-13710 GCA_050301735.1 Polyangiaceae bacterium | reverse complement strand
CCGCGCGATCTGCCGTGAAGGGAGCGAGTGCGGCCAAGGGCGTTGTCTCGCAGTCGGAGACGGCGTAGGGCTGTGTGTCTCGTCGTGCCGCATCTTCGGTGCGGACTGCGTGGCGCCGCGGGTCCGTTGTGTCGCGGGAGCGACGGTGGACGGGAACTACTTCGGCTATTGCGCGCGCTTCGGAAGCGGCGCTAGTGACGAGCCCTGCGATTCCGACGCGGACTGCGGCGTGGACTTCGTCTGCGAGCAAGACAGCGCTACCTGCCGTCAGATGTGCGACGACGACCACCCTTGTCCTGGCGCGGAACGCTGCTTGCCGTTGGGCCTGGGCGATCCACAGAGCCCCAGGATTTGTCGACGTTGAGGGCGCTCAACGAGCGACGCCGCCGTTGACTTCCGTCCAGTAGGTGGCTTCGACGAGCAGGACACCGGTGGGATCGGCCACGAGCAACTCACAGGCACTCGGACACAGCATCAACCACAAGCCCACGTCGTCCTTCTCCAAGTACCACTGCGGTTCGTCGTTGCAGCTCTCCGTTGCCGACCAAGGCTGACCTTCGAAAGCGACGGTCAAGTCCTCTGGAAACAACGGGCTGGTCGTGCCATCGAGCCAGACCCGACACTGCCCATCGTCGGTCAGGTCGCCCGCGTCGAACGAGTTGGTGACGATGGTCTTCTCTTCGTCTTCTGCCATCGTGTCGGCGCTCGCGCCCTCTTCGTCGCTGAGCACGATCATGTCGCCACCCGGTGCAGCAAGGGCCGCGCTACCCGCACCTGACCCGTCTTGCTGTCCACTCTGCGCAGCCACAGACGCGTTGGGGTCGGGGGGCTCGGGGAGGGGGGAGCCCGCGCTCGCCTGCTCGGCGTAGAGCCCTTGCGAGGGGACCGCACTGGCGGCCTGTTCGCTGCCGTCCTGCGCTGCTGCCCCAGACCCCAGCACCAGATCGGCCCGATCCATTTCTCGGGCATCCGTCTGGCCGCCGCACGCCGCCAGCAATGCGAACGGGACGGAACAATGGACGAGCAGTGCGCGCATCAGTCGCGAGTCTAGCACCGTCGTGCCTTGCTTCGGTGGCGGGTTGCTCGCTTTCTATTGCGGGAGCATTTTATCGTCGCTTCACTGCTCGCGCCCGCGGCTGTCGGGCACCAACACCAGTCGAAGTACCACGCCCGGCCGCAGGCTGGGTACCTCGACGGTACGAGTTGCACCGCTTTCCTCGGTGTCTGCACGCGCGCTGATCGAGCGGGCCCAAGCCAGTTGCGCTGCGATCTCGGGACGCCAGGAGCCGCTGCCGATGCTGTAGGACAGCTCGGCGAGTCCACCCAAGAAGCCACAAAGTCCGCCGTTGTCGCCGACGTCGACGTTGCACAGGGCCGCGTCTTGTCCTCGAGTGAGGAAGTAGTTGGCGGGCGCCTGCACCTGAGTGGCTCCACCACCCAGCGCCAGCGTGGCGCTGAGAGCGCCGAAGAGCTTGCTTCGCACTCCCGCGGCTGCGCCGTAGTTGCGGGTGGTGAAGCCCTCCGTTCCAAACGCTCCTTGCATCAGGCCAGCGTTGGTCGTCAGCGCGATGTGTCCTGTCAGCGGCACGATGGCGTTGAGCTCAGCGCCCAATGCCAGTTGACTGCCCCAAGAAGACGCAGCGGCTCCGACAGACCAACGCACGGACTGGGGCTCGGCGACGATCACAGGCCCAACGTCCTCCGGGGTTTCCTGAGTCTGTTTGGGCTGATTGGCGGATGCCTGGGCAGCCGCATCTGGAGGCGGAGGTGGCTTGACCTGAGTGACTGTGTCGTCAGGGAGCGGTGCGGGGCCGGCTTCGACGTCGCCTGGTTCTTTGGTTTGGGGGTCGTGCGGTTCGGAGGTGGACGCTTCGTCCGACGTCGGGGTCTCAGGTGGGGGCGCCGTGGCGGCGGGGGTGCCCGCGAGGACCTCGATGAACACCTCCAGCAATGCATCGGAAGACACCGCGCTCAGCGCGACCTGGCGCTGTACCGTTGGCCCGTCTACCGAGGTCCAGGTGAGCAGCGCGTGTGTGCCTGGGTCGCAGGAGAGGGTGAGCCGTCCTGCCGTCTGTCGCACGGCGAGTTCCGCTCGAGCCCGAGCCTCGAACGCATCCAGTGTTTCACGAGGGATTTCGTTGCAGGTCAGGGAGACCTGCGCGGTCTGCGCAGCCGCGTCGACCGCGACGCTGAGCACGAGGAGGAGTCCGACAAAGGCACGCACCAAAGGCAGCGCTGCCCCATTGTGCGAAGTTTTACAAGGCTCCAGTCCCCGGAACGAGGTGGTGGGGGGATATTCCCCCCGAAATGAGGTAGAGAATGGCTGCATCGTGGAAAAGCTGCTCACCGTCTGGGGCAGCGGGCACCTAACTCATCGTCAACCTCATGAACACCCCCACCCTGCCGGCATCAATGCCCGAAGGCGTGATCACGAGCGAGGTCAACACCTCGCTCGAAGAGCAGATATTCAGTCTGGTTTATCGACAGATGCGCTCTCTGGTGGGTGGACGTGAGAGGGATTTCGACGATTTGGTGCAAGACGCGATGGAACAGGCTCTCCGTTCACTACCTGCCTTCGAGGGGCGTTCCAAGTTCTCTACTTGGACCTATCAGATTTGCTACCGCACCGTCCTCAAGCGTCGGCGGTGGTATGGCCGCTGGCTCAAGCGCTTCACGCTCACTCGTGAGGGACAGTTGCCCGAGCAGGCAGATGCGGAACCCTCGGCGAGGCACAGCATGGAGACCACGGAGCGCGCGGCACGCTTGCGCGGCGCACTGAGTCAGCTGAGCCCAAAGAAGCGAGTCGTCGTCGTGCTTCACGACTTGGAGGGGCTGGCCAGTGAGGAAATCTCCGAGGTGCTCAGCGTCAAACTCGGCACCGTGCGCTCGCGTCTGCGCGATGGTCGACGAGAGCTGTTGAGTCTCCTGCAAGACGACCCCTACTTCGGTGAGGAGGTGGCAACATGAGTTCGATGTCCGACGAGGAGCGCTTGGCGCGCATGCGCAAGGTTTGGGTCGCCGAGGGACCCAGCGGTTTCGAAATCGCTACGGCGCGTCGGCGATACCTGCAGAGGACCCGCCCCTTGCCCATGTACAAGTTGGCCCTGGACATGGGCTGGGGTGTTGCCCTGGCGACTGCCTCGCTGTTCGCGTTGGATCACTGGAGCAACGACGCCCCGTCGAATCAAGAGCTGGCGACCGTTCCCTCGACGGGGGGGGAACAGGTGGCGTCGGTGGCAACTGACGAAAGCGCCGCCGAGATTCAGCCTCGAGGAGCCGATGTCGTCGAGGCGGCGCGGGTGCCGCCGTCGATTGTAGCACCGCGCATCGAACGAGACGGTATTGCGACCGTCGCGGTACCCGGGGTCAGTTATCACGTGTTGCCTGGGCAGCAAGTGACGGTGTTACTCGGTGAGCGACGAACGGTGGTTCGAGGTCCCCAGTTGATCGAGTTCACCTTTGAGGCTGATCGGGCCAGCGGATTCAGAATGCATCTGTCGAATCCGGCGGATGTCGCTCCGAGCGCGTATGGCGAGACGCCAGGCGACCAATCGGGAGGGGCGGGTCGAAGCACTGGGAACGCGGGCGGTGGCGGAAGCAAAGCCGTGCGCGGTGCCGAGGACTCCGCTGCCGCTCGAGCCCGTGGCCTCAGCGCTTGGAGTCGTGCGGCCGACGCGATGCGCCGGGGGGACACGCGGGAGGCAGAACGCGCCCTGACGGAACTATCTCAGGAGAAGGCTGCTCACGGTGCCGATTCGGCAGCCCTGGCTTTGGCCCAGCTGTGGCTGGCCAATGGCGAGGCCGAGCGGGCCCGGCCGGTCTTGGAGCGTCTGAGTCGGAGCGCCGACAGCCGCGTCGTGCGCCGTCGCGCGCGTGAGCTGCTCGTCGCTCCGAGCAAATAGTCTCGCCGGCCCGGTGTGCTGGCCCATTTTCGCGCCTCTGGGGTTTCGTGTTACACGGGGCTCACGGAGCGGTTCGCGGAGCTCCGCTTTCTGAATGGAGGCGTACATGCGTTGGTTGTTTCTGGGCGTCGTCGTGCTGTTCGCATGCTGGCCGGGGCTAGCTGAAGCCAAACCCGAAGACTGCAGCACGGCTCGCAGGGCCGCCGACATGGTTTTCTACTGGCAGCAGCCCGGCACCACCGACTTGAGCAAGGCAGCGCGTTGCTTCGACCCATCCGGGCGCACACCGAGCCAATTGCAAGCGTTGGCGAAGAAGACCAAGAGTGTGTACGACACCCGTGGGCTATTCGTCGACATGGACGCGCTGTCGGACGACCCGGAGTTCGCGCCTGCTGCCGACGACAATCGGGTCGCCGTCCACTCCGATCTGCCGCGGGTGGTGCTCGCGCGCAACGACGATGGCAAGTGGTATTGGACGGAGGCGTCGCTGTCGACCATCGAGCGTCTCTTTGCTGAGGAGACGGGATTGCTGCAGGGCTTCGTGGCAAGCCTGCCCCAAGCCTTCCGTCAGCCGGTGATGGGCGTGCAGTTCTGGCAGCTGCTCGGGATCGTGCTGCTGGTGGTTGTGGGGATGGTCCTGCGCGTGATCGTTCGAGCGATCGTAGCCAACCGCGTCAAGCGGCTAGCGCAGGCCGTGGGTCAGGAGTGGGCTTCGAATCTTGCCGAAACGGCGGCGGGGCCGCTGTCCACACTGGCGATGGCCGTGGCATTCCGCGTCACGTATCCAGTGTTGATGCTGCCGGTGTCGCTGGCGCTCGTGCTCTCGATTGCGGTGCGCGTCTTGATGGTGCTGGCCGTCGTGTGGGGGCTCTATCGATTGGTCGATCTGCTGTCGGATCGGATGCAGGCGCGGGCCGCCGACACCGACACCAAGCTCGACGACCAACTCGTCCCCCTGGTGCGCAAGTCGCTCAAGGTGATGGTGGTCATCGGCGGTGCGCTCTTCGTCTTGCAGAATCTGCAGGTCGACGTGGGCTCGCTCCTGACTGGACTCGGTATCGGCGGGTTGGCGTTTGCCTTCGCTGCCAAAGAGACGTTGGCGAACTTCTTCGGCAGCATCATGATCTTCGCCGATCGCCCGTTTCAGATCGGCGATTGGATCGTGGTTGGCGGCGCGGAAGGCATCGTTGAGGAGGTGGGCTTCCGTTCGACGCGCATTCGAACGTTCTACAACTCCCTCATCACGGTTCCGAACGCGACCTTCAACGACGCCCAGGTGGACAACTACGGTCAACGCGAGTTCCGCCGCACGTTCACGACGTTGAACCTGACCTACGATACGACACCCGAACAAATGCAGGCCTTCTGCGAAGGTGTCCGTGCGATCATCATGGCCAACCCGCACACGCGGAAGGACTATTACGAAGTCCACATGTCGGGCTTCGGTGCCCACTCGCTCGACGTGATGGTCTACTTCTTCTTCAAGGTTGCTAGTTGGTCCGACGAGCTGCGAGAGCGCCACAACATCTATCTGGAGATCATGCGGCTAGCTCGTGAGGTCGGCGTCGAGTTCGCCTTTCCCACGCAGACGCTGCACGTGGACAAGTTGGCAGCCCCTGGCGCCCCGCGTGTGGTGCCGAACCCGAAAGTGCCGGCCAAGCTCACGGAGGTGGTCGAAGGCTTTGGCCCCGATGGCAGGCTGGCACGACCGGCGGGCCCCGTCCTCGTCCCCGGGGGCTTTCGCGCGGACACGCGAGTTGCAGGCAGCGAAGACGCTGGCTGACGCTCGCGGCGTGACCCAGGGTTCACCCCGTTTTCCCCCGCCGGCAGGCATCGAGCGGCGGCGCGCAAGCCGCGCCTCCGCTCAGGCCTGACGCTGGCGATCAGCCCGCGTTCGCTTCCAGCTCGGGATTGGTGTTGGCCGTGCCGAGATCGATCAGGGTCTCCAACGCCTCGATGGTGCGCTTCGTACGGATCTCCTTCTGACGCAGTTTCTTCTGCTCGCTCTCCAGCTTGCGCTGTTCGTTCTCGAGGTCCCGAAGGGTCTCCTTCATGCTATCTCGCTCGACTTTGAGCGCTTCGACGTCGATGGCCAAACCTTCTCTCCTTTTGCGGTGCGCCGCAGGATAGCGCTCCGTACTTCAATTGGGCACCAAAAACTCGTCAGTCGGTGCCGACACAACGGTTCCGGCCGCTGCGCTTGGCCTGGTACAGCCTGCCGTCGGCGCGCTGTACCAGACTTTCGGCTGTTGGCTGATGGCAGCATTCGAGCGTTGCGCAACCGACGGAAATCGTCACGGGTATAGAAGTGCCACCGAATTCTGTGGGGTGTTGCTCGACGGCTTGGCGCAGGCGCTCGGCCACGATCAGCGCGCCATCGAGCGGAACGTCCCGCAGCAGCACGATGAATTCCTCACCACCGTAGCGAGCGAACACGTCCTCTCGACGCAGCTCGGCGTGCGCCAGGGTAGAGATCGACTTCAACACTGCGTCTCCCGCGAGGTGACCTCCCGTGTCGTTGATGCGCTTGAAGTGATCGACGTCGAAGATGAGCACCGCCAACTGCGTCTGATGGCGCACAGCGAAGGAAAGCTCGCTATTTAGCTGATTGCAGAAGTACTGACGGTTGTACGCTTGCGTCATCGGATCGCGAACACTGGACTCATACAGTTGCGTGAGCATGCGCTCTTCGTCGCTGCTGGCGATCGTGAAGCGAAAACAGACGCGTGGTCCGAGTTGCAGGGTGTCGCCGTTGACGAGCTCATGCCCGCTGATCTTCTCCCCGTTGACGTAGGTGCCATTGCTGGAGTCCAGATCCTCCAAGTGGTAGCGGTCTCCGATCGCCGTGATGCGGACGTGGTGTCGACTGATGCCCTGATCATCCACGCACAGGGCATTGTCTGGGTGGCGTCCGACGCGGAAGCTCGACCCGGTCACCGAGAAGACCTGGCCGGCATGGGCCGAGTCCATCCGCACGAGCAACGCACGGTCCCTTCCGCTGACGGGGGGTTGGACGTGTTGGGTGACGGTGCGCCCGAGCTCGTGATCGCGCTTCCTCATCGGGATCTTAGATGAGTCTGTCACCTTCTCCCATCTTCGTCCCGAGCCCGAGCTCGCCAATCGACCTCCGGGAACGTTGGGCCGGGCCCTGCAAGCAGATGGCCCTGCAGCAAATTGCCGCCGAACGCCTCCGTCGTGGGCGCCCACGGCGACCCCGAAGCCGATGCGCCGCTACCGCTGAACGCGGTCGTCGATGGCCCGGCCTTTCTCGTCGGTAGAGCTTCCGTGGTCTCGCCCCCCCGCGGTCGGCTTTGATGGCCAAGGGTGAATGGTCCGAGATCTGGTGCGCGGCCAGTACGTCCGTCCCACGAAGCGTGGCGAACAGGGAGGCTCTACAAGGCGCGCTGCGCACGCCTTCGGCCGCTTCGTCGCGCATGGCGCGCCGGATTTGGGAGGCCCGCCCCAAGCTTGCTCTCATGCTGCGCAGGTACCGGTCACCGAGCTGATGTTCAAAGAGTTCTGCGTCCCTGCGCTTCATTGCTGCCTTGCGTCGTGAACACGCCATCTGCTTCACACCCGTTCGAGGGTGTGTGGGTCGACGGTCTTGGTGAGATAGTGAAACGCCCCGTACTCCAGCGCTTTTCTTCGGGCGGTACCCGCGGCCAGTTCTCCGGGGATTCAGGACACATGGGGATGTCGGGCTCTCGAGCGTGGACTGAGCGAAGAAATTGGATGCCGTCGCAACCCGGGATCGAACGTCGCTCGGAAGCACGTCGAACTCGTACTCATCGGACAGCTCCGTTGCTTCGACGCCATCAGTTGCGGACATCACGTCGTCGCTTCCGGCGTAGAGCTGTCGGAGAGCGCTCCGTCGCAGTGTGGGCTCATGATCGACGACCAGCGCGCCCCTGGTTGGGGGCTCCCTCACACACTCCGCGACCCGGATCGGCCGCGGGACCAAGCCCACCTCGTCAGTCGTCCAGCTCGCGGCGGCAAGAACCATGTAAAAAACGAACGGTTGCTCAAACCGATCGTGAAGCAAAATAGTTCTAGACGTGAGCACACGGGTCGTTAAACCTCGCACCTGTAACTCGGTAGTTTCGTAATGCAAATGGGGGGATCGCTTGCCACCTAGTAATGCTCAAAGTGTCTATAAACAGCGGGAGATTGCCTGGAATGGCTACCATCTGACGTCGGGAGACGTCGCTCGTCTGTTAGAAGTCGACTTGAAGACCGTACACAACTGGGTCAGTCGGGGTCACGTCGTGGGTCGCCGTACGGAAGGACGGCATCTGCGTTTTCAACGGTCGGAGATCGTGCGCTTCATGCGGCGCTTTGGGTACCAAGTGCCGTCGTTCTTCGGTGACGCTCCGCCGAAGGTCGTGCTCGTCGGCAGCAAGGCGAATATGCCCGCCGTCAAGCGTGCGCTGAGCCGAGGCTTCGAGGCTTCGCCGTGCGAAGACCTGTTCCGTGCCGCACTCTGTCTGGCGGACGGCACCTACGAAGCAGCGGTCATCGATTTGGACGAGTGCGCACGCTCACAGGTGAACTGTTTCTCTCGTGCCCTCAGGTCTTGGAATCAATCACAGCAGGTATGTCTGGTTGGCGTCGCTGCCTCCAGGAGTGCACGTCAGCAGTTCGTGACGAACGGTGGCGATGCGGCATTGGCACCGTCCCGCTCTCGGGATCTCAAGGCCGTCATCAGATGGCTGGTGGGCGCCAGCAAGACCTGCCCCAGCAGCGTACACCTTTGCCGCGAGAATTGAGTCAGTTCGGAAAGATCGGTTCCGAGCGTCGGATTTTTCTCCTGTGCGCTCCGCCGTGGGGTGGCCTAGGCTCGGCGTCGGTGCTGCTTGCCGCATCTCGGGGACCCGACTGGGAGCTGCGCCGTTGCGTTAGTCCTGCTCGGGCGTGAAGTCCGTTGCCGGCGGGGGTTCTCTGTTCTTCGGGGGGGGCTTCAGCTCACCGCGACGTCCCACCACGAAGTAGCGTCGCAGCACGTGTTCGCGGGCGCGCCGCACTTCGTTCTCCAGATAACGCAGTGGGTCAGCGAAGGCATCACCGCGAGGCCGCCGCCGAATCTGAATCAACCAGGAGCCCGGCTCCAAGCTGAGTTCTGCTTCTGTTTCCCAAATCATGCCGGGCCCGGCGTCCAGGCGGGTCAAGACCACGTCGGGCACGTCCCGCGCGAGCATCCAGCAGTCGTCGACGTGCACGAGCCAGCTGACCCGCTCCGTCCCCCGGGGAACGACGGCCTCGTAGGCCGTCAGCCGGACGCGGACTTTCACTGAGCGTAGGTGTCGCTCGCCGGGGGCGGAACGGGCTCTTCTTCCGCTGCCGACGTTTCTGCGGCGCCAGCAGCCGGCTCATCCGCTGAAGCTGGGGTTGCGTCCCCTTCGGGTGGCGTTGCCGCGGGCTCCGCGGGAGCATCGTTGGCGGGCACCTTCAGTGCTACGCCGGCTCTGCCGAAGAGTGGCACCGTGCCTGCGTCACAACCGCTGCTGAATCCCGTAGCGTTGAAGGTGAAGTCGGTGGAGCCAGTCAGTTTCTCGCCGTCCCCTTTGAACTTGCTGACTTCGACCATCACCGTACGCTCACCGGAACGCGCTGGCGAGCAGTAGGACAAGAGGTAGTAGCGACTGTGGTCACGTTCGACTTGCGTCGCCACGTCCGCGAGGCTGTTCTCCAGGTTCTCGAAGACGGTCGTTTGGGAGTAGCCAGCGGGGCCGAGGGTTTCGGCCAGGCTCGTATCGTCTTTGGTTCCGATGGTGACGGCGAACACCTGGTGCTTGGTGTCGTCGAGGGCGGCTTGCAGCTTGTCTTCCTTGGTTCGCCCCGCCAAATCGGGCCCGCGAGCGATCACAATCAAGGTGCCCAGCTTGATTGGGCGGGACTTTCCAGTGAGCTCCTCGTTGACCTTGTTCAACCCGGCGATCACCGCGCCATTGAGGTTGCTGGAGGAGTCTCGCTGCACGAACTCGGTGATGGTCGAAAGCGATTCCTTGGTCACGGGCTCCGCGGGTTCGCCTTTGACGAGCATGTCGAACTTGCCCAGCGGTACCAGACCGTCGGCCCCGTCGAAGCCGTAGAGGCTGACGCTGTATTTGTCGCGCAGGCGCTCGAGGAAGGGGGCCAGTTGACTCGCCAAGAGGGACAGCGCGCCCGCCTCTTGTGACGGTCCGCTCAGATCCACCAGCACGACGGCGTGGTGAGCGACTGCAACGTTCCTGTCGAGCAAACGCAGCCCGATCTGCTTGGAATCCAAGACTTGGTCGTTCTCCGACACGGCGAAGCTGTCCTCGGACAGTCCGTAGACTGCTTCATCGCCATCTTTCACGGAAACGTAGATGGCGACGTTGCTCGGCTTCTGAGTCGAGGTCGCGACGGAATCGACCTGCATTCCTCCCAGCAATTGGCAGCCCCACAGCGCTGATGCGGAGAGCAGGCACAGCAGGGTCTTCTCGATTCTTCGAATGAAGTCTTTGGCTTTCGTCATTCCCACACGACCTTTCCTAGCAGGGCGTTGTTTAGCATATCCGTCATTTCGTGGGACAATGGGCCTGGTAGGTCGTTCTGCTGAAAAAGCCCCACGTCGGTGATCTCCAACGGATTCTTGGGTTTGCGCAGCGGTTCGGTCACCTTGGCGCGGACCACGACGGTGATGGCGTGGAAGCGGAAATCCCGGTCGGGCCGCGAGTAGACTCCGAGGAGTTCGCCGACGCTGATGACCTCGACGCCGGCCTCCTCGGCCAATTCCCGGCGGATGCAGCGGTCCAGCGGCTCGCCCCACTCCACGGTTCCCCCTGGCAGAGCCCACTGGCCGGTATCGCCACGCCGGATCAGCAGGTAGCGCCCGTCCGCGGTCGTCGCTACGGCAACGATCCCAACCACCGGGCGGCGCAGCACGTGCCGTGCCGCCTCTTTGCCGATCGCGAAGAGAGCTTTCGGGATCCTCATGCTCGCTCCACAGTTCGAGCGCCGGGGATTGACCACGTCGGCTTTTCAGGCATAAGGCGGTCGTGCCGCGTCTTTCTGGCCAAGGCAAGCGTGCAGCGGTCCTCGGACTCGTGCTCTGCTCCCCGCTGTTGCTGGCGTGCGGCCGGCCCAAAGACCCTCCAGGCGTTCGGAAGGAACCCCGGCGGGTGGTCGTCGTCACGGCCGTCAGCGGACCGCCGGCAGCTGCGACTCCCTCGGATTCGGAGCAGACACCCGCCGTGGAGCCCGGCAGTCGAGAGGACAGCCTTCCGTTCGAGCCCACTGGCGACAAGCTCGCCAGCATCGCTTGGCGGACCTGGGTCTACACCGACGTGGGACCGAAGCGCACTCGCTACGGTTACCTGCGCACCGGCGCCATCGTCGACCGTCGCGATCCCCCGATATTCAACGACGGCTGCATGGGGGGATGGTACCGGATAAACCCCAGAGGGTTTGTTTGCATTGGAAAAGGAGCGACGCTGGATCTCGAGCACCCCGTCGTCGTCGCATCCCAACGCCGCGCAAAACGAGGGGAGGGCTTGCCCTACGTTTACGCGCTCAGCGACCAGCGCGCTCCGTATCTGTACTTCACCCTACCTTCGAGTCAGCAAATGCGTGAGATCGAAGGGGCCTACCGCTCCCGCGCTCTGACTTGGTTTTCTGCCCGTCAAACTCGCGATCAGTTGAAGTTCATGGACTATCTGAGCGAGCCACCGGCGTTTCTGAGGAGCGGACCGCTACAGAAGCCCTATGGGGTGGACAGCGGTTTGCGCTACGCGGTACACGCCGGGCAGGCCAGTTCGGACAGCGGTTTCGCTCTGGTGTCGACGTTCTCGTGGGAAGACCGCGTGTTCGGCCTGACCACCGAGCTGGACTTGATCGCGATGGATCGCACGACGCTGGTCGTTCCGAGTGAAGTGGAAGGCTTGCCGCTGGCTGCGGACGAGGACCTGCCGGTTGCCAGGGTGACTGACACCTGGCTCGCTCGCTACGAGCAGGCGGAGGGCGGAGAATTGGTCAAGGTGGACGCCCTTCCCAAGCGATCCATCGTCAAAGTGGCGGCGGACAAAGAGCGTATCGGCGGCGTCGGCTACTATCGAGGCAACGACGGCTACCTATTGCCGGCCGCCGGAGTCGAACTGATCGAACGCCGCACGAGCTTTCCAAGCGTCGCTACCGGGACGCGCAAGTGGGTGGACGTCTCCATCAAGCAGCAGACGCTCGTCGCCTATGAAGGGGAGAAGGCGGTCTTCGCCACCATCGTGAGCACCGGCGCGGGTGGGCTCGGTGATCCCGAGAAGGTCCCTTCCACGATTCAGGGTACGTTCATGATTCACTCCAAGCACGTCTCGACGACGATGGATGGCGACGACGACAAGAGCGACTCGTTCAATCTCCACGACGTGCCGTTCGTGCAGTACTTCCACCGTGGCTACGCGCTGCATGGCACCTACTGGCACGACGAGTTCGGGCGCGCTCGCAGCCACGGCTGCGTCAATCTCTCTCCCCGAGACGCGGCATGGCTGTTCGAATGGACGGATCCACACGTGCCGGAGGCTTGGCACAGCGTGCTCAACAAGGAGCGCGGCACGGTGGTCGTCGTCCGCCGTTGAACGACGCAGCCGATAGCAGGGCCTCGCGTCAGGCGAGTGCGGGGCATTGGCGGAGCAGCGCGGCTTGCGTCGAGGCCAGGATCTACAACAACTCCTCGAGGTCAGCGAACAGCTCGAAGGCCTTGGGAACCTTGCCGTCGGGGTTGTCGGTGTCGATGGCCACGACCGCGATGGTGCCTTCTTGCGGTGCGAGCTCGCCGTCCAGCTGCACGAGTTTCTCGGCGATCACGGTGGGAGGCGGGGCGACCGGGTTGCGGTAGTCGAACACACGATCGAGAGCTCTCGCCTTGAGGCCGATGTGACTCAGCCGTTTGCCGCTGGTGTTGAAGACGCAGGTACTCATTTGGCGCACGCGTCCGCTGTCCGCCACCCGCCAGTCGCAGGTGATCAGATCTCCCTGGGTCGCGAGCACCCGATCGAGGTACGGCGCTTCGGCTTCGCGCAACGCTTCTCTCAGCTTGAGGGCGCCGCCCTTGGATCGGGGATCACCCAAGTAGGCGAGCATCATGGCGCCATGCAGACGCACTGGACGATGGTTGGCTTTGAGCAGCTCCGCGAATGTTTCCGCGTCTGCCAGCTCTTTGTCGTCTTCGATCACCTCGCGAATGGGGTTGTGCACCGTGAAGCTGGTACCTCTCGCTTCGACGTGCCATTTGATCGCTTGCCCCGGACGCAACGTGGCGCCGTAGTGCAGTGGGCGCTCCTTGGTCGGGGTTTTGCCCTCGTTTTCGTAGAACTGGACCAGTAGATTGACCTCGGGGATCTTCGTGTTGCCGTTGTTGACCACCGCGAGCTCGATCTCGAGATGGTGATGCTCCTTGTGGGCTCGCGACTTCTGCTCGATCAAGAGGGTGCTCAGGCGCGGGAAGCGCAGACCCCACAACGCGGATTCCGCGCGCTGACACTGACAACTGTCGCCGGAGGTGACCGTCTCCGCATCGTCAGCCGTCGGCTCTGACTCTGGCTCTGACTCTGGCTCTGGCTCTGGCTCGGGGACTGGCGCAGCCGCGGCGGGCGGTGGCGGTGCTGGCTCAGGAGGGGGAGGAGCTGCAGCTGGGGCTCTACCTCGAGCCGGCCCTCCTCGAGCGGCTCGAGCGGGACGTCTTCGGGCGCTCGCGGCAGCTCAAGCGGCGGGCGTGCGCGGGGCGACTCCTCGAGGTGCTCGGGGATTCGCTCGCGACCGAGGAGGGGGCCGTGGCCTCCTACGGTGAGCGAATCCG
>JBNKZR010000181.1:0-13732 GCA_050301735.1 Polyangiaceae bacterium | reverse complement strand
CCCGTTCACGAAGTCGTTTCCGGCGCCCTGGCGGCCGCACCCTGGACGTGCCGGACTCGATCGCGGGTCAGGCGGTTGCCTGTCGCGCGCGGCGGACTTGAATCACTTTTTCATACAAGCGACGGCGAGCCTCCGGTTGTTGCGGGCGCACCCAGTCGCGCCCGATGAACTCCCAGTCTTCGTCTTCGTGGTGCACGCCGAGGTTGTCGATGAAGTGACTGTCACAGACGAACAGGTCGCGCTTGTAAGCCAAGAGATAGCCGCTTCGTAATTGCCGGATGTTGCTTGCTTCGTCGTATGAGACGCTCCACACGTTCCAGTACGCGGCTGGCCCTGGTGGGTAGAGCAACGTTCCGAAGTCGCCGTCTTCGCGACCCTCGAGCACCGCCATCAAGTGCTGCCAGCCGTTGAAACCAAGCTCACGCGCCACCGCGGTCAGGCACTGACGCCGCTTTGGGCCGTCTGTGTCCAACCTTTCGATTGCGGGGCGCAGCGGGCGGGCACGGCTCCCGCGCAGCCGTTTCAATGCGTCTTCGTTGCCGTCTTGCGCAGCGCGCTGCAATTGGCGGGCATCGGCTTTCAGCCGGTCGATCAGCGAACACATGGGTTCCTCCTTTGAGTCGGCACTTCCTCGAATCCGCTCCTCGAGGTGCCTTGGAAGATCAGGTTCGATCTCTCTGGCAGAGCTAGTGGGCAGGGTGAATCGACTTTCGGCGGAGTAGGCGCCCCTGCGAGCCTGATGGCTCTCCTAGCACCGGGGCTAGCATGCGGCAAGCTCCGTAGTCTAGGGTGGCGGGTGATGCCGTACGAACCCGCTCCGATAGGTGTTCCTCGAGTGGCTGGCTGGGCGCTCCGGCTGCTCGTGGCTTTGGCCGAGTCCTCACTCGGGTCGCCTCTGCGTCAGCGCATGGCGCGAGATGCCGGCATCCTGCGATTGCGCGAGGCGCTCGTGGACGATGCGCCGGCCTTGTTTCCCGTGTTGCCCGCCACTGACGACGCCTCTCGGTCGACTGCTTCGCCCGCCGCTGTCGCCGACCTGGAACGAGTCGACCGCCTCTTCGGTGAGGCGAGCTCGACCGCGGACGGGCATCGTTTCGAGAGCATCGCCGATTTTGCCCGTGCATTTCGTAACGGTACGACCACGCCGAGGCAGGTCGCAGAACGAGTGATCGCGCACACGAAGAGCAGTGAAGAGTTGTCCCCGCCGATGCGCCTGTTCATTGCGCAGGACGAAAACGACGTGCTCCAGATGGCGGACGGCGCGACCGCTCGATTGGCTCGCGGTGAGGCTTTGGGTCTACTCGACGGCGTTCCAATCGCCGTCAAGGACGAGGTCGATCAGCTTCCGTACGCCACGACGCTCGGTGGGCGGGTTCCCCGACCTGCGCCAGAACAGGACGCTGCGGTCGTTGCACGCCTTCGTTCGACTGGTGCGGTTCTGATCGGCAAAACGAACATGAACGAGATCGGGCTAGGGGTGACCGGCATCAATCCTCACCATGGCACCGTACGCAACCCCTTCGATCCAACTCGCATCACCGGAGGTTCGTCGAGCGGCTCGGCGGCTACCGTGGCTGCCGGTCTATGTCCCGCGTCGGTAGGCGCGGATGGTGGGGGATCCATCCGCACCCCGGCGGCGCTGTGTGGCGTGGTTGGGCTCAAGCCGACGTTCGGGCGCGTGAGCGGTTGGGGCTCGGCGCCGGTGTGTTGGAGCGTGGCGCATCTCGGACCGATCGGCGTTACCGCAAGCGACACCGCGCTGTTGTACTCGGTGATGGCGGGGCCTGATGAACGGGACCCGCACACGCTCACCCAACCAGCCCTCGAGTGGAGTGGTTGGTCCGGTTCGGCACGCGGAGTTCGCATCGGCGTCTACCCGGCTTGGTTCGAGCACGCTGATGCGGAGGTCGTCGCCGCGTGTCGCGAGAGTCTGCGCGCGCTGCGGGAGGCGGGCGCGGAGGTCGTCGAGATCGAGATCGACGAGCTGGGTCTCATTCATCTGGCTCATCTAGTCAGCATTGGCAGTGAGATGGTGGCGTCCCAAGAGCGCTTTGCCGAGAGACACTTGCGTAAGTTTGCCTACGACGTGCGCCTGCTATTTGCGCTGATCAACACGTTGCATACCGGTGACTACGTCACTGCTCAGCGGGTGCGCCGTCGAGCGGGGCAGCAGATGGCCAGACTCTTCGAACGTGTGGACGTGATCGCAACTCCCGCGACCGCAACGGCTGCCACCCCGGTACCCGCCGATGCGCTTTCTACCGGCGAATCGAATCTGAAGCTGCTCGACGCGATCATGCGCTACGTGACCCTCGGTAACCTGACGGGGGTCCCTGCCATCTCCTTTCCGGCTGGCTACACCCAGGAGGGACTGCCGGTGAGTCTGCAACTCATGGGGCGTCCATGGGAAGAGGGCCTGCTGCTGCGGTTGGCGCACCTGGCCGAGCAGCGCTGTGTGCGCCGAGTGCCGCGCGTGCACTACAGCTTGCTTGCCTGACCGTTGGCGACAAGAGGTTACCGGTCGGGCGGTGGGTGATTCAGTAGGATGGGTGCGCATACAAAGTGTGCGCCCGTCTGGTAGCGGCTGCACCAGGTCGATACAGCGCTAGACTCACTGCATCCCCTTCCGACCCGCAAAATCAGCTGAAGTATCGTCGCAATCTTCCGCGGGCGATGGCAGCGCGCTGCGTGACAAGAGCGTACGGCTGTTGGTCGTTGGCAGTGAACGAGTGCCCATTGCCGTTGCAAAAGCCCTGCAATCCTCGCCACTCGAATGGACGCCGGTCGGACCAGGATTGGATGGCATGCAGTTGGGCAAGGGGGATGTGGTGTTGGTTGCGGGGCCTGTGGACACGCTGGCACTGATGGACGCCCTGTCGTCCCCCGGCGCATCGCCGGGAGGGGCCGAACCTACCGTCGTGGTGCTTGGTGAGCCAGCGACTTCTCCTCTGTCGACTGCTCCGCACCTGGACGTCACGTTCATACCCACGAATACGGACAACAGCAGCATCTCCCGCTGCGTGCTCAAAGCCGCAACCAGCGCCCTCGCCCATCGGGGAGTGATCAGTCGACGTCCGGCCTCTTCCGCTCCTGGTGCACGGTCCTATCGGCACTCGAGCCGCCCATCCCGCGCTCCGAGCCGCCCGAGCGTGCGTCACGGCTTGGTACAAGCGCCGTCATTTTTCCAGGCTGATCTTCGCTCCGCGACGTCCTCGACGAGCATTCAAGCGTTGCGCATTCCAGAGCCGCCGCGTCTGCCTAGCACGCACGGTCACGAGCTAGCAACGGCCTCCGCGATGAGTGTGACGGGAAAAGCGCCTCGGTCGTTGATGCCGCAGGCGGTGCACGTCGAGGGGTCCCGATGGTTGCTGCTCGATGACGACGTTGCCCGAGCGCACGCCATCGCATCGGCGATCGACATGGACGGCGGGCACGTCGAGGTGTCCGGCTTGAGCCCGACCGTGACGCGTATGGGTGTGCTGCGCGATCTGGATGCGTCAGGCGTGCTCGTTTCGGAATCGAGCTTGCCGAGGTTGGCAGCGTTGCTGGAAGGGTTCGAGGGCGATTCCCGGCTACGCTGGGTGCCGGTCGTACCGGTCCGCTGGGGAACGGTCTTCGACGAAAGCTCGGGTCATGTCGCTCGCGAGGCCTTGAAGCTCCTACTGTTACCCCACTGGCAGCCCGACCACGACTTGATTGAGAAGCTCTTTGCTGGTCAAACGGTCGAGGTCTCGCGGATCGGTCCGGCAAAATTGATCCGATCAGCTGCCGGAATCCAGGGCGGCGTCGAATTGGAGTTTCAGAGCGAGGGACAGCTTTGGGTTCTGGCGCTGCAGGACGGTGAACTCCTGTCCGTTCAGCAGAACGGTCAGGACTGCGTCGCTGACGAGGCAGGCTGCGCTCTGGATGCCGTGTTGAATCTGACCGAGGGGAGCGCGTGTTTGCTGCGTGCTGATTCGAGTTCCGGTTCGCGTGCACTCGGACAAATGGTGGAGATCCTCAAGGCGCAGGCCTCGTACGGCGCGCCAGTGGTCATCCCCAGTGGCAACTCGCCCCTGCGAGTGATTTCGGACGCGTGGTTTGCAGCCCGTCAGCGGCTCGAACCCGTGGCGCGCCATTTCCGTCGGCATTGGGCCCGACTGAGTCCGAACCAAAGGAACGCGGTGGCGCTGGTGGCTGGGGTCGTGACGACCTCGTCGCTGGCGGCCGTCGTGCTCATGAACCCGGACGAAGGCCCGCCGCGAGTGGTCACGCCAGTGGCGACGTCCGTGGCGCCCACTCCGCTTGCGACAGCAGCTACCAGCCAGGCGCCTTTGGCAACCGTGCCGGCAGTTGGTGCGGAGGCTCCCGCTTCGTCGGATGCACCGACCGTTGGGGGGCGGCACGACGTCGCCAAGGCGGAGTCCGAGCCTGAAGTCGAGGACGTCGCCTCAGCGCCCTCCACGGACTACCCGCCGGGTTGTAGCCGGTGGATAACGGCACAGCCGCCGATCATACCCCAGCCCCATCAAGCGACCGCAGCCTGGCGCATGGCCCGCAAAGCCATTCAACACGGTAACCTCGCCAAGGCAGAAGAACTGCTTTGCGTTTCCGTCTCGATGGACAGTACGGGTCCGGGAGCAGCGGGATTGGTCAAGCTGCACTTCGCTCAGGGCAACATTGCGGCCGCAACGCGCTGGGCAGAATGGGGCTACGGGCAGAAGCCCAACGATCCTGAGAACAAGCAGCTCTTGGCCGACGTTCGCAACCGACAAGGCAAGACGGATGAGGCGCGGGCATTGCTGCACGATGCCATGAGCGTTTCAGCGGCGGACGTGCGCGTATTGAGGCAGGTGGCGCGCAAGTACGCCAATGCTGGCTACAAGGCACTCCTGGCCCTGGACCCAGGTCAGGCGGAGCGACTATTCCGGCGTGCGATCACCTTGGACGCCAAGAACGTGTTGGCTGTCGCTGGCATGGCTGAGGTGACGCTGCGTGCCGGCGAGCTCGAATCCGCGATGGAGTACGCGCTTCGCGCCGCGGAAATGAACCCGCGCACCTTCGAGGTGCAAATGGTGTTGGGCGACGTCTACGCGGAGACCAAGCAAGAGGAGAAGGCCAAGCGAGCTTGGCTGGAAGCCGCTCGGATGCGCCCGAGCTCCAAAGATGCGCGCAAACGTCTCGGGCTATGAGCTGACCGTTTCGCTGAGCTCAGTTGACGGGACCCTGCGCCGGACGGTCGCCAGATGGGGCGGCGGCGTTGCTCGAGAGCACGAGCTTGTTCATGTGGAAACCGTCCTCCCTCGCCCAAACGCTCACCGTCTTGGTACCGGTGCTGTTGACGGTGAGGGACTGCGTTTGCGGGTGTTCGTCTGAGTAACTGCGTAGCCCGGAGAAGGGGTCATTCCCATTCTCGATCCATCGCGTCTTTCGGGAGCCGATGCCAGCCCATTCGCAGGAACCCCACGGTTGCATCCTGAGGGTCATCCAGGCGAGTCATGGCGTCCACTTCATTCAACGTCGACAGCTTTTCGACCTCGAGGGGCACGTTGCTGCGCACCAGAAACGCACTCGCCCAATCGTCGCACCAGGTCAGGACGTTGAACGAGCGAGGCGTATCGATCTTCTTTCGCATCGTTCGTCTGCTCCACACTTCGAAACAGGAAAGCTCTCCCTCTGCGCACTTGAGATAGCCATAGTCCACGAGTCCAGGGAGCGGCCCGAAGAACTTCTGCATGGTGAAGACGACATCAATCGGTAGTGTCGCCGGTTCTAGCCGCAGTAGCGCCCAGCATGGTTCCTCCGGCTGGTGATAGCTCCAAGACGCGATGTGTGGTCTGGCGGGGTCGGGTGGAAGCACTTCCCCCCAGTGGATGTAACGTGCAGCTCCCCCGATGGCCGAGGTGAGCTTCGCCCAAGGGCCTGGTTGCACGGAGCCCCGCGCGTAGCGACTGGCAAACATTGCGACCGGGTAGCCCAGCGCGCTGGCAGCGTGGCGGACGGAAGCGGCGTTGACTGTCGGGTCGTGGTCCGTAGTCCAGCGACGTGCCGTCTTTTCATCGAGCCCGACGGCGCGGCAGAAGTCTGCAGCCCTCCCGCCGAAGTCCTTCGCGATGAGGTCGGCGACGAACTCGCTGTTGAGCTGGAACCGATTGGGCAGGACGGAAACCACGCCCCATCATCCCGTCGAGACTCGGGAGGGTCAACCCAGTACACGACGTCCGGCGTCTCGAGTCAAACCCAGCTGCGGCGCCATCGCTCGTCAACCACTGCGTACGCCGGTCCTGAATCTTCCGAGACGAAACGCGTCGAGCAGACCTTTTGCGGCCTGGGAGCGTTCACTCTGCGATGCACCTTTGCGCATGAAGTCCGAGAACCCAGGCAGTTTCTCGAGGGCACCATCATCATCCAAGAACCCCATGCTCCAACGTGGAAATTGACGCGCATCGAGTGTGCGGGACAGCAACTCGACCACCGTGTCGTGACGGGGGTCACGCTTGATCTTCTGGAACAACTCTTCGACGACGTCCCTAGGTCCCTCGAGAGCCTGGATGAACGAGCCATGGTGATAGAGCAACAGCCCGGTTACGCCGAGGCGGGCGTTGTTGACCCGCGCCTGCTCCAACAATGTGGCCAGCGCCGTCGTGCTGAGACTGCGAACAGCGGCACTCGAATAGACCATCTGGTAGATGACGTCGCTCATTTGTCGTGGTGAAACCCCTTTGTTTGGCTGTGTGGGTTTGGAAACAAGCAATCTAACACGCCGCGGAAGGGGCGCACTGGTCACGCTCCATACTCCCGTTCTCGATTGGGCATCCCGAGGTAGGGATATGACCGCGCATTCCCGACAGCCTCGTTTGCCGGTGCGGGTGACGGTGGCGTGCCCCGTGTTGCTTGCGCGCCTCAAAACAACGTGCTTACAAGACGCCTATGAGCTTCGAGTCTCGGCGGCGCTGGCCCATCCTGTGCTTCAGTCTTCCTGCAGCTGTCTGTGTTGCGTGCCTGGGTGGTGGTGGGGGTGGTTCTGCCTGCGAGGAGGGCGACGAAGGTTGCAGATGTTTTGGCAACGATACGTGCCTCGATGGCCTCGAGTGTCTGTCGGGTCTGTGTGTGGATCCTGACGGGGAAGACACGGATGAAAGCGGCGCGGAAACCACCGACGAGACTGGTGACGCGACGGACGACAATTCCGGTTCGAGCAGCACGGACGAGACCGACGCAGCGGCGGAGGAGACGGACCCTAGCGGAAGCGAAGGTCAATCGACGGACGTCGCGCAGACGGACGACGTAGCTACGGACGCGGCTGAGCCCGACCCCGCCAGTGAAACCGACGCGGCGATGACGGACGAGCCAGTGGTTCCCGACGAGCCTGCCCAAGCGTGCTCTACGGGGAGCGGGAGCTGCTCCGCAGGCAATGCGTTGGATTGTGTCGGCGGCCAATTCGTGGACCGGGATTGTTCGGCGTGCGCCGTCTTGGACTGCGGCGTTGCGTGCTGCGGAGCTATCTGGCCGCTGGTAGCGGACGCCTACCCCTATGAGCGCAGAGACGACCTGCTCACGGAATTCTCGGTGTCGAGCGACTCCGCGTTCCTCGCCGCCGAGTTCGATGGTGGCGAGCAGTTCGCGGCTATCGGTTTCGAGCTCGACGCCCCTCGCTCGATCAGCCCCAGCGCCGTGGCCATCGATGCTGCAGCGACGGGGAGCATCACCTTCGAGGTCTCGTTGGAGAAGAACGATGAGACGGGCTGCCAGTACTCGACGAGCGGCGGCCTTCTGCTGTCCGAGCTGTACTGTTGGGGTACTTGGGAGGCTACGGGTTACGACGGCACGGCGGCGAAGCTGCTCGTGCGGATCAAGTCCCTGGCGGCGCAGTCGGCTACGATGGAAGTGTACGCGGTTTCCTTCTGAGCGCGTTGCCGGCAGGGGCGCCCGAATAGTCCTTCCAATCACGTTCGGAGCTTGCGATACCAAGGTCGTCCTTGGAGCTCATGTCTCGACAGCGCACGAACATCTGTCTCAACATGATCGTGAAGAACGAAGCCAAGGTGCTTCCGCGCCTGTTTCGCTCTTTGCACGAGTACGTCGACTACTACGTGATCGTGGATACCGGGTCCACGGACGAGACCATCGAGCTCATTGCCCGCGAGATGGAGAGATACGGTATCGACGGCGAGGTCCACGAGCGGCCCTGGGTCAATTTCGGAGTCAATCGCCAGCAAGCGCTGGAGCTCGCCGTAGCGGCTGACGGGGCACAGTGGGCGTTGTTCATCGACGCTGACGAAGAATTGGGCGTTTCCGACACGAAGTTCTACGAGAAGCTGCAACCCGGCGTCAGCTACGACCTGGAGAAGCATCACGGTAACCTTCGCTATGCGGTTCCCCATTTGGTGGATATTCGCGAAGCGCAGTGGCGGTGGGAAGCGCCGGTGCACAACTATCTGGTCCACGTGGGGGGCTCGAACCAGCGCCAGTTGCTGAAAGACCCGTGGATCATCTACCACCCCGGGCAAGGCGCCAAGTCACAGGGCGTGACGCCAGAGGAGAAGTACCTGCGTGATGCCAGACTCCTCGAGGAGCATCTCCAAGAGCATCCCGACCACGCGCGCAGTCAGTTCTATTTGGCCCAGTCCTATAGGCACGCGGGTAAGCTGCAAGATGCCTATGAGGCCTACAGGAAGCGCGCGTCGATGAAGGGCTGGGCGGAAGAGACGTTCATGGCGCAACTCGAGGTAGCTCGCGTCGCCGTGCTGTTGAACGAGCCAGAGAAGACAGTCCTGTGGGAGTACCTGGCCGCCCACGAGCTGCGTCCCGCCCGGGCAGAACCACTGCATGACCTCGCTCGCTACTTTCGAGAGCGAAAGAACTACGCCAAGGCATATCTCTTTGCCCGAGCCGGCGTCTTGACGCCACGACCCAACGATTCGCTGTTCGTCTCACAAGACGTCTACGACTGGCGTCTGCTGGATGAACTCGGGGTCTCCGCGTATTGGACGGGTCACTACAGCGAAGGCAAGGTGGCTTGCGAAGCGATCTTGGGCATGGTTCGCGACGAAGGACTCGTGCTGCCAGAAGGCGAGGAGGCGCGCATCCGCGAGAACCTCCGCTGCTGCGAGGCGAAGCTCGCGAAGTCCTGACACAGCCCGCCACGCCAGGATCCGCAGCCAGGGCCCGTGGACCGATCCTCGCACCTACACGGGAAATATCCGGAATCTTGGCAGGAAACGATTCGGAAAGTAGCCCTTCGCGGGCTACGTGGGTGCCTAGCCTACCCATGCCTTCACAAAGCGTGATCGGCACGGCCTTCAGCCCTCCTTTTAGGGCAGAGGTTCCATTGTGATGAATAGACGTTTCGTTTCGATCCCAGCTGTTTTTATCGCGTTTTTTGCCGTCGCATGCGGTGAGGACGCCGGTTCCACGGAGACTGACAACACCCAAGTCAGCCCGTCGCCATCCGGCGCAACTCCAGCACCTGGAAGCGTTACCGGACCGACGGGTTCAGCTGGCGCTGGAGCGGACGGCGCTGGGGCGCCGGTCGCGGCGACAGGTGGTGCGCCGGCGCCAGCCGGCCAGGCCCCTGCCGGCGCCACCTCAGCCGGGCAAACACCGGTCGGTCAGACTCCGGCTCCCGCAGGGCAGACGCCCGCGGCTACGCCGAGTGAACCGGGGGGAGTTACCCCAGCTCCCGCCGGCACCGCCGTGGCACCCGTCGACCCAGTGTCGGGCGAGCCCGCGCCAGTGGAGCCCGCACCGGGCGACCCCGTTGGGGTCGACCCTGCTCCCGACGTTCCCGGAGATCCCGTTGCGGTGGACCCGGCTCCCGCCGTGCCAGAGCCGTCGCTGGTCACCTCTGGTAATGGCAACTACTGGCAACTGGGTGAAGTCGTGGAGGGCGGGGGCAGCGCTACGATTACCGTCGACGCCAACTCGGAGCAAGCGACTTGGTTCGGTTTTGGTGGCACTTTCAACGAGAAGGGCTGGGATGCCCTGAAGGCGGTCAGCGAAGCGGAACGAGACCGCGCGATTCGCCTGTTATTCGACAAGAATGAGGGCTGCGGATTCACCTATGGCCGCATTCCAATTGGCTCGAGCGACTACGGGTTGAGTCGCTATAGCCTGGCTGAGACGCCGGACGACTTCACGATGCAGAGCTTCTCCATCGAGCGCGACCGGCAAGACCTGATCCCGTACATCAAGGCCGCGATGGCGGTGAAGCCGGACATCCGCTTCTGGGCCAGCCCCTGGTCGCCACCTCCGTGGATGAAAGACAACAACGCTTTCGACAGCGGTGCGATGCGGAACGAGCCTCAGTACCTCGAAGCCCACGCACTCTATCTGGCCCGTTTCGTCGAGGAATACGCCAAAGAAAACATCATCGTCGAGGCCGTCCATCCGCAGAACGAACCAGGCTACCCGCAGGATTATCCGTCGTGCACCTGGACTGCCGCCCAAATGAGCGACTACATCGCCAACTACATGGGTCCGCTCTTCGCAGAGCGTCTGCCGACCACGGAAGTGTGGCTCGGCACCATGTCCAACCCGACCTCGGCCGACATCGTTACGACCGTGATGGGGAATCAAGCCGCGCGCGGCTACGTCAAGGGAATCGGCCTGCAGTGGGGCATGGGTGACGGAAATGCTCCTGGTGACTATTCGTCCAACTATGGCGTGCACATCATGCAGACCGAGCATCGCTGTGGGAACTACCCGTGGGAATCGGGTACGGATCAATCTCGTGCTCCCAACGATCACACGTATGGGCTCGAAAGTTGGGGACTGATCCGGGATTGGATCAAGAAGGGCGTCAACTCGTACCTGGCCTGGAACATGGTGCTCGATACGATCGGGCGCAGCTTGGATGAGGTTCGTCCGTGGGCGCAGAACGCGCTCCTGGTGGTGGATCGCAACACCGGCACCCTGATCGAAACGCCGACGTACTGGGTCTTCCGTCACGTCGCGCAGTACGTCGACCCAGGTTCGGTGCGCGTGGCCGTGCAGGGTGGCGACGCATTGGCTTGGAAGAACCCCGACGGAAGTATCGTCACGGTGGTTCACAATTCCGGTGGGCAAGCCAGTCAGCAGGTGCTCTCCGTTGGCGGAACGTTGTTACAATTCACCGTTCCCGCGAGCGGCTGGGCGACCGTGAACTGGCAGCCTTGAGTCGTCTGAGAACGTTGCCAACCACCCAATCAGGCGCTGTTGGCACCTGACTGGGCCCTGGACAGCAATCTGGTCGGTCCCAATCGACATGCTCGTCGATTGGGACCGTTGGCATTCGGGGACGAAGCAATCGTGTGCAGTCGCCTGGAGCGCACGAACATGCTACCTTGGGTCGCCTGCTAGGTCGTGTGGCCTGAATGACGCTCGTGGATGTTCTCGGATACCACGGGAGCACTCCCGTCCTTGCAGACTGCCTCGAAGCCTTTCGCCATGAGTAAGCCCCCTGTTCAGTCCGTTGTTTTGCTCCGCACCCTTTGGTCACGCTCTGCGCTGAACACTGGACAACATCGTTCACCCAGATGGTTGGCCGCCGGCGCTCTGGGGCTGTGCGGCTTGACGTTGACCTCAGGCGCGTTGGCAGCAACGTACTACGTCGGTCCGGAAGGGGCCGGGACGACCTGCACCCGTGCGGAGCCTTGTGCTCTTAGCACAGGGGCCGAGCTGGCAATGGCGGGCGATACCGTCATTTTGCTCGATGGCACCTACGACGAGCCGC
The DNA here is from genome assembly GCA_050301735.1 of Polyangiaceae bacterium. Lineage (GTDB taxonomy): Bacteria > Myxococcota_A > Polyangia > Polyangiales > Polyangiaceae > SZUA-265. The sequence continues at coordinate 2,040 of JBNKZR010000181.1, read as the reverse complement.
TGCATCCCGAGAATTCCGGCACTCCGGATGCTTGGATCACGTTTCAGGCGGACGAGTGTGCGCTGCCGATCATCGAGGGGCCTGGTGAGGGCATCCTCGACTATCCATCTGGCGAGGCCCCGAGTGGTGTGGCGTCGAGTTCTGGTACCTACCTGCGTTTCGTCGGACTCGTGTCGCGCTATTGGGACAGCGGCTTCACCAACGGCTGGACGGGGCAGGGGACGACGAACTCCAACGGGCACTTCGAATACATCAACTGCATCGGCGACGGCAATGGCCGGACGGGCATGGTTCTCTACAGCGCTCCCAGCGTGACGATTCGCGAGTGCATTTCAACTCACAACGGTGGCAACCCGACGGGGTCTTGGTCGAGCGGCATTCAGCTCTACGCGGTTCAAGGCACGCCGGACGACAACATCATCGAGCGCAACGTCTCTTTCGAGAACACGGATGCAGAAAAGAACTCGGACGGCAGTGGGTTCATCGTAGACGAGGACACGCGCGGCGCCACCTTCATCAACAACCTGGCGTTTCGCAACGGGGGCTCGTGCATGCGGCTCACCCGCAGTGATAACACGCGAATGATCAATTTCACGTGCTACCACAACGGGCTCAATCCCGCGGCTTACTCTCCCACCAATCCAGGTGAGTTCTACTTCACAGATTCACAGAGTCGCAGCACGGGTTTCGTGATCAACAGTCTGGCCGCAGCCAGCGGCTCGGTGGCAGATCCCGCGGCTTTCCTATTTCCCCCAGAGGGCGGGCTGGCCAACAACTACACGGTCGATAGCGGGGCAACTCCGTTCTACACGGATCCCGAAGGGACGAACCCCGACTTTCGTCCGCCGGCGTCTGCCGCCGGGATGGTCGAGAATCAGGGCAACGCCAGCTATGCACCGTACGTCGATCTCGGCTTCGACCCCAAGTGTATCGTGCGGCGGAATCCCAACGTTCCGTTCCAACAGAGTTGGTGGACGCATTCGGTCGACTACGACTACATCCGCAGTATCGGTGGAGTCGCTCAGTGTTTTCGTCCCAAGCAGCGCGTGGGGGGAGTGGACATCGGAGCCTACGAGTTGTCCGGCGAGCCTCACGTCTGGGCGACGCCCGGCAGTTGCGTGCCCACGCCCATCGAAGAGGAGATGCCGCAAGACCCCGCTCCAGAGGAGCCGGTGACTCCAGAGGAGCCTCCCGTCGATGAACCCGTCGATGAACCACCCGTCGACGACCCTGCCGTCGATGAGCCCGTCGTGGACGAGGGCACGATGATGACCGACGCGATGCCGATCGACGAGGGCATGGTGACCGACGTCGCACCCGACAGCAGCGATCCAGCCGTGACTCCCGCTCCGGTGTCGTCTACCGATCCAGCTGTGACTCCAACGTCGACGGCGCCGACGACTACCCCAGCCGCGCCCGCTGGGGCCGAGATGCCCGTCGTGGATGGTGTGATGAACGGGGTCATGAATGGCGTTGCCCCGGGTAACCCGATAGGTATCATGCCGAGTGGCCAGGTTGCTGGTACAAGTAGCGGCCAAGGCGCAGGTGCACCAGCGCCGGGAGCTACGACGCAGCCGACGGCGGGGGCTGGGGGCGGCGGCTCGTCGTCTGGATGTCGTCTGAGTGCAGGCGGTGATGCCGCGCGGCAGGAACGTAGTGTCCTCGCCGGATTGGGGCTTTTGGCGTTTGCTTGGCTACGTCGCCGTGCGCGTGTTCGTCCGCTCCCTGCGCGTTGAGAGGGCGCAAGGTACTCCGGAGGGGGCTCGACGCGACGCTCTAGCGTCAACGTGACGTCATGCTGTCGTCCTGCGTGACGGAGTGCTGCTCGGCAACTGAATCACTTCAGTGAAAGGAGTCAGCGAGTCATGTCCACCAAAGAAGGTTGGGGGGTGCACTGATGTACGGTGGCCCGGTCCACTTGGCCGCATTCCACGTCGTACTACGTCGCGGATCCGACGGGACACAACTCGAAGTCGTTCACTGGAAGGACGACACCATTCGCTTCGACCCGATGCCGTACGTCGCGTTGCGAGTATGCCG
>JBNKZR010000180.1:0-13856 GCA_050301735.1 Polyangiaceae bacterium | reverse complement strand
AGTCAGTCGGAGTCACTGCGGCTGAAGCGTTGACCATCGCCGCCCACCTTCAGCAGACCTGGACGGCGGAATGCGTGGCCGAGGCGATTCGAAAACTCGCGGAGGCGCGCTCGCGAACCGACGGTCTCGCGGCAGAAGACCGCTACTCCCCGGAGCACCCGTGTCCCTTTCTGAAAGCGCGACGTTGTTCGATCTACGAGGTCCGACCCCTTGCGTGCCGTGGCATGAACTCACTCGACGCTACCGAGTGCGAATCGAATCTGCACGACCCGACGTCGCGCGCACAGTTCAGAGCTAGCGGTGTCGGCGGGCGAGCCTTCATGGAGCCCATTCGAGCGTTTCATGCCGTGAGCGCGGGGCTCCAGCTCGGCCTCCACGATCTGTTCGGTCTCGATATGCAGCCCCTCGAACTGACCGCGGCCGTGCACGAACTGCTGGAGGGAGCGGACGTTGCCCAACGTTGGCTGCAGGGCAAGGCCGCGCTGGAGACGGCACGCGGTGGGGACAGCTCGATGGCGGCCAGTGCACGTGAACTCAGCGGAGTAATCGAGAACAAATCATGAGCACTGTCGAAACGAACAATGCGAGGTGTGGCGGACTGCGTCGCGACGTATCTCATTGTCCCTGCGAATCTCCACCTGCATTGTGCACCTTCCTCGACTGCGAGCGGTCTGCACTGGGTTTCGAAGCCGAGCTGAGTAAGTGTAGGCGTTGGTCTTTCTCGGTCGGTGATGGAAGACTCTCGTTTTTCACCATGCGTCGTTCAGTTGCTGCTCATCCTTCGCACGTGCTCTTTGCTTTGCTTGCCATCTCCTGCGCGGGGGAAGACCCCGAAGCGGAGATGAATGGCCTTGGTTCGATGCCGTCGAGTACGACCCCGGTGACTTCCATGCCTCCCCCGACGCCAGTGACACCGACGCCGCAGGGCATGCCCACGTCATCGGCCACCGTCGCCGAGCCCGTCGTCCCGACGATGATGGCAAGTCCGACGATGACGGCAGGCCCGACGATGACGGTGCCAGCATCCACCGACACGACGACACCCACGGTCACGACCCCGGCAATGACTGACCCCCTGCCCATCCCGGAGCCGACGGGTATGCCGGGCATGCCAGTGGAAATGGGACCGGCTGAGCCGGACGTGATGACCTTCTACGAGCTGGACTACTTGCTGGGACTGACCTGCGCCACACCGTCGTGCCACACGCCCATCTATTTCGAGCCCGACCTGACTAACGCCTACGGCGACCTGTACGATATACTGACGACGTATACCGTCGAGCAGTGCAACGACAATCCGCTAGTCATTCCTGGAGACGCTGAGAACAGCGCGATGATGATGCTGATCTACGGTGAGTGCTCCGAATTTGCGATGCCTCTGGAGTGCATGGACCCGCCGTGCCTGTTCCAGGAGGACGTGGACAAGTACGCCGCTTGGATCAACGCGGGCGCGCCCGCCGACTGATTCCAGCAGCGGGCCGCGTGCGACCGGAACACAGGACGGCGCCTGAGGCGGGGCCGACCCTGGTTACGGCTGGGCCTAGGCGAACAGTTCGTCTACCTGACCCGGGTTGTTGTGCGTGCCGTTGAGGGCGTGGGTGTCGCCTTGCCCCCACGTTTCCCACGGGCCACCGTCGGGGCCAGTCATCCCGAAAGCGTTCATCAACGATACATACAGCTTGTTGATCGGGACATTGCCACCCTGAGAGCCGGTGTTGCCAGAGGTGTTCTGCTGCTCATTGCAGCCGTTTTCGCTGCCGCCCTGGCCGATGGTGCGCCCCTCGACATTGACCGCGACACCCTGCTTCAACTTGCCGCCGGCACTACCGGCAATCACGATGGGCAGGTTGTTCAGGTTGTGCGCGTCACCGTCGGAGAGCTCGTTGAGCCACATGGTCGCGCTGTTGTCGAGAATGGTCCCATCCCCCTCGGAGATGCTATCCAACAGCTTCACCAGTTTCGCGTACTTGCCAGCGTACCAGTTGTCGATTTCGGCGATCATGTTCATCACACCATCCACGCAGTCGTTGTCCACGTCGAGGGTGCCGTCACGGTGCGAGATGCCGTGATGATCGTACTGGTGGCTGATACCATCCCAATCGAAGATCACGTACCCGGGGTAGATCATGCCCATCACCCGGTTCGTGTCGCACATCGCGCTCAGGGCAATCAGGTTGAGCATCATATCACCGCCAAGGGTGAATGACTGCCTCATCGCGTCCGTCGTCTGTTGAGCGAAGACGAAAGCACCCGAGCGCTCACCGGAGACGCCGGTGCCCGCGGCGTCGACGTTCGCCTGTGTCACTCCGAGACCAGTGGCAAAGTCGGTGGTGCAGCTGGCGGTCGCCGCCGCGGCTCCGCCGACGGCACCCGCGCCCAGATCCATGATGCCTTCCTCGGTTTCCCGAATGAGATCGGCCCAGGCCGTGACCCGGGCCTGGTCCGAAGCGCTCATGTTCAGGGCCTGGTAGCGCAACAGATCGTCCCGCACCAGATCGAGCACGCTTTGTCCCTGAAGCACACGGTAGTCGGCCTCAGTAACGGGAGCGGGAGTCGGGGTGCCACCTGGGGCTGCCGCGCCGAGAACACCGGTGAGCTGCGCGTAGACCACTGAGGGGTTCACTTCCGAAACGTACGGCGTCGCCGGCCCGGAGAAGGAAACGACTTCCTTGATACTCGTGCTGCGCTGTCCGACGGAGAGCATCAGTGGGCTCGAGCCATTGGGGTTCATTTGGCTCGCCATCTCGTGATCCACCGACTTGTCAGTCGCGTAGTTCGTTTCCCTGCCTTCTTCGATCTTGGCGCAGGTGAGCTTGGAACCCATGGCCTGGTTGTGCGGATCGACGAGCTGGCCCGAGCCGTACGCATTCAGTGAGCTGAAACCGCGCGGCAACAACAGCTTGTCTACGACGTCGGCAAGCGGACTCAGCGTCGGACTCAGGTCGCCTGCCGTCAGGGGGCCGTCTTCGACCACCGGGAACCACTTGTTCGTGTTGCAGCCGTTGTGCTCGAAGAAGAGGATGAAGCGCTGAGGAGATCCCCCACTCTGCGCTCGCGCGATGCGAGAGATTTGCGAAGTCAGGAACGGAGCTGCCAGCGCGGCACCGCCGACGCCTTGGAGAAAGATTCTGCGCTTCATTGTGCGGCCTCCTCGTCGAGGGATCGAGTCATAAAGTATTCGGTTTGGGTGAGGTCGGTGAGGAGGTCTTGAATGGTGTAGCCACCCGCAGCGACCTTGGCCGTCAGAGCCTCAGCCGCACACGCGTCGGCCAACTCCGGCTCGCGCCCGTAGGCAAAACCAATCCAACGTGACGCGTAGAACTTCTGAGCGGATACCGACGCTGCGATGTTCTGCATCATCTCGCCCGGGGTGTTGACCGTCACCGACTCAGCTGAGGGGTCGATGCGAACGTCCGCAACGCCGTCGATCGCTGCGCCTGTGCTCTGCTCCGTCGTCTGCACCATGCCCGACGAGTCGAACACTTCGAGCACGAAGCCCGGCGGGTTGATGAATGTCTGGTGGCAACCGGCGCACACGTCGCCAGACGTCTGCTGCTCGACTCGCTTGCGGTTGGTGTCCAGTCCGGGACCTTCCGGTAGCGGCGTATCGGCAGCGCCAGCCGCGGGCGGACCAGGGTCGATGCCGAGAACGTCCTTGGTGATGAACGCCCCGCGAATGATTGGCGAGGTGCGCGTCTGATTCGAGAAGGCGGCCAAGAAACCGACGCGGGTCAAGAAGCCCGCTCGCGTATTCGGGTCCAGGTCCACCTCAGTGGGCTCTGCACCGTACATTGCCGCTGGCAACCCGTAGAGAGGTGCGGTGTTTGCAGTCACGTATGCCTTGGTGGTCGTCAGCAAATCTTGGAACGTCCCGCCCGAAGCGAAGATGTTGTCGAACAACATTTCGGTCTCGATGATCATGTCGGGCACTACGGCTTCCGTGAACTGCGGGAAGAGCGTCGCGTCTTTGCGTGCCGAATCCCAACGGCTACCTGCGGTCAGGTGGATGTACTGGCGATGGAACTCGGCTGCGACCTCGCGAGCCTTGTCGTCGGTGACCATGCGTCGAGCCTGTGCCAAGACCTGCTCTTTGGTCTGCAGTTGGTCGGAAGCCGCAGCCTCGAATAGGGCGTCGTCCGGCATACTGCCCCAAAGCATGTACGAAAGCCGTGAAGCGATCTCGTAGCCACTGAGCACGTAGTTGCCATCCGCACCCGGCTGCTGCACGGCGATCTCCGCCCGCTGCAGGAACGATGGCGACTTGAGGAAGGTGGCTAGAATGACCTGCGCCACTTCCTCGAAAGAGCCCGTCGCGGTGATCTCGCTGCGCTGTGCGACGAGCCCCTCGAAACCCGCGACCTCCTCGTCTGTCAGTGGACGACGGAATGCCTTGAGGCCAAACTCACGAATCGTCTGGCTCAGGCATTCGGCGCCGTCGCCCGCCGGCGTGCAGGTGATGAACTGCCCCATCTTCGCCGGGTCGGACATCACGTCCGCAGCGACGGTGTCGGCCGAAAGCTGGTAACCGTCCCAGATCGACGTGGTGATGGGGCCCGCTTGTTCGATCGCAAGCAGACCCGGGGCAATCGCCCCCACCAAGTCGAAGACCGTGCGGTTGTACTGCACGTTGCTCAGACGCGGGATCTGGGACGTGCCTGGTACCCCCGCGGTGGCGCACTCGGAGCTCGCGCCCTGCCCCGTTGCCGGATCCGTGGGCTGGCCCGTCGCAGGATCCACGGGCTGGCCCGTTGTTGGATCCACGGGCTGGCCCGTTGTTGGATCCACGGGCTGCCCCGTTGCAGGATCGACTCCCCCCGCCTGGGGGAGGGGAAGCCCCGTTGCGGGATCGATGCCCGCGCCCGGAACGGCCTCGGAGCCCGAGGAGTCAGGCGAGGCGTTGATGCCGCCGCCAGCCTCACTCGAGCAACCTGCGGCTAGGAGTAGCGCCGCCGTCATCGCTCTCGTTGTGACAGAGTTCATAGTTTCACCGTGTTTGACCAATACGAAGACCTGGTTGGCGCGCGGCCAAGCCACGCGCCAAGGACGCGAGTTCATGAACCCGAATCGGCAACATGATGCCGTGAGACAAGAGGTCTGGGACCTCGTATTTCTTGAGTTTCCGATGCAGCCCGACGATTCTGGGGCAGTCGCATTGGAGTCAGCACGTTCTGATAACTCGTCGCAATTCATGAGAACAAAGGGCAAAGCGCGAGATGCTTTCCCGGTCGCCATTCCGAAGCTTTTTTCCGCGCGGACGAAGGTGTCTCGAAAATGAGATGCGTGTGCGCGGTTCACTCCTCCGTATGCGCTCCAGTTTTTGTCGTTTGCGCTACACCGCGCCGGAGCCCTGGTCCCAATGGGAGCGTCGCACGGCGCGCATGGGAAACCTGGCCAGTGAAACACGCGGGCGACCCATTCCCGGCTCAGGCGCCTGGGGATGGACGCGCCATCGCGAATTGACGGCGTCGTTCGGTTCAGCCGTCAAGTCTTTGTGCGCAGTCTGAATGCCTCGCACTGTTGTCGAACTTGGTCGCGGGTCCATCACGGGGGCGTCGAGCATGGCGCCGGTGGGGCGAACCGGCGCACACCTTCGCATTTCGTGCTCGGTTGTGTTCATCTTCGACAGGGCGCTGGCTCTGTTGGACGAATTCTCGGGCGTGACGATGTGCGTCGACTGGTTTGGATCGGACGGATGTTCCGCCATCGGCACAAGTCTCGGCCATCGTTGCGCGTGACGAACGTGGGGCGGACAGGCCCCGTTGGCTTTTCCCCCACCCGAGCTCGTGGTGATGCCACTCTGCGGCCGTCGTGCAAGGTTCAATCTCACAGCGGAAGTTCGGGGCGAGTGATTGCCTGGCAGTATGGTGGGTGTGCTCGCTGCTGGTCTTCGCCTGCTCGGGTCCGGACGCGGGTTCCGATGGGCCCGCCTCGGCATCGACGGGGACTGGTGCTGCCGTCCCCACGCCATCTGCCTCGCAAGCGAGCGGCGTGCCCAGTATGGCTGCTACGACCTCCGCGCCGGTCGCTTCCGTTCCGGCTCCCCCAACCGGCGTCGTGTCGAGTGCGCCCCCGAGTGTAGCCACGAGCGATCCGCCGGGCTCGCCCGAAGTCGCGCCGGTCGTGGGCGCTCCGGAGGCGAGTGCAGCGCCGGATCCGGAGCCCGCCCCGTCTGCCACGATGTCGGACCCATCCGACGCTCCGCCTGTCACTGAGCAAGCTACCGGTGCGCCCGTCGACGAGCTGAGCCTCAGCGTGGTGGAAGGCAACGGCACGCTGGGGCTGGAGTGGCCGGAGATCGCGGGCGCGACTGGTTACAACGTGTATTGGAGTCAGACAGCGGGTGTGGGAGTAACAGGCGAAGCGATACCGGGGGCAACGCGCGGCCACGTACATCGTGGATTGGACAACGGTGTGCCCTACTACTACGTCGTGACGGCTGTCATGCCCGACGGAGAGAGTGCCGCCTCGGCAGAAGTGTCTGGTACACCCGGAGGTGAGTGGGTTTTGGAGCACCTGGGCACCGGGGACTACGTCGATGTGACGACCGGCGGGCGCGTCCCGACGGTGCCTGTGGCACAGCGTCAGCACGTGTTGCTGCTGCCCGAGGGTTACACGGAAGTCGACCTGCCCCAGTTTCATTCCCACGAATCTCACGGCACGGGAGACAACGACGTCGACGCGTGGATGGATGAGGTGTTCGCCATCGAGCCCTACTCCGAGTTTCGCGAAGCCTTCGTGGTTTGGTACCTGCCGCGAGCCTCGAACACTCAGATCGGAGGTGGGGACACGGCGTTCGGGATCCCGCTGCAGATCGGCGGCAGTCTACCGAGCGTGACCGGGATCGCCGACAGTACGGCCATCGAACTCTGGGCGGCTTTGGAACAACACCCCTATCCCCCAGAGGATGCAACGGGCGTCGGGGGGATCGGAAACGTCGTGCACCACACGGCAGCTTTCTTGATCTTCGATCCCAGCGTGGGCAGGGCGTATGGCAGTGGTTTGAGCACGGGATTGCCGAACCCGAACGACAACCGGCAGCGTATAGGTGCGGCGTTCGCGATGGGACATGCGCACGAGTTCACGCACGCGTTCACCGGTTTGGCAGACGAGTACATCGAGACGACGTCGGGTCTCCCGCGCCAAGAGTCGGAGACGTCGAACGTCGTGGGGACGAATGTGTGTTCGGAACTGCCGTGGGCTCACTTGTTGGCGGGAACCGACATCAATCCAGACGTCGAGGAGCTGGTGGGTGCGTTTGGAACTCCGGAACAAGGTTATCACCCAGAATTGCTGTGCCTGCTCAACGGTACCCACGACAACGGTGAGTTCTATGCTAGCGAGGGCAGCAGCTGCCAGGCGAGCAGCTGCACTTTGCGCGTCGAAGACCGCATGTGCAACTTCTGTCGCGAGATGACTGCGTTCAACATCTACGCCAGAGCTGGTGGTTTGGACCCAGGGCAGGGGGCGTTCGACGAATGGAAGAGCGAGTATCGCGACGCGTACTTCCAGCAATTCGGCTTTGCGACGCCAGAGATGGTTCCTCAGAGCAACGACGTACGTCGACCAGAGAATGGGGCGACGGTCTACGAGGCGTGCGTGCCGTGAATGCGGCGTTTGGCGAAGCTACGTTCTGCGCCAACGTCTCGTCGTGAGCCTCCCGGTCCCCAAGACTTCACGAACGCAGGGAGGGGAGTCACAGCCCGCCTCCTCTGGCTGCAGCTGGGAACCTCGTGGGGACGCATAGTTCACCTGTCCCGTGCTCCTACTCCGCGGAGGGGTCACGCCAGGACTTGAGCGTGTCACCATAGCCCTTACGCACTCCTGGTAAGGGGTTACCTAAATGGTGCGCGCAGTTCTTGGCGGTTCGATCGCCTTTGCGCAGTCATGCAGACGCTGACGCGATGCGGCGAAGATGCGGGCGTGTTCAGGTGCGCTGATGCGTCGCATAAGAATTGAGTGGCTAACTTATCAAGTAGGCTCGAGTGCTGCGGTTTCTCCCAAATGTGAATTACGGGACGTTGGTTCAGTTGGGATGCCGCGAATGCAGGCCCACGCGGCTCGGTTTGTTGCCGATGTGGCTTGTTTGAGTGGGCATGCTCTTGGGAGGAATCACAACTGGCCGCAAGTTGTCACCAGCAACATTGTACCGTCCGGATATTCTCGCGAGCGTGCTTGTTGTGAAGGCTTCGGTGCGGTGTTAATTGAGTCTGGTGGGGCAGACATACGGTAATACACTCGTTTGGTGGGATCTCTTGCGAGTGACCACCGTGCAGACGGCGTTGCGTTGCGCATTGCCGGTGGTGGCATGCGTCTTCTTGCTTGCGTTCGGGGTGCTCGGCTATGGACGCGGAGCTTCCTTCGGCGAAGGAATGGGCGACATGTTGTACCTCTACGCCGCCGGCGAAATCTGGTCGCAAGGGGCGTCGCCCTACGAGCTGGAACTCTTCTCCCAGTTCGGTAGAACAAACTTGCACGTTCGGTTCCTCACGTTCGCCTACGCTCCACAGACCGCCCCCATCGCGCTCCTTCTCTCCGCCGGTTCGCCAGAAACGGCGAAAGTCTTGATGACGCTTCTCAACCTGGGATGTGTCGCCACGCTGGCCTGGCTGGCGATTCGCATGTTGAGCGAGGCGATGGGAGACGCACCGCGTAGCGAGCTCCAAGCGGCGGCGGCTGTTACAGCCGCGGTGATCATCGGCAACCCGTTCACCGCTCACATCCTGTGGATGGGACAGACGTCGCTGATCGCGGCCGCGGCAGCCGTTGGTGCCTACTACGCGACGTATCGCGATCGTGAGGTTGTGGCAGGCGTGTTGCTCGGGTTGAGCACCTTCAAGCCACACTTGTCAGTCTTTTTCGTATTGTGGTTGTTGTTGGACCGCAGGTTCAAGGTCGTTGCGATTGGCGCCGCGTCGGCTCTCGCTTGCGCTGCAGTGCCGATGCTGACGGCTGGTGTCGCACCGACTTGGTTCGGTTGGTACCATTCGCTCACCGCGTACACGCACGATAGCGTTACCGGCGTCACGTTCCGCCATACCTTCGGGGTTCGCAGTCTACTGGCGCTGTGGGATCTAGGCGTGCCCGGTTTGGCTCTCGTTGGCGCAGCCCTCGTGGGCCTGCTGTATCGTCAGCGCGACAAGGCTGGAGCTTGGGTTGTGCCCGGCGTCCTGTTTTCAATGTCCGCGCTATTCATTTATGCTCACGACTACGATCTTGCTGCGGTCAGCGTTCTAGCGGCACCACTCGCCTGGTTCACCAAGCGTCAGCTGAACCTGCGCGTGGGAGCCTTGGCACTCGCGTTCGTGCTCTACTTCCCTCAGCGCATATGGCGTCACTTCGACCTGACAGATGTAGGGAGGTCACGCGAAGTCGCGCTGCTGGTGCTGACCCTGCTAGCGGTGTCACTCTCGATGAGGTGGATCACTTCGCCAAGCCACGAACGGCGACTGCAACCTTCACCCTCGCGGTGAATCGACGCGGCAGTGACGTGGCTGAGTTTTGTGACGCCGCATCGGAGACCCCAAGAACCAGGTCGCGATCAGAGGGTGCGAACCTGACGAACGCTCGCTACTACGGCGCCAAGATGGCCGTGGTCAGCTCTTGCGTCGCGAGATACGAGGTGGGCGTGAACTCGAGCGAGCCTTCTTGCGGGCCGAAATAGCCCCCCAAGACGGTGCCGAAGCTCACGTCCGCGATGGCTGCTGTGTCGTCGTAGCGAACGATCGCTGGCAACGCTCGGTCCACCGCCTCGACGCCGATGAAGTAGTAGTAGCCGGCTTCCAGCTGGAAGTTGAAGTACGGCACGGTCTCGATCAGGCCTGAATTCGAGCCGCCTTGCACCTCTCGGATGTTTTGTGTGGACGAGTACGGCCCCTCCCGAGTCTCCGAACGATAGATGTGCCAGCGAAGCTCCCAGTCTGCCAAATCCAGATCGGGTCGAAACTCGACCAGCGTGGTCGTCGAGGTCACCTCGTAGAAGTTGCCGACCATCCAATACGTCACCGTCGACACGTCGACCCCCGTCTGCGACGGGAAGCCCACCCGGTCCAGCGTGACGTCGCCGCAACCGGCGCGGGAGCAGTCGAGTCCTTGCTCGCTGCAGTCCGTCTGCGGCTCCGCCAGATCGAGGCCCGAGCCCTCCGCGTTGCACGTGCCCAAGATGACGTCCTCGCACAGCGGGCTGTAGGCCAGGCAAGTATCGTGTTCGCAGCGCGCCCGCACCCCATCCGCGACGCAGTGGTCCGACAGCGCGCAGGACTCGAGAAATTCGCTTTCGAGCCCGTCGATGCACTCGTAGATCGACTGACCATCGCAGTACGACGAGACGGCAGGGTCGCAAGTCGCAGTGACACACTGACCGCGATCACACGCTTGCCCCTCGGGGCAGGTGCCGCACTCGAACACGTCGTCGAAGCCGCACTCCATCGACGCGCATGCTACCACGCACGTGTTGTCGGTGTCGCAGTACTCATCGTCGCCGCATTCGCCGCAGGAGATGCCGTTGTCCTGTCCGCAATCCATGCCCACACACGCCGCCTGGCATCGACCGGCTTCACAATACTCGTCGTCCGCGCATTGCCCGCAGTCGAAGCCGTTGTCCTCGCCGCACTGGATGTCGACACACGCGGCCTGGCACTGCCCCTGCTCGCAGAACTCTCGGTCGTCGCACTCGCCGCACGACACGCCCTCTTGCTCACCGCACTCCATGCCAGCGCAGGGCAGCGTGCAGCTGCCCTCGACGCACACTTCGTCGCCGTCGCAAGTGCCGCACTCGACGCCGTGGTCGTCGCCACACTCGATGCCCTGACAAGCGGCCTGGCACAGGTGCGAGGTGTTGCAGTACTCCCCCTCGGCGCAGCTGCCGCAGGCGAGGCCGTCATCCACGCCGCATTCCCAGCCGTAGCAGCGCCCGCCGACGCACACGTTGTCGAGGCAGTACGCCCCCTCGGCGCAACGTCCGCACTGGATGGTATCCACCTGCCCGCACTCGACGCCCATGCACGCCGGCAAGCAAGCGAAGCTTCCGCTGTCCAGCTCCTCACAGCGACTGGCTGGGTCACAATCGGTATCGCCCCGTGCCAGGCAGTCGTCGACACAGATCTGCGCGCAGGATTGCTCGCCCACGCAGTCCACCTGGACGCAGTGGGCGCCGTCTCCGCACTCGTCAGAATTCTCGCAAGTGCGCCGGCACCGCGGCTCCTCGGTGCCGGCAATTTCCGAATCGCAGATGCCTTCGCACTCGCTCGACTCGTTGCACAGGGCTCCCTCTGTGCACCCAGAGCCCTCCGTGCACACGCCCAGGGCGCCGGCGGTCGTGCGGCAACAGAGGCTCGATTCACAATCGTCGTGTTGGGAGCACGACTGCCCAGCCTCGCGCAGAGGGCGCTGTGTCGGAGGAGCGTACCAGCGCCCAATCGTGCTGCCGGAAAACGGCAAGGACAAGGTGTCCGTCTCGCTCAGAGCCACGAACACCCCGCTGCCATCTGCCCATGCAATGACGTCGCCGAGCGCGTCCAGACGTTGGGTGCCGTCCCGCGTCGTGCTGAACAAGGACCCGCCCGCGATCGCAGCCACGGACGCGTTTACCTGACCCGACGAGTACTGTTGAGAGGCCGTCCAAACGCGCTCCAGCCTGTGGTCCAACGCCGAGACCTCCACTTGAATGACCCCCGCACTGATGTCGGTGCACAGCTCATAAACATCGTCGTCAACGCCGATCGTTGGTGCGCAATATCTCGTCCTCGTGTCGGAAAACGATCGGGTTGCGGTGGCCGCACCGTTCATGGACACGAGCTGGCTCGTGCTGTCCTGGAGCAACACCCACTGCTCCCCCACGGCCGCAGCGTCGCCGTCGATGGACTCACCGCTGACGGCAACGTCCCACTCGTCGTCATTCGAGATGGTGGCGATGAAGTGTCGACCCACGAGGACGAAGGTTCCATCGTCCAACATGCGACCGGCCATCAACGAGTCGTCTTGCTCCACCGACACAGTGTCCGAGCTCAGGACGTTCCCATTCGGCGACACGCGCTCGATGTGAATGTCATCTTCTCCCAATGGAGAGACCACGCCCGCGAGCAGAAGATTGCGTTCCGCATCGACGCCCATCACCACCGGTACGTCCACCGTCCAGCTCAGATCGTAGTCCCCCACGGGCAAATCCTCGCCGTCTTTGGAAATGCCGAGCAGCCACGGGTCTTGGTTCAGAAGGAAATACGTTTCGCTATCGGGTCCCGGAGCGAGCGTATGCAGGTTGTCGAATGACAACTGCCTGGACCACAACTGAAACAGACCTGGACACGGGCAGTCGCAGTCCGCGCACTCCTTGCCTGCTTCACAAACGAACTCGCTGTCACACTCCGGCTCCTTAGCAGGATCGGACTCGAAGTCGTCGAGTTCAGTCCTCTTCTGGGAGTCTCCACCGCCCAAACACCCAACCACACCGATACACAGCATCAACCCCGCAAAGCCCCAGCGTCCGCCCGACATCGCCGCCGGTCGTAGCACGCTTCAGGCAATAGCCGGAACGAGGTATCGAATTTTCGTTTGGGCTCGTGTAGGGGCGCTGCCAATGACCGTCCGCGCCGCGCCAGGGCTGAAGCCCTGACTTCCGCATTCGTCCGCACCAGCAGTGGAGACTGGCGCGTGGTCACACGACACGGCACAGACGGCATCCAGGGCGACGATTGCGCAATCCTCGTCCGTCGTACAACTCCGGTCCAGGTCGTCCGCTAGAGTTGCTACCTGCCCCAATAGGAAATCCATGACGTTGGTGCACCCCCGGACGGGCGCGCACAGTCCCTCATCGCACTCCGCAAGCCAGGGCTCGGGGGGTTCACACTCGACCTGCGGCTCACAATCGGGCGCTTGATTTTCACACAGCGTTCCCACATCGTCGATGGCGGACTGCACGCGCTCCGCATCGCTGCGTGTGACGGGACCGCTGGTCGCGCAGCGGTCGATCGCGCACGGCGCGTAGTACGTGACCCGCGTGCAGTCGAGTGCGGAGTCACAGCTGAGGTCGGCACCGTCCGCGATCATGCTCAGCTGGTCTCCGGTGAGCTGCGGGTACATTTGAACCTGCTGGAGGGCAGATGTTCACAGGGCGAGCTGTGCCACCGCGACGGACGCGCCCCAGTGCGCGTCCGGGCAAACCGGTGCCAGCGATTCGCGTGACGAGCACCCTGACGCACTCCCGGCCCCGGGCTCCAGGGTCGCCGCTACCCTAGGCCTCAGCGACGCGATTGGCGGCCCATCATCGACGCGCTGCTTCCAGCATGAGCTCAGCTCGCGGGCACGCGTAGCGTCAGGGCGCCGTGGACGAGAGGCTGGGTGCCGCCGTATTTACCACGGTCGTGGTGAGTTCGGCCGGGCGTCAGCGTTCATCCGAATGGAGCGTAGAGATATGCGACCACTGCACCGCGATGCTCGCCGCAAGAGTGCAGCGCGCTGCGGAAGTGGCACCAGGTTCGCATTCCTTGGGGTTTTGGGCGGGTACCGCTGTGTTTGGCGGGCGTCGAGTGTTTGTGGATGCTGAGATTGGTCAAGCCGGATCAAACCCACCGCGACCCAGACAGGCTGTTTCCCATGTTGAGATTGGCACGCGCCCCATTTGTACTCCTCGCATCTGCTGCCCTTGGTGGCTGCGCTTCGGACAGCCCTGGTGCTGAAGAAACGAACCTGACGGGCGGCGCGGTGGATGAAGGCTCGCCTGCGACCGGTGCACTCGGCTCCAGTGCGACAGCTGGGAGCGCGTCAGGCGGCGACTCGTCACAGAGTAGCGCACCCACCGGCTCTGGCATGAGCGCTGGGCTACCAAGTAGCGGTGCGGGTTCAGAATTATCGGGTGGCGCCCC
>JBNKZR010000179.1:0-13887 GCA_050301735.1 Polyangiaceae bacterium | reverse complement strand
GACGCGATCATTGCTCACCGTCACACGAACCTCGTCCGTGATCGGAATGACCTCGAAAATGTCCATCGACTCGGCCTCGACGATGGTGATGTTGCCTTCCAAGCCAGCTACGATGGGCTCGTTGAAGGACAGGCGCAGCGAGCGTGTCCGAGGCACGTTGGTGTCCCCGTCGTTCGGAACGGTGTCCACGAGTTGTAGCGCTTGGGGAGTGCGCGTCGTGAACGAGTACTGCTCGGGCTGGGTCAGTCCGACGAAGGCATTGTCCTCGTCGTCTTTGACCGCGCCCCGCTCCAGAAGGACGTAGTAGCCCGTTGCAGGCGCTAGCATTGCGTCCCAGCGAACTGTCAATTCGTCGCCGTCGATGGTCACCCTCGGGTCATCGACGGGAGCCGCCTCCACCTCTGCGTGATTGATGCTCTCGTGGATGCTGACGTTGCCTTCGCCGGCAGAGATGTTCCGGTCGAAGCGGATGCTGACGTCAGCGTTCAGCCCCACCGAGGACGCGCCTTGCGGCGGATCGGTATCGACGATGCGCGGACCCATGCCGGCGTCGGGCACGACGATGGGGCTGCCCCCGTCCGTCGTGGTGCCGAGCGGCGTTTCTGTGTCGGATTCGTCGCTGAAGGCAGGGCTACCCGCTGAGGCATCGGCGTCCGAGCCGCCAGTTGGCGAGTTGCGAAAGTCCTCCTCCAGCGTGGAGAAGCAGCCGGTGATGAGCGCGCAGACAAACGAGGCACCCAACGCTGCGGCGAATCTGGCAGTACGCGTTTTGTGCGCTAACAGGTTCAAGCGGAATCAGAGCGGCGACCTATCGTCACCTTGTCAAAGCGTAGCTCAAGTCGCTCGTAATGAAAGGGACGCGTAGCGCCACTGTGGTCCGCTCGTGTCGCGCTGGAGATGTTCACCACCCTGTGCGGGTCGAACGCGTCGGGTAGTGTAGGGGCAGGTGCTGCGAATGGGTGCTTGGCCCCCTCCCGGGGCTCATCGCACCCCGACGAAGGCGCACGAGCTCAGCGCCCGTACGCCGAGAGCACTAGGACGTACTTCGCCTGATAGCCAGTGCTCGGCTCAGTGATGGGCCATGAACCTGCGGGCCACCCGTCGTTGAACTGCAGGTAAGACTTCTGCGGTGGTTGGTTGAGTGGGGGGGCCCAGTCTTCACGGCACAGGGAGAACTCAGCGGCGCCGTAGCACTGAAATGCAGCGTCGCCAGAGGGTGCCGAACAGCAGCTGTCGAGAGCAAAACTCGGGTTCGGGCCGCCCACGAGGAAGCCCGCTGCTGGCCCAGGCGCAGAGCTCGAGACCTCGTCCCACGGTGTGCCGCCGATGAACCAGCTGTGATACATCGTCTTGGCTGAGTGCTCTGCACCAGCGCGCCGCATGTTGGTCAGGTACACCAGGCCGAGTGGATTCACTCCGTGGAGGTAGTGAACGTATTGTTCGGCTCCGACTGACGCCAAATCGGCCGCCATTCCGCTGCCGTACTTGGCAAGCAGCTGATACAAGTGCGCCTGGGCCATCTTGCTCTGGTTGCTGCCCCAAGTGTAGTCCTGCATCGGCGCACGGTACGGGTCTTCGTCTTTCACGACGGACGGCAGCTGTCCATCATGCTCCTGCATGTCCGTAGTGAATCGCTCGACGATTTCGGAGCCGATGTCGCTGTCGAGTCCGACGAGCTCTGCGTAGTAGAGGACGGCTTCTTGCCCGTCGACGTCCCACTGGGTTGGGCCCCAGCTGGGCACGATGGACCGGAAGTTGTCCTCCGCGAAGGCCCGATACGCCGTGTCTCCGGTCATCTCGTACAAGTACACGGCCGCTCGAAACTTGGAGATCAGTCGTCCATCGTCGTCCGTCTCTTGCTGTCCGGCGCCGAGACCGCCCGAGCCAGGCTGTCGTCCGTCGTCGTTGTTGTAGAAGGTGACGTCGGGGTTGTCTTCCGCCCAATTCCACGCGCGTTCGGCGCGCTCGGCGAGGTCCTCGGCGTAGGCTTGCAGTTCAGGTTCGCGGCGAGCGCCATACACCTTGCTGGCGTAGGCGAAAACGGCTGCGCCCATGAGTGTTGCGTTGGTCGTCGCCGGTCCGTAGTAGCTCGGCTCCGTCGCAGACGACGGCGGGGAGCCCCCCGCAAGTCCGAGGATGCACAAGAGCGAGCCATCGGAGTTCTGCATTCGCTCGATCCAATCGAGCGACCACTTGACCTCGTCGAGTATGTCGGGAACTCCGTTGCCAGACTCGGCGATGTCGTAGTCATCGCTGAAGGCCGAGGGATTCTCGTCGTACGCCCGCAACAGTGAGATTGCCGTTGCTGCGGCCCATGCCGTGTACTTGTTGTAGTCGCCGGCGTCATACCAACCGCCGTGCAAGTCTCTGGCCTGCGAGCCATCGTTTTTGGCATCCCAAGGACGGGCTTCGGAGTCTTGTCCCGGGCCGACGTGGCTCGCGGCGTCGGCCCAGTCCGCGCCCACGGTTGCTGCGGACTTCTCGAAGCCAGCCCGCTGGTAGTAGTAGGAGCGTACCGCGTGCTTGAGGACGCTGCGATAGACGCCCTCGTCGATTTCGAACTCCACGGAGCGGACGTCGTTGTCGAGGTCCACGATCGTGTAGCTTCCGGGTGCTGTCACTTCCGAGAAGTCGAACCACCACGCCCGGTCGCCGGAAGTGTCGTCGACCGCGCCGCCGTTCCACGCGACGGGTTCGCCTTCCAGCACGATTTCGCCGTCGGCGTTCACGACCGCGTAGTTTGCGCCCGGGTCGAACTCGACGTCGCTGTCATAGCCAGTCTGCGGAGCGCGGACCACGGCGACTTTCGTGGCCTCAGGCCGGTAGCCAAACTGGTCGACGACGATGAACGGGACAGGGCCGTTGGGCCCCGAGCTCAAACCGTCGCTCCAATCCGCGTCGGTACTCGGGTTGTCGGTGCTCGGCTGAGCACTCCCCGGTTCGCCGGGATCCGTGCTTTCGCCACTTGGCGCATTCTCGCCGTCGCCGTCGGTCGTGCCCATTTCGCCGGGCTCCGGGGCGTCCGTCGTATTGGGCTCTGCGTCGGTTGTCGCGTCGCTCTCGTCCATCGAAGCGCCGTCGTCTTCACTGGACGGATCCGGTTCACTACTGGTGTCGACACAGGCGGAGCTTTGCGTGAATGCGAGCAGCAAGAGGGCGAGATATGGCGACCGGCGAGCCTCGACCTTGGGTCGGGCCTGTCGTACGTCGGGCAGAAGCATGGATGCGAGTATTGCAGATTTCCGCTTACTGTCTGGATACCCTCCCGAGCGAGCGGTTCAGACGGTCCAAACTGGGACTTCCATGATCGCGCAACTCCTGTCTTCTACTCGGCGAATCTGGCGGGCCCGGATCTAGCGCCGTGGGCTGGGCGCGAAGCCTAGTAGGTGTAACCAAACCAGCTCTCACCGCCACTAGCTGCGTGTGCGTTTACTTGTACTGAACTTCGCCGGCTTGCTGGCCTTGGTTGCTTGTAGCGAATCGGCCACCAACGACGATGCGACAACTCCCGCTGGTAGCTCAGCAGGGCCGGCGGGCGTGACCGTTCCATCTGGTGGCACCCCGACCACGAGTGCTACCGCAGTCGGGGGTGCCGGTACTGCTGCGCCTCCGCCGGCAGCGACGAGCCCAATCGCTCCGACTCCTTCGGTGGGGAGCGACCCTGCTGTCTCCCCCGTCGAAGAGCCCACCGCCGATGGCGAGATCGGTGGCGCTGGTGGCGGCGCCAATCTCGATGCGACGACGAACGGCGGCATCGGTGGGTTCGAAGGTGCTGAATCGAGCGGCGGCTCCGGAGGTGAGCCAGGAAGCGGCGGTGCTGGCGGTGCAGATCCCGACGCTGCTTCCGGGGGCAACGGGGGAATGCTCGCAGGGACCGGCGGCGGTGCTGACGCTGGGGGAGCGGGTTCCGATCCCGGCGACATACCTTCGCCTGCCGTCGAGCTCGACATGTTCCGCTTCGAGTGCCCGTGTCTTCCCGGCGCTGAGAACCACACCGGAGACGGCAACTGCAACGTCGCACCGGAAGTGGACCGGCAGACGACGGTCAAAATGATGGGCGGAGATCCCGACACCGTCTACGACGTGACCTTTCGAGTGCGTGGTTTGACGGAACCCAACACCTACACGGGTGGGAGGCTCGAAGGTGAGCGCTTCTACATCGGGGGCACGACGAGCGCCGCCGGGTACACATCCTACATGATGACGGTTGCTGATCCCGAGCAGCACTACTTCTTCAACTTCAACCCCACGACTGGGCACGTTCACTTCGTGTTGGACTACGAGGTGACCGTGCAGATACGTGGCGGCAGCGAAGTCACTTTCGAAGTCGATGGGGATGGTTCCGTACCCGACGGTCATCAGGTGTCCAACTTCGACGAGATGGTCGTTCCGGATGTGCCGCCGGCGCCGGATTGGTACGACGGTCAATTCGTGCAGCTGGACGTCGTTTCGGTGGAAGTGGCGCCGTAGTTCTGGCTTCTTGCTCGAGCTGAGCTCGGTTGAGCGTTGAGCCGGGCTCTGCGTTAGTTCGTTGCGCGCCCCCGTCGGGACTTGAACACGACGGTCGCCAGGGCGAGCCCGAGCCCGTCGAAAGCCCGGTGCCACCGGTCGCCGCGCGGGCGTCAGGTCCCCTCGACCCGACGCCGCGTCATCTCACACGAGCCCAGCGAGAGGACCAGTGCAGAAGTCGGGGTGCCCGAACGTCTGATCCTGAATGCCAAACATGTTCAGGATCGAGACCAGCATGTTGTTGTGGGGCTGAGAGTTCACCTTCAGCCAGCGCTGGGTCTCGAGCTGGCCACCGGCCCTGCCAGCCAGGATGAACGGCATGTTGTTTTGGGCGTGGTTTTCGGGCATCTGGATCTCCGACACCGAGAGCACGAGGGAGTTGTCGAGCATCGTGCCTTCGCCTTCGTTGACGGCGTCGAGTCTCTCCAGCAAGTAGGCGAGCTTCTCCATGTAGAATTTGTAGATGACCTCGAGCGAACCGGGCTGAAACCCGCGGTCGTGCTGGTAGCCGTGGTGATGATCCGTGAGCGCTTGTCCGTTCTGGTCTTGCAGGAAGCCCAGCATGAATTTGGCCTCGGAATCCGACCATTGCATCGTCCCGACGCGCGTCAGATCACAAGCCATGGCAGTGACCAGCAAGTCGCTCATCACGTCGCCCTTGAGCGGCACCTTGGCGCCCGTGGTGATCGACATGTTGCCGCCATCCTCGGCGCCTCTCGAGACGCCGTCTGCGATCGGGTCATCGTAGTAGCCCGGTGTGGGGTCGACACTCGTGGGCGCGACGCAGCCCGCAGCGACGACTTGCTTCAGCCCTTCTTCCGTCTCGCGGACTAGCGTCACGTGGGCTTCCAACTTGGCGCGGTCCTCGGCGCTGAGCTGCGCCATCACCCGATTGAAGTCGTCCTGAACCCCGTCGAGGATCGACGTGTTCCAGGCGATCAATTGGGTAGCTGCGTCTGCATCGCCGTCGAGCCCCGCGAATACGCGGTTGAGCGTGTTCAATGGATCGGTTGCCGGCGGCACGGGGACAGCTTGGCCTCCGCCAGACGGCGGCTGGTAGTTGATGATGTTGCCGGGATGAGGCTGGCCACCGGCCGTGATGCCCGTCGACCACCCTGCCGAGACTTCGAGGCTGGGGAAACGCAGTCCGTCCGAGTTGCTCGCGGCAATCACTTGATCGATGGACGCTCCTGCGGCGAATCCCGCGTTACCGCCGTTGGTGTTGTAGTTGCCCGCCAACAACTCCGTACCTGTGAGCACGCCGCCCATGCCACGGCTGTGCGGGTGCCCATTGCCGAGCCGAGTGATCGACAGGTCGACCCCGTCGACGAACACCAGCCGGTCCTGGAAAGGAGCGAGCGCTGACATCATTGGCTGCAAAGTGAAGTCGGTTTCGCTTCCCGTGGGGCGCCAGCGGTCGAGCAGAGTGCCGCCCGGGTTGTAGAAGACGATGAGCCGGAGCGGCGTGCTGTCCTGCGCGTGGCTCCGTCCAGGACGGAGCATGGCCGAGAGGAAGGGCAAGCCGACGGCCACGCCGCCAGCGCCTCGGAGCATGGTTCTGCGGGTGATACGATTCTTCGAAGTGATCATGGGTGCTCGTCTCCTCACTGTCCTGGCGTCACCAGCGGGCGCGAAAGAAAGCCGTCGGTTTGGGTCACCGCGAGCATCAGCTCTTGGATGTTGCCTTGCTGTTGTGCGAACGCGGTCTCGGCTGTCGCCCGACTGCACGTGTCGTTGCTGTCGAGGGCTCGGCCGTACGCGTACGTCATGTAGCGACCTGCGTAGCAGCTCAGAGCGTCTTGGCTTTGCCCCAGCTTCTGCGTGAACTCGAGCACGCCCTGGAAGGGACCAGCGATGTCCGTCGACGGTACCTCGCCGCTGTCGTCGATGGTGGCACCATTGTCGGTGTCGCGCCACAAACCGACGCCATCATAGTGTTCGAAGGCCAGGCCGATCGGATCCATCAGCATGTGACATCCGTAGCAGGCGGGGTCCTCTCGATGCTGTTCCAGGCGCTCACGAATGGCGATGCCCGGCTCCGGCTCTTCGAGCTTGGGCACGTTCATCGGCGGGTCCGGCACGACGCCGCACAGCATCTTGGTGTAGAGCCACTTGCCACGCACCACCGGGTTCGTGCGATTGCCTGGAGTGGTCACGTTCAGGATGCTCGCTTGAGTGAGCAGGCCCATTCGTTTGGTCGTGTCCACGGGCGTTTGCACGAACTCGTCACCGGTGACGCCGTCGATGCCGTAGAACTCCGCCAACGCGCCGTTGACGAAGGTGTAAGGTGCGGTGAAGACCGCGTTCAAGTCACCCGCTCCCTCCCAAACGACGTAGTCCAAGAACGTCTCCGTCTCCTGTCGGAAGAGCGCTCCCATACCCGGCTGGAACGCGGGAAAAATCTCGCGGTCGCGCTCGAGGTAGTCGAGGCCCGAGATGCCGAGCAGCTGGCCATGGAAGTAGCGCAGGCTGTCCTTGGACCTCGGATCAGCGAGCATGCGACGCGCTTCCGTGAGCACACCTTCCGGCGTATCGAGGGTTCCTTGCGCAGCTGCGTCGAGCAATGCTTCGTCTGGCATCGAACTCCAGAGCAGATAGGAAAGGCGAGTCGCCATCTCGTAGCTGGTGGGTCGCGCGCGGGTTGCATCCACTACTTCGCCGAGTTCGACTCGGTACAGAAACGGTGCGGACTGCAGGGAGCGTTCGATCACGGCACGCACGCCGCTCGTGAAGTCGCCGCCCAGAGTCTGGCCATCGTTGAAGGCGGTGTCATACGCGCTCAGCTCCTCAGCATCCGGTGGACGACGGAAGGCGCGTGTCAGGTAACTCGAGAGGAAGCTCTGCTTGCAGGCCTCTTCGCCAGTGGCAGGGTCGCAACCCGTGACGTTCATCATCGCGTCTGCGCTAGCGGTAACCTCTTCCGCGATTTGTTGCGCTACAGCACGGTAGCCGTCGATCAGCAAGCGCGAAACGCCGAGGGCGTCCGCATCGTTGCCGAAGCCGCTTCCCGCCTCTTCACCCGGCAGTGCGTCAGCTGGGTTCGATGTCACTCCGAGCAAGTCGCGAACGGTATTGTTGTACTCGAAACGCGTGATGCGTCGGATGGGAGCGCGCGGCGCTGGCGGCTCTGCAGCGCAAGCTGCCGTCGCATCCACCGTCGGCGAGACACCATCCGCGGCTGGTGTCGTGGGCACTGCAGGCATCTCTCCGTCGGGCGTCGGCGTGACGGCCCCGGGAGTCGTGCCGGCTGGTGTTGCACCAACGCCCGGCGTGGCGACCGCGCCAGATGAGCCGGGGGCAGCCGTTCCTCCGGCGGCCGGCCCACCCGTGCCACCTGGAGCTGCTACGCCGCCGCCCGGTCCAGCGCCCGGCGGAGCTCCCAGGAGGCTGTCAGAGCCACTCCCGTCGCCCTCTCCACAACCGAGTGCGACCAGGAGCAGACAACTTCCTGCGCTCCAGAGCCGAAAACTTCGAACCCGCGATGTAGTTTTTCGCCCACCTGGCACTTTGACCGAAGAATGCGTGCGCATGGTGGGGTAGTGGTTCCGAGCACAGCGAAGGTTACGGAGAAATCTGGTCCGCGGCGCTCATGGGTCGCACTCGAGGGTCGCTCCCGCCCACAAGGAGTGGTCCAACGTGAAGTTGTCGCCCCCCATACCCACGAACAGTCGCAGTTCGCGCCGGCCCCGGATGTCCACGTCCACGCTCTGGGTCGGGCTCGTCCCCGTCACTCGGCCGCTTTGGAACAGACGCTCGCCGTCCGCCCACACCTCGAACTGAACGGAGCCCTTGCCGTCCACGTCGTCGTCGATTCCGACGTCCGCGGCGAAGCGAGAGCATTTCTGGCCCAGACGATAGCGAATCAACGAGGGGGCGTGCACTCCGAGGCCCTTTTCGTAAGCGGCGCCGCGCAGGCGTATCGGCGCGCCGTCCAAGGGTTCGTCCTCGCCGTTGGTTCGATCCAGTTCTACCGGGCCGAAGCCGTTCGTGACGTAGGTCCAGGGCAGATCGCTGAGATAGACGCGCCCTTTCGGCAGCGGTGGCTCCGTGCCTTGGATGCGCAAGGCGACCGCATCGTGGCCCGGCACGGTCACCGACACGCCCTGGGCCGTCGCGTCCAACTCGGTATCGGACCACAAGTCTCGCGCGCTGCCCGCGTCGGGTTCCAGCCACACGTCCTCCCAGGTCACCGTGAAGTTCGTGGTCGTGGTGCCGCGATTCCAGAGTACAGCGGCGCGGGCTCCACAGGCGGCCAAGGGCTTGGCCAGGAGCTCGACGTTGCCCTCGCGTCGCACCAGGGTGCCTTGCAGACCGAGTGGGTCCTGGTCGATGGCGATCACGTCGCTGTTGGTGAGGATGGCGCGGGTCTCCTCCGTCATGTCCGTCAAGTCGTTGCCGGCGAGCAAGGGTGCCGACAAAACGGACCACACCGAGAGCTGCGCGCGCTTCTCCCCTGCCGTGAGATCTCCATTGCCGATCTCGAGCATGTCCGGGTCGTTGAACGCACCTGGTCGCGCGTACGCCGCCAGCGGTACGGTGGCGTCGATCGCGGCCACGATTGACGACCAGGTTGGTGCTGCAACGCCCGAGGTGCGCCAAAGCTGAACGCTATCTCGCATCCACTCCTGAAATGGCGGTGCGGCGAGACTCAGCACGATACGACGATCTGCTTGGGCCAAGACCGCGGCCAGATCCTCTACGGCCCCTCGTAGCTCGGCGCCTCCGGTGCCGCACGGCACGTACTTCAAGTAGTCGACACCCCAGGCGACGTAGCTGGCCACGTCCATCTCTTCGAAGCCTGCCCCGCCGGCCATCTGTTGGCAGTCTTGAATGTGGGAGTAGAATCCAAAGCCAAACCCCAGATCGTGCACCCATTCCGAGAGCGCCTCGATGCCGCCTGGCAACCGCTCCGTGTCGATGACTCGCTCGCCATCCTCCGTGCGCTCGAGTTGCCAGCAACTGTCGAGATTGACGTAGTGGTAGCCAGCGCTTTGCATCCCGCTGTCGATCATCGCCTTCACGATGGCTTTGAGTTTGGTTTCGTCGAGTTCGGAGTCGCAACCGAAGGCGTTGTAGCCGTTCCACCCCATTGGTGGGCGAGCCCCGAGCAAACCCTCCGGGATCGAGGCGCTGCAATCTTCGGGTTGGGCAGGGGTGTCGTCCGGCACGGACGGGATCGCTTCGGGTACCGACGGGACTACCGGTGGCAGCGCGGTCATCGCGTCACGTGGCGGTTCGGGGGCTTGGGCGTCGGGTGGTTCACTGGGAATGGGGGCCTGCGCGTCAGGCAGGACCATCGGAACTGGCACGGGCGCCAGCGGGGGCTGCGTACTCAGGCCAGGCCCAAGCTCGATGTCCTCGCGTCGGCAGCCGAACACACTGAGCACGGCTGCCACACACCACACCCACGCGATGTGGGCGCTGGGCGTCTCAGAACAGCTCGACACCACAATGTCCTGTCAGGTTTGCCACGAACGGCCAGGGCGAAAAGACCGGATCACCAGCGACCAGGTAACGTCGGTATTCCGGAAAGTAGGCACCGCTCGCTGAGACGCCCAGGTAGAGCCCGCGCGTCACTGGAAAATTGACGGTCGCTTCCAGATCGATGGAGGCGTTCAGTCGTTGTACGCTGCTATCGAGTGAGCCCGCGCCGACCCTGCCCCGCAGCGTTGCCCAGTGAAGCGCGCCGCCCACGCCTACGATGGCCGCGACTGCCGGCAAGTCGACCACGCGGAAGCGTGCTCTGCCGCCGCCAACGAGCTCACGATAACGCCCGCTGTAGGCGGCGCCTTCGATTCGCAGCCCTGGACCGGCCGAGAACGACAGACTCAGCCCCCAGCGACGCGCGCTCGGGTGCCACAACACAGCGTCCAACCGGCCCCTGAAGGCGACGTCGCGACGGGTCAGCCACAGCGCGCTGGCCCCTGCTTCCAATGCAGAAACGGGACTTTGCTCTGCTTCCGAGGGCAGTGTTCCAAAGCGCTCGTGCGGCGGTGCGATGACGCTGGCGCGCAACACCGTCTTGATGCTCAGCGCGACGGAAGCGGCACTCGCTCCATCCAGCGGTGGCGTTTCGGCCAGGATGCGCGTCGTGACGTCCCCGGTGCCAACGTCGAAGACCCAGAGCAACGAGCCCTGGTCCAGACTCGTCATCCAAACGACGGCCTGCACGTCGAGTTGGCGCGCGAGGAGCGATGCCCCGCGAACCGCGTCGGGCTGCGAGGAACTCGGCAGGGCCGCATCACTGCGCAACGTTTCGAGGCCCCAGGGAGTGAGCGCCAGCGAGATCGCGCGCAGCAGTTCGTCGTCCGCCTGCAATACGGCGACGCGCTGCTGGCTCGCCTCGGCGGCCGCGCTCGACGAGAGCACGGCGACGAGGACAGCCAGCGCAGCGAGCATCCGAAGCATGCGACGGCGACACTACCTCAGTCGTCGCAGAACCGCTCGTGCATCTTCGGCATTGCTGCCGCGGGGGAAGCGTTTGAGATAGCGCTCGAGCAAGCGGCGCGCTTCTTTCGAATTGCCGCGTGACGCTTCCAGACGCCCGCGGGCGAACAAGGCGTTTTGCGCCCACGAGTCGGAGCCGGATTCGAGCTTCTGGTAGAGGCGTGACGCGCGTGCTGGATTGCGGCGCTCGAGGGCCGTTGCTTCTTCGAAGGTGGTTTGCGAGGTCGGGCGAGAGGGCTCGAGCGCTGCTTCCGTGGACGGATCTCGCTCTGGTTCCGAGTCGCGGGACGAGCCGCTGGAGTCGCCCGCGCTGCGCTTCGACGACGAGGAGCCGGAGCGACGCCGCGCTTCACGCGAGGCACGCTCTTTCGTCTCTTGCTCGGCGTCTCGACTCGGGGCTTGCTCCACCGCTGGAGTGCTCGGCTCGGGCTCGACGTCCGCACTCGGTTCGGGGTCAGCACTCGTGTCGGGCTGTTGGGACGGCGCCGCGGGCCACTCTTCGCCCGCACCGACGCGCACCACGTTGCTGCCAGCGGTGACCTCGACCACGCCTTCGAATACCTTCACCCGAGCGACTTCACCTTCTCGAGTGACGCTGAAGCGTGTTCCGACGACCCGCACCCGTGTTGCGCCGGCCTGTACGATCAGTGGTGCGTCACTGGCGCGTGGTGCGACCCGACACACGATGCTGCCGTGATCGAGAACGAGCAGCATGCCCTGGGTCGTTTCTGCGCTCACGACCACTGCCGATTCGGGCTCGACGTCGAGTGCCAGACCCGGCAGTGCCAGATGTGAGGCGCTCACCCCAGTCGTGATTCGCGATGGATGGTCGATACTGGCCTGCTCCGGCGCCCAATCCAGAGACAGGCCGAACACCATCAGTGCACTGAGTACCAGCGCAGCGGCAAGCCACACCCGCTGACCCGAGCGGCGACGCACTTCCGGCCAGCGCGCGCGCTGCAACGCCTCACGCTCGAATTGCTCGAACAGAGCACGCTCGATGCGCTCCTTGCGCTGTTCACTCAACGGTTCCACGTCGACGCGAAGTAGGTTCTTCATTGCACCAACTCCTCTTCGTCCTTTGCATCCGTCAGGAATTCCGACAGGAGCGGGTCTTTCACAGCTCGCTTTTCCAGCGCACGCCGTGCGCGCCACGCTCGGACCTTCGCGGTCGTCAGAGTGGTGTTCATGGCTTCCGCAACCTCGCGCAGCGAGCAGCCCTCTATCGCGGAGAGGGCGAAGGCCGTGCGCTGTTTCGGCTCCAAGCGGTCGAGTTCGGCGTACAAGCGTCGAACGGCCTCGCGTCGGGACGTGCGCTCCTCCGGTCCGGGTGCTTGTGAGCTGATGTCTTCCACCGGCTCCAGAAATGGGACGCGGGCCTTGCGCTTGAAGTGCGCGTAGGCGACGCGCACGGCGCAGCGGTTGATCCAGGTGCGGATCGACGACTCGCCGCGGAAACTCGGCAGGGAGCGAAATACCTCCAGGAAGGTGTCCTGCAGTAGGTCGTCCATGTGCGTGTTCGAGCCCACGACTCGGTACAGCAGCCGGTGCACGTGGGGAAGTTCACGCTCGAACAACCTGCGCAGCGCGGCCTGATCCCCCCTCCGGCATCTCGCCACCAAGTCGGCCTCCTCCACCGGCTGAACCAGCGAGAGACGGGGGCTCGAAAGGGCCGGCCGTTGAACCATGTCCTCATAGTGATGGAGCGGAGCGGGGAAGTTACAAATAGTTTCCGACCCCAACGGTTCCCTGGGGTTTTTGTCGATTCAAGCCGCGCCGAAGGTGGCTGTGCCCGTTCGACACGGCGGCCCGCCGCGCCTGCAGACACGACGTCGGTTGCTGGACAGCTGCGCAGGCTCGCTGATTGCACCCCTCGCGGGCAGGCGTTGGCCATCGCGCACACGTTTGCCGGCAAGTTTGAAGTCCGATCGCGTCGGCTGTCCCGGGCATGTATGACCTGCTGTAGGCGGTGAGGGGCCGGACAGTTCGTTCACCATCGGCGCGCGGTCCGAGCTGACGTAGACACGACGTCGAGCATCTCGGCTGTCTGGATGGGGTGTTGGAAGCCGCCGTCGCCCAAGAACCTGTCGACTATTGGGTCTCACATGCGAACGTCACGCTGCTTGAGCCACAGTCACGCTCCGCCCATGTGCCATCCTCGAGCATGCCAACACAATCGCCTGGCATGCCTGGTTTTGGAAAGTAGGGCCACCAGTTCGTGTACAAGACCGCGCCGTCGGTCTGATTCCAGAACACATCACCGTCGGACCAGCGCCACTCGCCGTCCACCGCCGCGTCGGTGCCTCCGAGAAACACCATCGGCTGGCTGACGGCGAGGAACAAACCAAGCGACGAAAACTCCGCCAAGAGCCAGTCATTTTCCGCTTGGTCATCCACGCGCACCAGTGCCATTCCAGCAGATTCACAGCTTGTCAGAGCGTCCTGGTAGGTGGCCTCCGTGACACAGAACCGATACTCGCTTGCTCCGTAATCCGCGCAAGTACAGTCAGCATCGGGAACGCAGACGGCGGGCCCGCCCGGCTCGCCACCCGCGCCAGCCCCGCCCGCAGCACCTCCTGAGCCGCCAGCGCCGCCTGCTCCCCCAGTACCCGCGCCGCCAGCGCCACTCGTTTGTCCGCCACTACCACCCGTTCCGGCGCCGGCGCTCCCACCTGTCCCGCCGATGCCAGGGGTCCCGGCCATTCCCGTCTCGCCGGCGCTCCCACCTGTCCCGGCCATTCCCGTCTCGCCGGCGCTCCCGCCTGTTCCGCCGATGCCAGGGGTCCCGGCCATTCCCGTCTCGCCAGCGCTCCCGCCTGTTCCGCCGATGCCAGGGGTCCCGGCCATTCCCGTCTCGCCAGCGCTCCCGCCCACGCCACTGGTGCCCGGACTTCCGCCGACACCGGACTCACCCTGATTGCCCTCGCCACC
>JBNKZR010000178.1:0-13951 GCA_050301735.1 Polyangiaceae bacterium | reverse complement strand
TCCAGATCGCCGGAGATGGTACATCTGTCGTCTCATGCAGCGGCCCCAGATAGATCCTGATGATCCACGCGCACCGGCTCAAGAGCTCGACAGCACCCGCTTCTTTTGCTCGACGTCACCGAAGAGCTCGGTTGCGAAGCTCCGAGTGCTTCCAGGACTCTTCCGCCCGGGGCGTGCACGGCAATCCTCCCAGCACCTCCGCCACGTCTGCGCTCAAGCCGCCCACCCTCCGAAGTAGGACAGGGCGAAAGCGAGCGCCACGAAGGCGAAGAGCAACAAGTGTTGCTTGGCGTGGATCGAGTGCTCCTCCACAGGAATGTCGTGGTGATACACCAGCTCATCCACCACACCCAGCGCGAGGAAGCCGACGAGCCCGTAGAACATCTGCTGCAACGACGCCAAAAATGCGCCGCCGATGAGCACGATCAGGGTGAGGAACAGCCCCGCGTGCAGAACGTGCTCAATCAGCGGCACGGGGCGCCCCCGCATGTGCAGCTTGTGGTCCTTGGCCGCGAAAATGAGGAACGGGATCAGCGCCGGCAACAGGATGGCAACGCGCATGGGCCGAGCCTAACCGAACGCACGTCCTCGGCCAAGCCATACTCGCCGTCGCGAATGACCACACCCTGCTGCCCCACTCGGCCCCCCTCGGATCAAAATGGGGCAGGCATTCGGCAGGTGTCCAAGGATGCGCTAGCACGCTGCCCTTGCACCCACGTCACGATGAGCGTGCATCGAAGATCTTCGCACAGGCACGGCCCGCACCCCTTGGCGTGAAGGTTGCCATTCGGCCCGCATCAGCCGTTCACCGCGAACGGCCAAGGAGCGAAATCAATGAACAGGTTGGTGCATTGGGAGATGAGATGATTGATGATCGGCGTTACCGCACCAGAAGGAGAAGATGCACACCCCCTGATCACGGCCCTCACCGCGAACGCCGAGACACCCGCTCATCGTGCAGGTGATAGAGCACCCCAGCGGCGGTCGCCAGGGCGAGCGCCTCCGAGATGAGCGTGATGGCTCGGCGCGCGGGAGACATGCCGAACACCGTGTGCGCCAGGCGCACCGTGAACCACTCCTCGACATCTCCCGGCGTCGCAGCTCCGGCAGCTGGATGTTCCCAGAACCAGCGGGCAACCGTCGTGAGGAAACATTCGCCGAGCAGCGCCTGGGAACCTTGCGATAGGACGACGAACGTCACAGCGTAGATCGCGTAGCCGCGCCGCAAGCGAGGCCAACGCCGGACGAACAACAAGGGCAGTCCGACCACCCACGCCACCATCAAGATGGCGTGGAGAAGATCCGTCGCCGAGCCCAGCATCTCCCACATGCCCAGCCAATTGTAGGCGCGGACCTCGCTCGCCGCCAGACACTGCCCGTGCTACTGAAGTCAGGTGTGCTCATCGCGTCCGCTGCTCCGGTACACCACTCTGCTCGTGGTGCTGCTCGCGATCGGGTTCGGGATCCGCGACGCCTCGCGACGCTTCCTCTTTCCAGTCTCGGAGGTGTCTGGCGGCGAGACACCAGCGGGCTTCGTGGAAATCGTCGTGCGAGCCGAGGATGGCGTTCTGACCCGCGCGTTCGGGCTGTCGGTTTCGGCCCGGGCCCCCACCGTCGTCTACTTCCACAACAACCGGGAGACAGCTGCCACCCGGGCCCAGCTGGCGCGGACGCTCGCCGCGCGAGGGTTGTCGACGGTCCTCGTGGAGTACAGGGGGTATGGTCAGTCGCGAGGCGTCGGGCCCAGTGAAGCCGGCCTGTACCTCGATGCCGAGGCGGTCCTGAACCAGCTCGTGCAGAGAGGTATCGAGCGCCAACGCCTCATCCTGTGGGGCACCTCACTGGGCACAGGGGTCGCCGCGGAGATGGCGCGACGTGGCTGGGGTTCCCGCTTGATCCTGGAAGCTCCGTACACGTCCATCCCGGACCTGGTCTCCGATGTCGTGCCGATCGCACCCGCGGGCTGGCTGCTGCGCGATCACTTCGACACGCTGTCGAAGTCCGCCGAGCTCCGGCTGCCCACGTTGGTGATCCACGGGGATCGGGACGAGATCGTGCCCTTTTGGATGGGGCGTGAGCTCGCCGAGACGCTCCCAGACGCGACCCTCTTGCGCGTGCCAGGCGCGCATCACGGAGACATCTTCGCGCGCGACGGCAGGCGGGTGCTGGAGCGGATCGCTGTCTTCAGCGGCGCGTGACCCGCGTCAATCCTCGTACGTGCGCTGCATGTCCTCTCCCACGCCCAGCTTGAAAAAGGCGCGGGGTGAACAGGAGAGCTCTGCGCGGAAGCTGCGGTGGCATTGGGAGTAAGAACCGAAACCCGCAGCGATGGCAGCCGACGTCCAGTCACCTCTGGCTTCTGCGACGAGATCGATGAATCGAAGCAGGCGCAAACGCGTGCGATAACGAACGAAGGTCATGCCGAGATCGCGGTGAAAATGGCGACTGACCTCGGATGGGTCGGCCTTCGTCTGGCGCGCGACCTCGGCCAGGCCGAGCTCCGGGGCTTCCGAGACCACCGCGAGCGCGCGCTTGGTCAAGACGTGCAAACGCCCGCCTCGTCCCTCGGGCGCGCGTTGACCGAGCCAACGGATGTGTTCCCAGAGCTCAGCACAAGGGGCGTCCACCCCGGCTTGGTCGACGATCAGCTCTGCGCGACGCGTGACCGAGGCGAGTTCGCGGGCTGGCACCCGCAGGTGCAGAGGCACGGCGACTCCACCGGGCTGTCCCTGGGACACCTCGGAAGCCAGCATCGGGTCCATACCGATGGCGAACAGGAAGACGTCGGGCGAGGAGCGCAGCAGGATGTGATCTTGCCCTGCGGGGAAGCCGACGAGTGCGCCGGCCGACACGCGAACCGTCGCTTCACCGATGCCGAACTCGGCCCAGCCGCGGGTCACGAGGTTGAGCTCTGGCTCGGCGTGGAAGTGCCTAGGCCTCCGCCCACGGTTCTCCAACGAGTACTTCCAGACGTAGGCGTGAACGCCGCGGGACTCGGGCAGGAAGCTCTGGTGCAAGATTGTTTCGGACATCGGACGACGAAACCCCGACGGCAGCTCTGCCGTCGCTTAGGACTCGGACGCCTCATGTTTGCAGAACGGGTCACGCGGCGCACGCGGCGACGACTTTAACAAGAAATGCGAAGCCCGCATTTCGTGCCGTGGCACATGCGACGGACCAGGCCCACGCACCAAATCCGAACACCCCCTCCGCATGCGAACACTCGTCATTTTCACCAAAACCCAACTTTTCACCTTCCTTGGTTGCGCCCTCGGCGCCCTCCTCCTTGCTTCGCCAGCACACGCGGTGAGCAGCGCCGAGGTGTATTCGACGACCACCTACGAGTCCGGTCGTTTCGAGGCTGACCGCGACGTCGGCGGGTTGGGCTGGAGCAGGCCGCGCCGCCGGCACCCATGTCGCCAGCCGATCCGCCAACACCCGGGGGAGCTTCGGTGCCTTGGGGAGTTCTCGCCGCGGCGGCTTCTGCTCTGTCCCTGGTCCGACGTCGCAGGCGCCATCCTCTTGGCGACGTTGTGACAGGCGCCGTCAACCCTGACGGCACCGGAGCAACGTCCATCCGCCCCGGATGGGCGCCGTCGTCGAACGAAACGTGATAGTCGTGCGCCGTGGTTGGCTTCGATCATCGGTGCACGCCCGGGTCGCACCGGCGTCCGACCTCACTCGACCGCTTCTGGTTCGGTGTCTGCTACTACCCCGAGCACTGGGACGCGGCCACGCGGGCGCGCGATGCCGAGCGCATGCGCGCTGCAGGCATACAGTTGGTTCGCCTAGCGGAGTTCGCCTGGGACTTGATGGAGCCCAGCGAAGGCCGATTCGACTTCTCTTTGTTCGACGAAACGATCGAACGGCTGGCGAGCGTCGGGATCGAGACGCTGCTGTGTACGCCGACGGCGGCGCCCCCTAGATGGCTCACTGCGGCGCATCCCGACGTGTTGCGTCAGGATGCCGAGGGTCGCTCGATGCTGCACGGCTCACGCCAGCACGCCTGTCATGCGAGCCCCACCTTCCGACGCTACTCGCGAGAGATCACGCGGCGGATGGCAACCCACTACCGCGACAACGCGCACGTCATCGGTTGGCAGACGGACAACGAGCTGCACTGCCACTTCTCGGAATGCCACTGCGACAATTGTCAGCTCGCCTTCCAACACTGGTGTCGCGAGAAGTTCGACGATGACATCGCGCGGCTGAACGCTGCCTGGGGCACCCAATTCTGGTCACAGACCTACGGCGAGTTCGAGGAAGTGCTCACCCCGCGTACGCGGCCGACTCACCTGAACCCCGCGCACCAGCTCGACTACTTCCGCTTCCTCTCCGATACGGCGGCGCGTTTTCAGCGAGATCAGGTGGATATCCTGCGGGCCACGAACCGGAGCTGGTTCGTCACGCACAACGGTCTGTACGGGCACATCGACTATCGCGGCGCGTTCGGCGCCGATCTCGATTTCATCGGCTACGACACCTACCCGATGTTTAGCTGGAAGCACGACGAGCGCATGCGTGCCCACGCCTACGCGCTGGACCGTGCGCGGGCCTGGTCGGGCAACTTCATCGTCCCCGAGCACCAGGCAGGCCCCGGAGGACAGCCGCCGTATTTTCACGACGCCCCTGAGCCGGGCGAGCTGCGTTTGATGAGCTATTCATCGGTCGCTCACGGGGCAGACGCGCTGTTGTACTTCCGTTGGCGCACTGCGCGCTTCGGTGCCGAGCAGCATTGGTGTGGGCTCCTCGATCACGACGACGTGCCCCGCCGCCGCTACGAGGAGTTCGCGCAGCTCGGTCGCGAATTCGCCGTCTTGGGGCCGGAGCTCGTGGGCACGAGCGTGCACGTCGAGGTGGCGATCGCCAGCTGCGACTTCGATGCTGAGGAGTCGCACACGACGTACTCGCTCGGCTTGCCTTCGCCCACCGACGTGGGCGCGGAGCTGCACGCCGAGCTGTGGGAACGCGGATTCGCCGTGGGCTGCGTTCATCCGGACGACGATCTGGGGGGCGTCCAGCTCTACGTCATTCCGCACTACGCGCTGTTCGATCCGAACTGGATGCCGAAGCTCGAATCGTTCGTCGACGCAGGAGGCACGCTGGTGGTCGGGGCGCGCTCGGGGAGTCGTGACCTCGACAACAACATCGTCTCGGAGACGTTGCCCGGTTGTCTGCGGGAGTTCACGGGCGCCGCGGTGCAGGAGTATGGGAAGCTGAATGACGCTGGCACGCGGCCCCTTTCGCTCCGAATGGGCGCTGACAGCATCGCCGTCGAGTCCTGGTACGAATCACTACGGCCGGCGCCCGACGCCGAAGTCGTCGCCACCTTCGGCGGGAGACCCCATCTCGAGAAGCAACCCGCCATCGTGCGTCGACGGCAAGGCAGCGGAAGCGTCTACTACGTTGGCAGCACCCTCTCGCGCGCGCTGCTACGGCTGATGCTGCCAGAGCTGGTAGCAAGCAGTGGCATTTCACCGCTTTGGCCCAGTGCGCCCAGCGGCGTGAGCGTCATGCGTCGTGAGGCGGTGGGCAAGCGCTTGTGGTTCTTCATGAACACCCTCGACGAAGCCGTCACGCTCCCCAACGTTCCCAAAGGCCACGACGTGTTGAGGGATGAGCCCAGCGCCGGATCAGACGAACTCGAAGCCTACGGCGTCCTCGTCGTCCGCGACGGCGGTTCTGACTAGTGAAGAACCCGAATCGACGCTGAGGACAGCGGGTACCGTCATCCCATCCTCGTGAGGGCGAACGGTCAGGGTGACAACCCCGAACAGAACCCGCCGCGGTGTGTCGTCGACACGGCTACCGGCAGCTGGTGCGGACCCTATCCGGTACTGGTCGAGCAGCTCGCCGCCCACGGCTTCGTGGTCGTTTCATCGCTGAGCACTACGACCTCGCGAGGTGAGTCACTGCCAGCCATCATCGGCATGGACTGGTTGATCGAGCAGGCCTCACCACCGAGGGCGTCCACGCTCACGGATTCACCGGAGCGCCGACCCGAGCCTTCGTCGATGAGGATGAGCGCGCCAGGGTCGCAGTTGGCTGCACCGTAATTCACCTTCGTCACACCACCCACCACTCTTTTTTTCAACCGTGGCCCAACACACGAGGATCTCTCCCACCTTCCACTCGCACCCAGATATTCCCAGCCACGCAGAAAATCGGCTCCATCCAGCTCCCACAGTGAGGAGACACACCCGGCTCCACTCCCACGCCATGCCAAGCCTCCAACTCAACAATGAACCCGCCCCACTGCTTTCAACAGTTGAACCTCCCACAAATTCACCTTAACCACGCACTCCGACAGACCCAAGACCAACCCTTCATTGACTCTGAACCAGCACCAATCGTATTCAGAGTTCACCCACAATCAGAAGGGAAGGGCAATGGCAGGAAAGAAGAAGAGGCCGACAACAAAGCGGACGCGCACGCCGAGACCGGAAATGACGAAACGGAGAGCCGCGCAGGAACGCAAGCCAGCAAAGCGCAAGGGACCACCGAAGAAAGTGCCGAACAAGGGAAAGCCGACGGACTGCGATGATGAGCAACCGATCGTCATCACACGGCGTCGCACCATCCCAAAGGATAGCTACGCCCTCGCCAGCGCTAGGATTCGTACCACTACGGCTCTGGACCTTCCATCCGTGGCGGGGCTTTCGAAGGCCTTCGAGGTCAACCCAAAGCGAGCGAAGGAACTCCTCGCGCAATTGAAGGAGACAGCCCTTTGGCTCGCAGAGGACAAGAAGCGAGCTGAACAATTCGCCGAACGACCCGTCGATGTGCTGATGGACCGCCACCCTGAAGTGGCGCAGCACGTGCGGGCACTCCATCCGAATCTCTTGGACATGCTGCTGGGCATGCTGCTTCCAAGCTGTGCGGACCTGCCGCCTCCGGAAGAGTACGCCGACTGTGTCAGGGAGATCCTTGCACGCGTGGCAGCGTGGATGCAGCAGAGCGCTGCGCATCGGGCCATATTCCAGAGCACGCCCGACGCTGCCGTCGATGCGGCCGCTCCGCTTGCGCCCGCAATCGCAAAAACGCTCGCCAAACAAGCGATCAACCGCGCCAAGTCGATCCAGGGAGGTGCATCGTGATAACAGACCATGGTGGTTTCGACGTCTTCCTCGAAGTTGGCAGCGAGCCTCTGACGACGCTTGCCGCGGGTGTCTTTCCAATACCCGCCGTGACGCAAGCGATATCGTTGCCTGCGCTTGGCGTATCGGGACCGGCAACCTTCACACCGACAGTTCGTACGGTGCAGCCGATCGCCGGCCCTGCGCTTCGTATCAACCTCGACATCGATCTCGACTTCCAGGCGGCGACACCCATCGGGCCAGTCGCCATCGGGACTGGCAGCGCAACCGCGCCGATGACCGCCCAAGTCATCGCGACTCTCAGCGTCAGCGGGCTCCAAGTCCGAGCAGCCACGGTCGCGGGATTGGGAGCAACGCTCTCAGTCGACCTCAGCTCCGACCCGGGGCTCACGTTGGTACTCGCGAACGTGGTAGCGACGTCAGGAACCGCGGCGACCGCCGCCGCTCTGGTAGCGATCCAAAACGCGCTCATGAATGCGCTTCAGAATTCGCTGTCGGCCGTTCCGGCGCTCACTCAGCCGCTCTTCACCTTCCCCACCAACCTCACGCCGACTTCGCCTCCAACAGCTGGTCTCGCCATTGCCGTTACACGGGGCACACTGCTCGTCGGGGCGACACTTGGAGGCACGCCGGGTACACTATCTGTGGCCACGACTGACAACTTGCGTGAAGGTTCCGGGGAAGGCGTTGCGCTGATCTTCTCGAACCGAGCGCTGCTTCAGGACCTGCTGCGACCGGCGGTTCTCGCGGCGATGCCGCTGACGGGTGGCTCGTTTCTTCCTGGTCATCCCTTCTTTTGGACTGGAGCGATGCCGATCGTGCCCACCGATCTGGGGTCGATCAATCTCACGTCGGTGCGCGCATCGACGGCAACGCCGAACCGCATCCTGCTGGATCTCTCGCTTTCCGGAAGTCTCGGAGAGGGCGCGGTCACGGTCAATGCTACGCTGCGTGTGACCGCGACCGTCACGCTCAGCCTGGTAGGGGGCAATGTCGTGTTGAACTTGGTAACCGGACCGGTTGCCGTTCTGAGCGCAAGCGCGGACATCGCCTGGTGGGTCTACGTCGGCGGGATCTTCACCGGCGGGGCCTTGCTTGCGACGGCGCTCGGCGTTGTCGATCTGGTGGCCGATGGGATCATCGCCGACGAAATCACCCGGCGCGTCAACACAGGGATGTTCCCGAACATATCGGTACCCTTGCCTGTGGGGCTCGGAGTGGGGTTCACGCCTGGGCGCGTCGCCATGCTGGTGGCTATGCCGCGGGCCGTGGGCGGTGTGTTCGAAGTGCCCCACGAGTTGTTGCTGACGCTGCGCAACTAGGGCTTCGCCGCAAGGCGCGGACCCGTGTGATCCGGCACGGGTCTGCGCAGCCGGCGACGAACTGCGTTTTCTCGCTTTGCGACGTGAGCGCCGCTCAAGGCGTCGCCATCCAGCCGAACCTGCCGGTGACCTCACCGCTGATGGCGTCGATGCTCACTGACTCGCCGGAACTCTGTCCCGTGCCGTTGTCGGTGAGCGTGTTGCCGACGCTCCAGCTGAGGCGCCCTTCGTCTTCGAGGTAGTGCAAGCTCGTCGACCATGGCGTGATGCCCGCTTCCAGGCCGTCGGCGCGTGCGATGCACTCGGCCGCCCACAGCGTGATGAGCGCGCCGGGGTCGCAGTTGGCGCCGCCGTCGACTTCACACTCGCTCGCCACATCGCCCGCCAAGCGATCGTCGGGTTGCGGCTCTTCGTACAGGTTTGCCGCAGCAACGGTATCGGCGGGTTCACCGGGACCACGAACGTTGGGCGAGGCGGCGGTGCAGAATTGGCCGATGGGGGAGCGAACGCTGGTGCTCCACACTGGTCCACTCGGAGGCGGCGGCTCTTGCGGCGGCAAGGGCTCCGTTGGCGTCGAGTTGCTGATACCCGTCGTTTCCGTCACTTCGTCGCACGGCAGGTCCACGACCGTGTGATAGATGCTGCCACTGAACGCGCCCGCGACCAGGTCCATGCTGAGGTGACTGCCCAGCGAGCACGCATCGCTCGCCAGGTCGGGCCGGTACGTTCCCGCGACGGGCTCATCGTACTGACGTGCCGGCCACCAATCACCCTCGACCCACAGCGACACGTTCGTAAAGGTGTCCCACTCGTTGACAGTGAAGCGCACACGTTGCCAATGTTCGTCGAAGCGACCGTCTTCGGTGTAGAAGTGAACGTCCGCTTCCACCACCACCGTGTCCCAACAGTAGGGCCCGATGCCCACGAAGCTCCCGGCCGGGTTCTCGATGCTCGTCATGTGGTAGGCCTCCACGTTTTCCGCTTCGAGGATCAACCGGGTTTGAGTCTTGTCCGGATACGTCAACGTGGCTTGGCGGGGCTCAGCGAAGACCCCGAGCGCTCGCGTCTTGCTGATGCTCGCTTGCCCGAGCATCAGGTTGTTCTGCGCCACCAACTGCACGTCAGCCGTCTCGAAGTTGGCGTCCCAGCCCGTGATGCAGCTTCCCTCGTAGTCGGGAGCACAGCCGGACCAGCACTGCTCCAGAGTCTCGAAGCTGTTGTCGGTCGTGGGGCAATTGCCGTCGTCGTGCACTTCGCAGCGCCCCGTCGCAGCGTTGAACCAGTAGGCCTCCTGAGCGGGTGCCTCACAGCCCGGCGCGTCCTCAGCCCGATAGAAAGGAGCGCAGCCCGTGCGTTCCTCACACGAAAGGGTCGCGCAGCCGTTTTCGTCGAACTCGGTGACGAGTTCTTCGCCCGAGTCGCAAGCCGGCGTCATGATGCTGCCGCATTGCTCCGTCGGCTGCGGCGCTTGGCGGCAAACCCCGGCGTCACACACGTACTGACCCCCGAGCTCGGCGCAATCCGCGTCCTGCGAGCACGCGAGATCGCACACCGTGCGGACGCGGGAATACACGCAGGATTCGGGTTCGGCCGGCGTCGGGGGCACACACTCGACGCTCCGCCCCAGATCGTCACACTGCTCGGTGCCATCGCAGACTCGCGTGCACACGCCGCAAACACATCGCAGCCCCTCGGCGCAACCCTCGGCGCAGAAACTCAGAAAGTGCGACTCGCTGTCGACACGGCCGGGCTTGCCACCCCCCGTGGAATCGATCGGATCCGGATCCGCGGGGGTGCAGCTCGCAAGCAGAAGCAGGATGGGAACGAAGAAGATAGGCTTGGACATCAGGACTCCGTCGGTTGAGGAAGCACGCACTGGCCGGCGTAGAGCACGACCCGCTCGGGCTCGACACTCGGGGGCGTGTGTTCGTTGTGTTCGTTGACCAAGCGACGCAACTCGCTCAGCTCGCTGCGCATTCTTTCCAGCGTGCCCAAGACTTGATCGCGCAGCGGATGAACGCGGTCGATGTCCAGGCTGTAGGTCGAGCCGCCCACGTGCTCACGGGGGGTCTCGCGCGCCGTGTCCGGATCCAGGCGTGCACAGATGGTGCGGACGACGGCCTGGAAGTGGTCGTAGACCGCCGCCTCCCACCCCACACTCGCGTCGCGCTCGACGAGGAATTGGCGCGCCGAGTACACGGCAGCCTCGTCGGGCCGTTCGACGGACCCGTCGGTGTCGTCCGCCTCGGCTTTCGCGGGCTCGTCCTTCTGCACGTGACCAGCGGCCAGCAATCGCTCCAGGATAGGCACCAGTTGTTCGGCTTCGGCGCGCAAGGACCTGGCGAGCTCTTCCAATCGCAGCGGCCCCTCACGATAGATCATGGCCCAGACCAGCGTGTCGTTGGCGAGCCGGTCTTCTTCGCGCACCTCCTCGACCCGCACGGCTCGGTAAACGGCGTCGTCCCCCGTGCCGCTGACGAACGCGAGACCACTGTCCACCAAATCACGCAGAATGCCCTTCACGCTCACGACGTCATCCCGCCCGAAACGCCGCAACACGTCCTTGCGAGCGCGCACGGTGTCCCCGCTCAAGTACTGATAGATGGCCTCCCACAGCGTGCGCCCGCTGTCGGTGCGGCTCTCGTGCAAACGGTTGAGCTTGCGCTGGTAGGAGCGCAGACTGATCCCGAACATGTCCGCGGTCACCTTGCGACTGAGCCCCTGGGCCTCCAGCTCCGCCGTCAGATCCACGAACACCTGGTGAGCCAGATGCGCCAAGGGGGTGCGGGCGCCGCCGCTCGTCGCCAGCTGAGCGATCAAGACCATCGTCTGGCGTACCACCGCGTCGATCAAGAGCTGTCTGTTCATCGCCAGTTGGGTGTACACCGAGTCCGCCGAGTCGGGCAGATGACACGCGTGTCGCCAGGGGCGGGCAGGAGGACTCGCCAACCCGAGACCTTCCCCGCGCGGTGCGCGCCGGGCATCGCGCGGCCAACGAACGACGCTGGTCGAAGGCAGCCACGTTCGAACCAACCCCGAATCGCCAACCCTCCCGCGAAGCAAAGCCGATGTGGGCGTGAGTGTCGAAATTCGGCCCCATCGCGAAGGGGGCAGGGCTTCGTTCGAGCGTTCAGTGCAGGAAAACCGCAGCCCCTGCGCTCCGATCGCCGAAACTCGCCACTTGACGCTACCCGGCTGGGAAAAAGCCCGCTAGAAGGCACCTTCGCGAGCCCGCGCCCGGAAAACGAGAATGAGCGAAGTTGGCAACGTTACGCGCCTTTCCTACCAGGGGCGAGACATTCACCTGATCGGGACAGCCCACGTCTCACAACGCAGCGTCGAAGAGGTGCAACGCGTGATCCGGGAAGTGAGACCGGACACCGTGTGCGTCGAGTTGGACAAGATGCGCTACGAGGCGATGACGGACGAGCATCGCTTCCGCAAGCTGAACATCTTTCAGATCATCCGCGAAAAGAAGGTGCTCTTCTTGTTGGCCAGTTTGGTGCTGAGCTCCTTCCAGCGCCGCATGGGTGAGAAGCTCGGGGTGAAACCCGGCGCCGAGCTGCTCGCGGGGGTCACTACGGCAGAAGAGGTCGGCGCCGAGTTGGTGCTCGCCGACCGAGACATTCAGGCGACGCTCAAGCGCAGCTGGGCCAACCTGAGCTTCTGGAACAAGATGCAGCTCTTGTCGGTCATGATCGGCTCCTTCTTCGCGTCGAACGAAATCACCGAAGAGCAGATCGAGGAGCTGAAAGATCGCGACACCATCAACGAGATGATGGGCGAGTTCGCCAAGCACATGCCCCAGCTGCAAACGCCGCTGATCGACGAGCGGGACCGCTACCTGATGAGCTCCATTCAAGAAGCGCCGGGCAAGACCATCGTCGCGGTCGTGGGCGCCGGGCACGTCAACGGCATGGTGGGCTATCTGGGCAGCGAGGTCGACCGAGAGGCGCTGAGCGTCATCCCCAAGCCGACGATTCTCTCGCGCTCGCTGAAGTGGATCATTCCCACCATCATTCTGACGGCCTTCTACTGGGGCTACCGCGAGCACTCGGGGCAAGGCCTGATCGAGATGCTCTATGCCTGGGTCCTGCCAAACTCGGTGGGCGCCGCCCTGTTCGCCGCGATTGCGGGGGCCACGCCACTGACCATCCTGATCGCGGCCATCGCCTCCCCCATCACGTCACTGAACCCGACCATCGGAGCGGGCATGGTCGCGGCCTTGGTCGAAGCCTGGCGTCGAAATCCCACGGTCGAGGACTGCGAAGGGATCAACGACGCCATCTTGTCCATTAAGGGGATGTACCAAAACCAATTCACGCGCGTGCTGCTGGTCGCAGTGGGCGCTACCCTCGGCTCCGCACTGGGCGCCTACG
This sequence comes from Polyangiaceae bacterium, assembly GCA_050301735.1. GTDB lineage: Bacteria > Myxococcota_A > Polyangia > Polyangiales > Polyangiaceae > SZUA-265. The sequence continues at coordinate 1,153 of JBNKZR010000178.1, read as the reverse complement.
TCGGCGCGGCTTGGGTCGTGAAGCTCCTGTAGGCGATGGGGCTGGAGCGTCGAGGATCTGGTAGCTTCCCCGAGGATCCGACATGACAATCGAAGCCATCGTCCAAGAAATCGAAGCGGCAGGTCTGTTGCCGGTCGTGCGCGCGAGCACGCCGGAGCTGGCCATCGAGCTCTCTGTGGCCCTGCATCGCGGAGGGATCCGCAGCCTGGAAATCACGATGACCGTGCCCGAGGCGGCTTCCGTGATCAGCAAGTTGAGTGAGCGGCTGGGCAAGGACGCACTGGTCGGCGCTGGCACGGTGCTTTCCCCCGCCGACGCAGAGCGTTGCATCGACGCGGGCGCGCGCTTCGTCGTGAGCCCAGGTAGCGTGCCGGGCTTGATCGCGACGGCCCACGCGCGCGGCGTTGCCGTGATGCCCGGTTGCTTGACACCGACGGAAGTGATCGCCGCTTGGAAAGAGGGCGCCGACTTCGTCAAAGTCTTTCCGTGTTCGTCGATGGGCGGCGCGAAGTACCTCAAAGCGCTCAAAGCGCCACTGCCGCAGGTCAAGTTGCTACCCACGGGTGGCGTTTCCTTGGACACGATCGCCGAGTATGTCGCGGCAGGTGCGTCAGCTTTGGGAGTCGGTGCAGCACTGGCCGACCCCGAGTTGTTGCAGAGAGAAGGTGCCGACGCGGTGACAGCGTTGGCCAAGTCCTACGTCGAACGCTACCACGCTGCAAAAAGTGCTGCCGCGCGTTGAAACGACGCGTTCATCGCTCTGACTCCCCCGCTGCAAAGTCAGCGTCGATCTGTTTGTGCACTCGCCCCACTTGACTATACTCCGTGACGTCGGCGGACGAAGTATCGCGCCGGCATGCTTCCACGATCTACGGGAAGTCATGAACAGGAGGGCCTGAGGGCGGGCTAGCGGCGCAAGTCGATGGTTCGCCCTCAGCTTTGTTTGCTCCTGCCATTGGTGGAGACCAGCAGACGGGCAAAGGTAGGTCCCTGCCGTGCGCTCTTGCCTCAGTGTGGCGATCCGTCACGACTGACGCTCTGAGGCAGCTCGCCGCAACGCCATCCCCTGCGCGCCGTTGCGACGGCGCGAGCGCTGGTACCGTTGTTGCAACGACGTTTCGAGGCTGACTCGAAGGCACCGGGCATGCCCGCT
>JBNKZR010000177.1:0-13993 GCA_050301735.1 Polyangiaceae bacterium | reverse complement strand
CTGGATGCTCGGAGTGCGCAGTGCGCGCTTTCTGTGGCCCGTGTTCTTCCTCTTTCCCGGCATCAGCATCTACGATCAGAATATCGGGGGTTCCTCCGATCACTTCCTGGGTGTGTTCGCGGCCCCGGCGTTGATCGCTACCGGTCGGGCCATGTGGCGCATGAATCCGCGCACCTGCGCGCTGATGGGAGCCGTCATCGGCGGCGCCATGCTGACGAAGTATCAGGCCATCTACATGCTCGTGGGCTGCAGCTTCGTGTTCGTCGTGCGCTGGCTGATGCACGTCGGCGTCAAACTCAGAGACGGCTCGAAGCCCGCGCCGAGTTGGCAGCGCTTGTGGCAGGCAGCAGCGATCGTCCCGGGCGTCGCACTGGCAGTCAGCCTGCCCCACTTCCTGCGCAACGCGCTCTTCCATCACAATCCGATCTACCCGTTTGCGCAAGCGGTCTTCCCCACGATCCCATTCCACGAGCGCTCCGTCTTGCTGTTCGAGCAAGCGTTTCCCGACCGCGGCTATCTACCTCAGTCCGAAGGCCTGAAGATGCTGTGGGACGCCTTGGTGCTGTTCTTCACCCACTCCTTCGAGCCGCACTACAGCTTCACCAAAGACTACCTCAGCGTCGGCTCCCTGTTCACGTTGCTCCTGCCGTGCGCCCTATTCGTCCCCAAGGCGCGCCGGATCGGGATCGGCATCGCCGTGTGCGGCCTGGCGTTCATGGTCTGGGGTTGCACGTACATTGCCGATCGCTACCTGCAGGACTTCAACGCGCTTCCCATCGCCATCACCGCAGCGCTCATCTATCGCGTGGGCAGCTTGGGGCCGCTGGCGCGCCTGGGCTTGGTTCCGTTGCTCGCGGCCCAGCTCGTGTGGGGGGCCGATGGCTGGTTCTACTCCGGGCACCAACGCCTGATGGCCGCCAGTGATCTGATCCGCAGCGGCTTCGAGGGCAAGCGAACCGCCGAACAACGCTACCCCCAGCGCAACGCTTACCTGCAGCTGAGCAAAGCCACGCCGGAAGATGCCGTCATCTTGGCCAGGAACTTCCGCACGACCCTGGGCATCGACCGCACCATCCTGAGCGATGTGCAGTCCTTCCAGAGCTACATCTGGTACGACCCAGTCCGTTCACCCAAAGAACTGTACGATCTGTATCGTTCGAAGGGTGTGACCCACCTCATCTACCCGCCCAACAATCGCCCCCCATCGACGGCCCAGGCGAGCGTACTGTTCGCCGACCTGGTGCGGCGCCAGCCCAAAACCCAACGCCAACGCTTCGGCGGGCTGGAGCTGGTCACGCTGGACGCTCGAGGGCCTGAGCCCGAGTCGTCGCCCTACGAAGTGGTCGTGATGGGCGCACCCGGTTACGTCCCCGGCAAGTACCGAGTCGAACAACTCAGCGTCAACCTACGACTGCCGGCAGAGCTACGACGCCACCCCAATCCCCTGGCGGCGATCCCCCCCATGCAGCAGCGCACGGAGGCCTTCTTGCAAGGGGCCAACGCCGTGTTGCTGTCGAAGCAATTCAAACCCGGCGCCGCGTGGACGCAGGCCCTCAAGACCGACTTCGTGCTGGCGGAGACGTTCCGGCCCTATTCCGTCTACCTGCGACGTCGCTGAGGCCCTTCAGACCTGGTGCGCGCACCGCGGCAGAGCCAAACATGACGCGCAGCACGGCAGAGCCAAACATGGCGCGCACCGCGGCGGAGCCCTCAGACGCGATACGCCACGACTTCCAAGTTCTTCCCGATCCAGCGCTTGGTCAGCGGGTGAAGCGCGCTGCTGAGCGGGAAGACCCAACGGTCGTAGGTGCCCACCGAACCCGGCGAGACACTGCCGTCCGTACCCAGAACGCGATAGGCGAGCGCCGCGCAGAAGCCTATCGCATCCACGTAGCCCGACGACCGCACGACGAATCCCGCCGCGCTGAGCTTCTGCTCCAGCTCGCGCTTCAGATAGCGGCGATGATGCCCCACCATAGTGTCCATCTTCGAAAACAGCACGGGAAACGCCGGCACGTACAGGTACAAGCGGCCCCCTGAGACCAGACGTTCGTGCAACTGACGAAGGGCGTCGGTGTCCCGCTCGATGTGCTCCAAGACGTTGAGCGAGTAGGCGAACTCGAAAGCATCTCGAGGCGCCACGCTCACGTCCGGCCAGACCGAAAATTCGGCCTGGGCCAGGACCTCTCGCAGCTCTTCGTCGGGCTCGACACAGGCGACCTCTTTGCCTCGACCCCGCAGCTCACGAGCGAATGTGCCCAGCCCGGCGCCAAAGTCCAACACCGTTCGAGCTTCGCCGGCAGCCGCCAGAACGCGATCCACGAGGTAGCCGTTGTACTTCACCGCCGCTTCCATCGCGCGCAGATTGTCTGCGCCTTCGTACTTGGGTCGTGACGCGCTCATCGTGGAATTCGGTGACTGAGAATGGCGCGGATCGCCATGATCTGACTGCGGTGGTACTCGGCTTGGTTGTCGAGGATCAGGCCCACCGAGAACATCAGCGCGGACAAGACCCCCAGACCCGCCGCCAGCACGGCGAGGGGCAAGTGGTAGACGTACTTGTGCTCGATGTAGTCAATCACGGGCAAGGTGGCTGCCGCCAGTGCACTGAGCGCGATGACGAAGCTGAGCCACGTGAAGAAGACGAGCGGCTTGTAGCGTCGGAAAAGGCTCATGATGGCTTTGAGAATGATCGCGCCATCGCTGAAGGTGCTCAGTTTGGAATGACTACCCTCTGGCCGTACGCCGTAGGGCACGGGCACCTCGTGGATTTCGAAGCCATTGCCGATGGCTTGGAGCGTGAGCTCGGTTTCGATCTCGAAGCCGTCCGACTTCAGGGGTAGCACTTTGACGAATTCACGCGTGAAGAGTCGGTAACCGCTCAGGACGTCCGTCAGCCGCACGCGAAAGAGACGATTGATCAGCGTCGCGAACAGCCAGTTGCCAAAGCGATGAAAGAGTCGAAAGGCACCTTCCGTCTGCGTCTTCATGCGGCTGGCGACGAGCATGTCAGCTCCGGTGCGCACGAGCTCTTCGAGCAGCCGTGGGGCCTCTTCTGCTGGGTAGGTGGCGTCGCCGTCGGCCATGATGTAGACGTCCGCATCGACGAGACGGAACATGTGGCGCACCACGGCGCCCTTGCCCGGTCGTGGCGAGGGCACGACGATCGCGCCCGCATCGACGCCTCGCTTGGCGGTCTCGTCCGTCGAATTGTTGTCGAACACGTAGACGTCCGCCGTCGGCAGAGCTGCACGAAACCCCGACACCACCTCCGCAACCGTGCGCTCTTCATTCAGACACGGGATCAACACGGCAACCCGCTGCGGCAGGGGCCCAACGGACGACGGCACCGCGGACGATGGCACCGTGGACGACGGCACCGTGGACGACGGCACCGCGGACGACGGCGCTGTGGACGACGGCGGAATACTCGAGCTGGTCATCAACAGCCCCAGAGATAACACGATCGCGGCGTCAGGTTGATACCCAACTTGCACGCCCCGCAACGCGAGGCGACAGGAGGCGCCGTTCGCCGATCGAAAACGCTCAGCGCCGGTGACGAGACTCGCGTTTGCGTTGCCGGGCCTTTTCCCTGCGTTGAGCTGCCTTGCGTCTTCCGTGGCCGGTCATGTGCAACTGGAGCACTCCATCGCGGTTCGCGACGAGCTCTTCCGGCAAAGGGGGGAAGTCGAGATCCGCGCGCACGAAGATGTCGTAGAAGCGGTGCCAGTGCTGTTTGACCCGACCCAGGTATTCGTATTCGGTAGACGTGCGCAGCAAGGCGGCGCGGCCGCCGAAGTACGGGTCGCGCTCTTCCTTGCGCACCACGGTCGTCACGATGAACTCGGGATCTCTGGGTAGACGCTCCATCGCAACGTGAAAACTCGGCTGAGTGAGAGCGAATTGATGGGTTTCGGCGACGCGCACGCCGGTTCCAACCCAGTAGGCGAACAATCCCGCATCGCGAACGGCCAACCAGGATCCTGCGGGTGCATGGGCCGCGAGATACTGCGCCGCCTGAGCCGCAGCGCTATTCGGAGACGCCTCCGTCGTCTCGTCGGCGCTACGAATCGCAGCGGTGCGTGTCAGTGCCTCGTAGCTGATCGCCACAATCAGCGCGACGGTGGTCGTCCAGCGTCGCCATCCCGCAAGCTGTGTGACGCTCGCCACCCCAACACACAGCGCCAACGCCAAGGACGGCACCAGCAAGCGCGCTCCTGGCATCCACATGTGAACTCGCAACGCAACGGCGGCCATTCCCAATGCCGCAAGGACGACGACGAGGCGACGACCACGAAACCCTGGAACGGCACATGCCAGCAAGAGGCAACCCAAGACCGCACCCCATAGAGCCGGGTCGTGAATCAGCTGGTGCTTGTTGTAGTCGAGGTGCGCGAAGACACCTTGTGAGGTCTTGGCGTGGAAAGTGTTGGGCAACCACGCGTCGTAGTAGGCGACTCGCCAACACTCGACGAGCCCGAGCAACGTGATGCAGCCCAAAGCAAGGTGCCACGCCTCCAGAGACCGGATGCGTCGACGATGCTGCCAAAGGTCCCACGAGACCAGCAAACCCGCGACCAACACCCCCTCGGGGCGGATCGCCCCTAGCACCCCGCAGGCCAGACCCACCGCCCAGCGGGCCCTCTGGCGAAAGACCGCCCAGCAAGCACCCAACACCCCAGCCACGAACATCGACGTCTCCAGCCCGTTGGTCGTGACGACGGCGAAATGGGGTGTCATGGCCAGCAAGATGGCGCTCAGAGCGCCGAGCCCACTCGGCTTGCTACTCAGCGTGTGGGTCGCCGCAATGGCCGCCCCGAGTGCGAGCACCCCGAAGCAGAAGCCGAGCGCAGCGAGGACCGACTCGACGGGCATTCCCAGGCTCAGCAGCGCTCCCAAGAGCAGCGTCCAGGCGAGGTTCGTGAAGCCCTCGATGCGGGGTTCGCCAACGTTGTAGACGAGGCCGTGACCCTCGACCCAATGCCTGGCATAGCGGGCGGAGATGTACGCATCATCCACGGCGCTGCTCCAAGTCGGCCACGCGTTGATCAAGAGAACCAGAGCCGCAAGCGCCCAAGAGACCGCAAACTGACGGCGCGCGATGCCTCCCTGCAAGACGCGCCCCAGCGAAGCCAAGCGCGGGTACTCGGTCGCCAACTTGCCGACGAAGTGACTCGGCCAGCGTAGGCCCAGCGAGTTCTTAGCGGTCTGCATCACCCCTCTGCGGTCCGATCGTGCCAACCAATGCTCAAGCCGTAGCGCCCGAGCATCGGCCAACGCTTATCACGGAGACGCAACTCGCTCCAGTCCCCTCGTGCTGGGTGGCTTCACTGGTGGCACACCTAGACGCTTGGTCGCAGAGCTCGTAGCTCGCGCTCAGATGCCACAGAAGCTGTAGACCGTCACACCCCGGTCGACCAACTCCTGTATCTGATCGAGGATCCACGTGTCCTCACAGTCCAGATTCGTATTCTGGACATTGACGATGTCCCCCGCGCCGATGCTCTCGCTCTGCACGAGGTCGTAGAGATCCGTGATGGCGGTCCCCGTCAGGTCCAAGCTCTCGAGGTTGGACATCAGCGAGAGGTTGGGCACGAGTGCCAGGTTGGTCCAACGCAGACTCAGGCGCTCGAGACGCACGAGGCCGATCAATTCGGACATGTCGTCGAGCGGCGACTCCTCGACGGCCAGGCTCGTCAACCCGGTGAAGCAACGAAGGCCGCTCAAGTCTGAGATGGGTCCGTTGATCGTCCTGTGTTCGAAGTAGGAGATGGACTTCACGTCTTCGTAGTAAATGGGGCCGCTTGGCTTGTCCGTGTAGAAGCGCACGTCAGCCAGCAGACTCATGTCGGGGAAGCTGATCGCACTCCCGCAGCCGTCTGGCGGCGTCACGGTGACCGTGACCGGCGAAGACTCGATCCCCTTTTGCGAGGCGCTCACCAGGCTCGTACCGTCGTTTTCGCCAAACAGCGAACCCTCGTCATCGACGCTCGTCACGTCGGGGGAGGATGACTGCCAGGCGACACTGGAGGAGCACACCGACGAGCTGCCGTCGCTCATCACGCAGGTGGCGGTGAGCTGGCGCCACGTGTTCACCTCGAGCAGAAGCGCAGGACTGGGCGTCACTTCGATGCTCGTGAGGATCGGCTCGGTCACGGCCAACACCACGCTGGCGGAGTCGACACCTTCCAGACTTGCCCAAACGTTCGTCTCTCCGACCAGACGCCCTGTAGCGACGCCATCGTTGGCGATTGCGGCAATGCTGGCATCACTCGTCATCCAAGCCACGTTGCTGGTGCAGGTGATGCTGACGTCCGTGTACTGACACTCCGCAGTGAACGCCTTCATCAGACCCGATGGGACTCGCTGAAGCGTGTTCGGAGTGATGCTGATGGCAACGAGTTGTCCATCCGTAACGGCAAAGCCCCGTTCGGTGGAGGTTGTCGTCATGTCGGGGTTGGGGATCGAAACGGTGATCGTGGTCGCGCCGACCTCTTGCGCCTCCAACACTCCGGCTTGTGCAACCGACGCGACCGTTTCAGCGCTGGACTCCCAGTCGACCACTGCGGTGACGTCCACTCCAGAGCGACCGTCATCGTAGTCACAAGACGCCGCCCAGCGCACGGACGTGCCCGCCGCAGCGCTCGTCGGACCGGTCACGTTCAACTGGGTGCAGATGGGTCCGAGGTCGACCACCAGACGCTCTGGCGGGGAGACGACGCCGGCGACCGCCGCGGTCACGGTCGTCACGCCATTCGTGATGGGAGTGAACACACCTTCCGAAAGGGACACCACGCCGGGGGTGGCGATTGAGATGACCGCCTCTTCCGGACACGGCCCGATCGCGTCATCGTCGAAGGTGCACTGCACCTCGAAGGTCGCACTGTCCTCGAGACTGAGCAGGGTCGTCGTCGAAAGCGCGAGTCGTACGGACTCTAGCTTGGGCGCGTCGTTTGCAATGGGCTCGTTCGCCTCGCCGACGTCCGTTACCAACCCGTCGTCAGTTCCCGCCCCTGCGTCGCTCTGTGGTCGTTCTTCGCTGCCCTCTCCGCCCGAAGCCTCTGGGCTACCATCCTGGTCCGTCGGCGCAGGCTCCTCGGTGCTCGGGCCTCCGCCGTCCACGTCGGTGTCGTTCGCCCCGCTGGCGCCGGATCGCGTGCCCTGCCCAGGATCCCCCACCATTCCGAACTCGGGGTCCGTAGTGCCCGCGTCGGCGTCAGTTGCGGCGCCCTGCTCCAGTACTTCGATGTCCAACTGCGGCTCGCCACCATCCGGTACTTCCATCCCCACACCGAAATCTCGGTCCTTGCTGTCGCAGCCCATGAGCGTCAGAACCAGACTCAGAGCGACCAGACCCAATCGTAGACGTTGCATCCCCGGCCGTTTATCACACACGGACACATCCGCGAGACGCCTCTCACGCCAACACAGCCGGGTTCGCTGCGGGTGTCAGCAACCACCGAACATGCGCGAGGCAGTGGTTCGCACCCATGCTGCGAGGAGGAAAGGTGGGCACCCGTTGCGACGAAAAGCAACGTCATCTCGTGAAACAGTACTAGCGTGTGTCACCGAAGTGCCCCGTCCACGAATCGGAACGACGCCGTATTTCGGCTGCGCTGTGCCGAGTGCGATGGTCGTGCGCGCCGATCGGCTGACTGTCGTCGATCCCGTCACCGGGCCCTCCGGCGTGCCTTGCTCAATCTTTTCAACACGCTCCTCCCGTTCCAAATCGACGGCGACTTCGGCCGTGCTGCAGGCATCGGCGAGATGCTTCTGCAATATCACACCGGATCGTTCATCTTGCACAGTCACTTCCGACGGGCGGGCGAGCGTTCGCGCGCCCTGGACGCGCTGACGCTGCGCGACGGGCGGGCCACGTGCTCGTGGGGCAGTAGCAGGGTCCACTGGTTGCCCGCTGCAAGGAGTCGGCGTAGAGTGCGAACTCATGAAGATATCGACTTGGCTGGCCGGAAGCGTTTTCGTGCTCGCTTGCGCCTGCGGCGAAACGAACGACGCAGTCGATTCGACCGAACCGGGTGCCGACGCCGCGGCACCGGATACGGCGTCCGCAACGGACAGCGAGACCGATTCGACGAGCCCCAAGGACGATAGCTCGACCACCCCAAACGACGAAGTCAGCGATGGCAGCGAGTCGGCAACGGATACGGGGGGGCCGGATGGCGATGGCGATGGCGATGGCGATGGTGCGTTGACGGACACCGCCGGGCAAGAAACGACGCCCGGAGACAACTCCCAGGAAGCCCCCGACGCCGCAGCCCCGAATGACACCGGACAGAACACAGAGCCCGGATCTGACTCTGGAGGTGCAGCGCCCGATGACTCGGAGGCGCCAAGTGCAGACGCCAGCCCGAACGAGCCCGAAAGCGTCGAGAACGACCCGGACGGCGGCGCACCAGCCGACGCGACCGCCCCCAGCGAGTGCCGAGAAGACCGCACCAATACTGTGCCCGGAGGAACCCCCATCGAAGTGGGCGTCTTCTGTGACGTAGTGTTCGTGTGCGTCAGCGCCCAGCAAGCGGCTCGAACGGCCGAGCTCGCGGGGGACTTCGAGTGCGACGCGGCCATGGGCGAATACGGATGCGCCGACGCGGTGTGCGAGCTGCGCCCCTCGGCCGGGGATCGCCGTCTCGTGGAGTCCGAAGTCGATCAGATCTGCGCCTTGAGCGCGATGGACTTACCGCTGGGAGCCATCGAGTGCCGCGTATACCTGTAGCAGTAATCACCGCGGGTGTATTCTTCTTCATCCAGCCCCGCCTTCCCAGCCTGACCGCAGTGAACGCGAGGGCGGACGAAGCAAGGGACGCGGCCGCATGGTGCGCCCCCGAACTGAGTGAGCTGTCACCTCAGGTGTGCATCTACCGCCCCTCGGTTCCTGCCGCCACGGAAGACCGTACGTTGGTGCTCTTCCTGCACAGCCTGATCGGCGCTGCACCCAAAGCGGCTTGGGACCAACAGCGCCGCATGGCACGAAACGCAGAGTCCTATGGGTTTACGGCACTCGTCCCACGCGGGCGCCCCGGACTCGGGCCAGGACGTGACCCCGAAGTGCTCGCCTGGCCAACCGCCGAAGACCTGCAACGCAAGTTCGAAGCGGAGCTGCTCGCCGAGTGGACCACAGCCATCGAACTCGCCAAGCGCAAGCATGGCCCCTTTGCGCGCATCTTGCTGTTCGGCTTCTCCAACGGCGCTTACTACGCCAGCAATCTCGCCTTTCGACAGGCGATCGACATCGATGGCGTGGCGGTGTTCGCGGGTGGCAGCGGCAGCAAGTATCAGCGCTTGCTCGCCGCGCGCGCCAAACGTCGTGTCCCACTGTTCATTGGTTACGGCATCCAAGACCCAGACCACCGTCGCCAACAGGAGATGGTCGAGATGCTTCGCCAACTGCAATGGCCACACCGCGCGCTGCCAGCAAAGGTGGGCCACACCGTGAGCGACTCTCAGATCCGTGCGGCGCTGTCCTATCTCGGACACCCCATACCGCGTTGATCCTACCGCCACCTCCGGCATTGGCTTGATGCAACTCGGCTCTGCGTCGGCGCGCTCTGGCGAGCGTCGTTCAATCGTTGTTAGCTGCCCCCCGCGACAGCTGTCGCGGTGGGCGTTGGTGAAGCAGCGCACGGACGATTCTTCCGTCACTGGTGGCAGCGGCAGGAGCAACACCATCAGGAGCGCCCCCACCGCGCTGCACCCGGGCTACGATCTGCGCAACGTGGCGAACCGAATACTTCTCGTGTGCCACCATCTCGTCGTGGCCTCCGTGTTGTGCGCGGCGTGTGGGGCGAGGACGGCCAGCAGCCGCGACAACGACGGCACGACCCCTGCTCCGGCCAAAGGGTCCGAGACGCGCGCGACGAACGCGACGCCCGTTGACCAAGTGTCCGCCGGGGGAAACGACCCGGCTGACCGCGGCAGCACGGGTCCGGCCAACGATGCACTGCCGTCGCCACCAACCGGCCCAGCGCCGGCCATGGTAAGTTCACCCCCGACAAACACGCCTACCTCGGTCGCGGGAGGCGCCCCGGCCCCAAGCGCAAGCGACGTGGGTCCGCCACAGCCGTCCGGTCCCGATCCGACGCCGGTCATCGACGATCAGCTAGGGCTCGACTTGCCATTCGTCGAAGATTGCGACGATGTGTCACTCTGGACCTCGGAAACAGCTTGCAGGCTGGCCGCCACCTGCGGGGAGCAGTACTCCTTCACTGACTGCTACTTCGGCGAAGACGAACCCGCTCATTGCGACTGTCACGCCGGCGATGTCGTGCAACGCCTCGAGGCCCCAGACGTGGACGAAAGGACGTTCTGCACGTCGGTGATGGAGTATTGTGTGAGTACCCCGATCGACCTCAGCGACGAGCAGTTGCCAACCTGCACGCTCGAGCCCTTCCTCCCCGAAGACCCAACCGAGCAGGATCTACGCTGTATCAGTTACGAGATTTGTGGATATGATCTGGAGCTGCCGGGCGGCGTCGCAGCACGAGCGGTCACGCGCCGACAAGCAGATTGTGTGGTCAGAGACACGAGTCTCGGCTGCAGCTGCGGTCAGATCGAGGAAGACCCCCCGACTTTCGCCAACTTCTCCTTCGCAAGCGACGAGGCCCTCGATCTCCCACAGCTGTGCGAAAACCTGGTTGAGGACTATTGCGTGGATTGGGACCTGGAGCCCACTGGCGCCACGCAGTGTGCACACGAAGCGTCGACCGCGACTAGCTGCAACTTCCAGCTCACGTGTCGTCAAGACGTGAAGGTGGGCGCCCAGGACGCAGAAATGCTCTACCACGCGCTGGGCTCATGCACTCCTTCCCCAGACGCAGCCGCGAGTGAGCTTTGGGATTGCAGCTGCCCGCCGGATGCAAGCATGACTCGAGTCGAAGGCTCGATCGCCGAGGCTTGTGAACGCGGCGCCGCGCTATGCGCAGACGAGCTGGCGTCCTACCCCAACTTGTCGCACTTTCCCGATATCAGAATCCTCAGACCTCGGTAGCGCGTTCAATTGCGCGGCGCGCCTTCCGAGATCCAATTCTCCAAGATGGCGATGTCCGCCTCTTCCAGGCAAGGCGTATCTCCGCCGCAACCAGCAGGCATCTGGATCAGAACGCACGGCTCTTCGATGGGCCCTCGTAGAACCTCCACGATGACGCTCGTCTCTGGTGAACCTGGAACGACTATCTGCTGATTGTAACAGAGGTCCGTGTCCAACGGCATCGTGAGCTGGTCGTAGAGTGCGCCCAGGTCGTCGCTCGATAGGTTGATGAGATGCGCTGCCTCGATGCTCCCGTTGTGACACTTGGATCCACAGTTGGCGTGCAGCAGCTCCGCAACCTGCAAGAAGCTGTCGCTGAAGACCTCGTCACCACCGGAGTCTGCTCCACCGGCGTTCATTCCGTCCACTCCACCGGCGCCGGGCGTCGCACCGCCTGCGCCACTGTCGGGGTCTCCACCAGCGCCACCCGTCGCGGTCATGTCTGGCCCTGTCCCGCCCGCTCCGCCGGCATTCGCACCGCCTACGTCAGACGGGATACCGCCTGTGCCGGGTACGGGGTCGAGCGGCATACCACCGGCACCTTGTGGAGTCGACGAGGGGGGCGCGCCAGTCGCTGAGGGCACCGGCGCCTCGGCGCCACCGCTCGAGGTGGTGCCAGTGGACGGCGCGCCCGTGCCGCCCCCCGGTGCGACCGCAGAGGGCATCGAAGGCGAGGCAACCGTCGGCATCATGCCACCGCTGCTGGACGCGCCTTGCGTGCCCAGCGGTGACGACGTGTTCCCATCGTCACCGTTTCCGCAGGCGCTCGTCAGCAGCGACAGCGCCACTACCAAAGGACTACCGAAGAGATTCTTGCTCATCTGCACTTGCTCAATCTTTAGCAGCTTCCTGCGACTGCTCCACGACCACGACCGACGCTTTGGGGTTCGCCTTCACCTCTCGCGCCAAAATGAGCAATCGCCGACCCCGATGGACAGGGCCGGCGACAAACGCTCAATTCGATGGGTGTCGACAGACAGCCAGCCTCAAGCGGGTGGGGACCAGAGTCCGTCGATCGGGGCAGCACCCCGATTGTCGCCCACGAAGCGCTCACCGCTGAGCACGCTCATCGGATCAGCGGTCTGCATCAAGGCCTGAGCTGCCGTCAGGTACAGATCCACCTGGGGCCGCTGTTGCTGCTGGAAGTTCTGGAACGTCCCGTGCTGCAGACCCAAGTCACTACCTCCGAAAAGGAAGGCGGGCTTCGGACCACGGGAGTGGTTCGCTTCCGCCACCTCGGTGACGTACGGAACGACGGTATTGGCGAGAATGCTGTTGCCCCACGCGTCCGTGGCGGACTTGAAATTGTTCAGGATTTCCGCCATCAGCTCGTTGTACCAGATCTGAGCATTGACCAAGAATCCGTAGATTTCCTGAGGCTCGCCACTGGTCGGCGCGGGCTGACTCGCCGCGCCACTCAGGAACGGGTTCATGTGGCTCACTGGGTGGTACATCGCGATGCGATTCGCATTGCCTGGCCACAATCCTTGGAAGGAGACGTGGTTGGTGCCCGGCGAGAACTGGAACGTCGCAACCCGAAGAATGTCGCACTGGAACGCCGCCAGCAGGATGTTCGAGTGGGCCAACGCCACCTCGCGATGAATGCCAGAGTCGTCCGTTGCGACGTTGTTGGTCGAGTACGGAGAGTTGCCCTCGCGACCTGCGAGGCTTTCCTCGGGAGCCGTCGGCAGCGTGCAATCGCCCGCATCGATGACACCGCTGTCGATCTGCCCGGCCAGCTGCTGTTCGATCTTGCGGACAGCCTCCGTGTGAACGTCAATCTTCGGTGCCTCCGACGCCGGCACCAGCGTCTTGAGCTGGTTGAGCTCCGCGATCGAGAAGTCGAGCACGCTCTGCTTCATGCGCAACGCCTTGAGGGCGGCCTCTTGGTTGGCCTCGGTGGCCCCGCCAGGCATGAAGTTCGAGAACAGGTTCGCGTACAATTTGGCCGGGCTCAGCTCCGGCAACAACGGCGTGTACTCGTTGATGTTGCCACCCGGGTTCGCCGACTGGATCGAACGCGAGGTGTAGCTGTAGGAGAGGCACTGAGTGGAGGTCTCGTTCGAGTCCACCCTCGCATCACAGATCGCGTTGGCGTAGCCAGCACCTGGCGTTTGCAGAGCTGGGACGTTCTGGAGGAAAATCTGGTCGAAGGAGGGACCACCCGCGACGCCGTCGTCCGCCTCTCCACCGTTACTGCGAGTCCCTTCGGCGCTCGTACACGTCGTGGTGAAGGGCGTGCCTGCCTCGTGACCACCGCCGCCAGGACAACGCAGGTGGTTGTCCGAAAAGCCGTAGAAGATCGTCATGTCGTCGCGAAGCCCTGCGTCTTCGAAGGGCATCGTGATCTGGGACGGGGTGTAGGTGCTTCCCGAACCGTCAGGCACGAACGCGTAGCGCAGTGTACCGACCGGGAAATGCGTCATCAGAAACCGCGGAGGCGAAGCCGTCACGCCCAGATCTTGAGCGATCAGGTTCCTCATCAGCACTTTCAGACCAACGGCGGCGCCAATTCCTCCCAGGAACGCGCGACGAGCTAAGTGATAGGACCTCATTGTGCAGCTCCTCCTTGAGAGCGATTCGAAAACGCTGCGGAGACCGCAACGGCTTTGATGAGTGATGAGAAGGTTTTCTCGGGTTCGGCGGCGTAGGCGTCGGCCACCCGCTGGGTTGAACAACTCGTGATTTGCGCCGAGCCAGCGCTGGTATCAGCCAAGGCGTAGTTGAGAAGGTTTCTGCCCATGCACTTGGCGAACGTTTCACTCGACGTGATCTGCTGGACGACATCCGCCATGCCGACGGCCATGCCACCACCAATTTGGTCGGGCAGCGTCACCGACGCGTCGATGGTGACTGGCGGGCTCCCGTCCTCGAACTCGTACTCCGTTCTCCAGCGCCCAACGACGTCGTAGTTCTCGAGCGCCAAACCGTACGGGTCGAAGGTGGTGT
>JBNKZR010000176.1:0-14067 GCA_050301735.1 Polyangiaceae bacterium | reverse complement strand
GGTCGACGTGCTGCGGGCAGAGCAGGAGGTGGCACTCAACCGCGCCCAGGTGGTCAACGCCAACGAGTCGCTGCGGCGCGCTCGCGAAGCCTTGGGCATGGCGCTCGGCTACGCGGAACCTTGGGGCATTCGTTCCGACATCAACCTCGACCAGCTGGGCAGAGACGCCAAACAGGTCTGCTCGCCCGCAGCGTCCTTGAACGACCGCGCGGACATCAAGGCCGCCCAAACCGACGTGCAGGTTGCGCGACGCAACACGGAGTCCGTCGACTACCGTCTCGCTCCTACCGTCGACTTGGTCAGCGACCTCAACTACACCACTGCCCCGTTCACGGCGAACGGCAAGCCGCTGCAATGGACCGTCGGTGGCGTACTCACCGTCCCGCTCTTCGACGGTGGTGCACGGACGGCGGAGCGCCAGACGGCCCTCACCCAAGTGGAGCTCGCCGAGCAGGCGCTCACGCAGGCCAAGCGCCAGGCAGCGATCGAAGTGCGCCAAGCAATGCGAGCGGTGGAGGTCGCGCAGCAGAACTACGCGGTGAGTCGAAGCTCCCGAGAGATATCCAAGGAGACCTCGCGTCTGGCCCGCTTATCGTTCCTCAACGGCAAGGGAACCAGCTTCGAGCTCGTAGACGCGACGCGGCGCTACCAGGAGGCCGAACTCGACCTGACGGTGAAGGAGTTCGAGGTCGTGCGCGCCCGGATTCTGGCGTTGTTGGCACAAGCCAACTGTGACCTCTAGTTCCTCGGCGCGATCGCGGTCGTGCGCCGAACCAGCCGATGGCGACTCCCCCCTCGACGGTCGGAGGTTTTGCGCACTGGGTCGGCCTTTTCGATTCTGAGCGGCACGTCGCCAGCGGAATGTGCGCGGTCTCCGAGCCGGCCCGAAGCCACGTCGCGTGCGGAATAGTTACGGGACCAAGCCGGTCCATCCTGCGTGCTGGGTTCTCGAATTTGTGTGGCCTAGGCGGGACACGGCGCACTACCCTGCATGACGCCTGGTCAGGCTCGCTCGAGCCGGCTGCCCTTTCCGAACCCGAGAGAGCCCAAGCCATGAAGAAAACCGATCTGGCCTTTTATGCCCTGGTAGCGCTGACGCTGGCGGTCTTCCTGTACCAGTTCGGCTTCGTCTTCTTCACGGTGCCCGAGGCACAGCCCCAAGCAGGGGGCATCGCGCAGAAGATCTTCTACTTTCACGTCCCGGCGGCATACGCGATGTACCTCTCGGGGGTGACGTGTTTCTTCGGAAGCGCCGCCTATCTGCTCAAGGGCACCGACCAGCGCAACGCCATCGCGGAAGCGGGCGCGGAGTGCGCGGTGGTATTCGGCCTGGTGATGCTCACGAGTGGTCCCCTGTGGGCCAAGAAAGCCTGGGGCGTGTATTGGACGTGGGATCCGAGACTGACCGTTTCGCTGCTCACGGTGATGATCTACCTCGCGGTGGTCGTACTGCGTGGGTTTGCTGGCGACGGCCATGCCGAGCGCAAGTTCGCTGCGGCGCTTGGAGTGCTCGGGACGGTCAACCTCCCGATCATTCATTACTCCGTCCAGAAGTGGGGCGGCACGCATCCCGCCGTGATCAGCAAGGGTGGTGGTGGACTGCAACACCCCGACATGAAGCAGGCGCTTCTGATCGGATTCGTCGCCATGACCCTTCTCGCGGCGGTCCTGCTCTGGTCGCGAGCGCTGCTCAGCATCAACCGCGCGCGCCTCAAACAGGCAGAGGAGCGCGCGCTTCAGGAAGGACTGCTCGAAGGATGACCGCATGAGACAAGCGACCGCAACACAAGCCCAAGTCCCCAACGAGTTCGTCCCCGTTTCGGGCGGCAGCGAGACGACCAGCGCCAGCTCCATGCTGGTCGCAGCCTACATGCTCTTGTGGGTGGTCCTCATGCTGTTCGTGGCGCTGAGTTGGAAACGTCAACGCGCGACTGCAGCCCGCTTGGAGGCGGTCGAGCGGGCGCTCCAGGAAAACAGCTCTGCGAGCTAGATCCATGGACCTGCCGAGCTTCGAACACATTATCTACATCCCCGGAGTCCTGCTCATCGGGCTCACGGTCGGCTACGTGCTCGGCGCCCGTGCCGTGCGCCAAGAGCTGAGTCAAAACCGTGACAAAGCGCAGCGCTGAACTCTGCCTGCCCCTCCGCAGCCGGAAGGGTCACGCCTGCCGGCCGATCCTACGCCATGCCGACCGCGCTCACGGCTCCATCATTGCCGAGCGTTGGGGCGCGAGGTAGCCTGCACTCGTGTTCGGTGTTTCCTTCACGGAGCTGCTGCTGATCGGCGCGGTCACGTTGATCATCGTCGGGCCTCAACGGCTGCCCAAGATGTTGGGCACGCTCGGTCGCTGGTCCGCCAAACTGCGCCGCATCACGAACGAAGTCCGCTATCAGAGCGGTATTGACGACATCCTGCGTAAAGAGGGGATCTCCGGCGGGCTCAACGAGCTGCGTCAACTCAGGGACGTCGCCCGCGGCAACTGGGCCGGACTGGGTGCATCAGCGATGGCCAGTCGCCCCAAGGCTGGCGCATCAACCGCCAAAGGCTCCAACCCGAGCGCCGCCGGCAACGCCGTGACGGCGGTCGCCGACGAAGACCCTTTCGCGCACGTCGAGAACGACCGCTCCCGCGAGTACCCGACGGAGGGCTGCGACGCCTACGGCGCCTTGCCCGACGACATGTGGTCTGACCCTGCGAATGACGACCAGCCAACGACCCCTGACGCGGAAACTGCAGCGACCTCGCACGCGGGGGCTTCCGCGAGCACGCAAGCAGTAGCAACGAGTGAGCCGACGGGCGAGGACGCGACCAGCACAGGCGCCGCTCCCGCCGTCTCTTCCCCCGTTTCCGAACTTCCGGCGAACGACCCCGCTGCTGATGGAGTTGCTGCGCCGAACCCCAACTGGAATGATCAGCCAGCGGAGAAGAGCTGAGCGATGACCGTCGGCGGCCTGCCCATGAGCCCTAAGAAAGAGGAACCAGAGCTCGAAGACGAAGGCATGACCTTCTGGGAGCACTTGGACGAACTGCGCGGCCGGGTCGTCAAGATCGTGCTCGCTGCCATCGTGGGCGCGGGGGCCGCCTGGTTCTTCCGCGAGCGGGTGCTGACGTGGCTCGTAGGGCCCTTTACCTCGGCGTGGGAAATGAACGGCTTCGCGGACAAGCCCCAACTGCACTTCCCGAACCCAGCAGGCCTGTTCATCGCTTACTTGAAGCTTTCGATCATCGCTGGCGCGGTGATGGCGCTGCCGATCATTTTCTACCAGGTTTGGGCCTTCGTGGCGCCCGGCTTGTACGCCCGCGAGAAGCGCTTTGCCATCCCGTTCGTGGTCGCCTCGACCTCGTTGTTCGCCTCGGGCGCCTACTTCGGAATGACGGTCGCATTCCCGCTCGCCTTTCGCTACCTGCTCAGCTACGCCGGTGAGCTGCCCGAGTTCGATATCAATCCCACCATCATGGTGGATGAGTACGTCGGATTCATTTCTCGCATGCTCGTGGCCTTCGGCGCCGTGTTCGAGTTGCCCGTCGTTGTCTTCTTCTTGTCCGTGGCGGGCGTCGTCAACCACCGCCATCTGTTGAAGTTCTTCCGCTACTTCGTGGTGATCTCGTTCGTGCTCGGTGCACTGCTGACACCGCCCGACTTGCTCAGTCAGTTCCTGCTCGCGATTCCCCTCACCATTCTGTATGGCATCTCCATCGGCATCGCGTGGATCTTCAGCCGCAAGCGTGAAGCTGCGGCCAAGGAAGCCGAGTGAGGCGCGACGCGCCCCCACGACTCGACGCGTGACCAGTGCCTGCGCGCTCAGTCCTCCCGCGCGTAGGGTTCCCCGCGCCAGATGCTCAAGCCACGGTAGAGCTGCTCCAGCAGCAACAGCCGGGCCAGCCGATGCGGCAAGGTCAGCCTCGACAAGCTCAGCTCGAAGTCGGCCTTGGAGGCAACCGCTTCGGGAATGCCTTCCGCGCCGCCAATGACGAAGCACACGTGTCCGTTGTCTCGGCTACCCCAGCCTACCAAACGCTCGGAAAGCTGACTGCTGTTGATGGTCCTACCGTGCACCTGAAGCGCTACCAGGGTCGCGTTTCTCGGCAGTGCGCGCTCCAGGGCCTTGTCGTCCTTGACCTCGATCTCGTCGATCGACACGAAACGCGAAATGCGACGTCGGTAGTCGTCGCAGAGCTCCGCCAATGCGGCCGACTTCAACTTGCCGACGACCAGCAAGGTCAGCTTCACGAATCGTCGTCCGACGTCTCCGCGGGCAGCGGGACCCGGTCGGCGTCCATCCACAAGCCGTCGAGGTCGTAGAGCGAGCGTACGTCGCGCTGAAACACGTGCACCACGACGTCGACGAAGTCGATCAGCACCCAATTGGCGGCAGGCAGACCCTCGACCGAGAGTGAGCGAACGCCATTCTTGGCCAACGTGGCATCGACCTCTTGAGCGATCGCCGAGACGTTGCGATCGCTAGCACCCGTCATCAGGACGAGGAAGTCGGCGTAGTCCACCTTGCCGGAGACATCGATGATCTCGATGGCCGTCGCTTTCTTCTCCAGACCAGCTTCGGCGGCAAGAAGCGCCACGCGGCGGCTGTCCTGACGCTCGGTTGGCGAAGTGGACGTGTTCCTCCCCGCCTGGGCGCGGGGTGGACGGGGAATACTGGTACGTTCGGCCATCGGTCGCAGGGATCTATCGCAGTCCGGCGTCGCAGCAAAGCCCGGGAGCAGCAACTCCTGCATCCGGCCTGGAGCCAGGGTCACCCGCAGGCTCTGTGGGCGCCTCGACGGCCGGGGTCACGCCGGGGCGCGACGGCGACGGCGACGGAAGTTTGACGCTATCCGCGTGGGGAGGGGGCCAGGCCGTCACGGGACGAGGCTCGTACTCAGGCGGGGGACCCTCCGGCCGGCGTTGGTCTGGACCACAAGCCAGAGGGGCAACGCTCAGCAACCAGAGCAAGCAGCGAGAGGATCGCCTCACAGCGGCACCCCCTGCCCCCCTGCTGGCGGCACCCCGGCATCGTTCGAACCGGAACGCTGCGACTGCAGCACCGTCACGGGGATCCGAGAACCTGGGCCTCGCGCGGTGGGCAGATACGCGCCCACCGCACCAGGCGCACCCGTGGGCAGCGTTCCGATCGAAGGAGGCGCCGCGACCGCGGCTTGCGTCGGTACTTCGTCGCATCCCGCGGCTAGCATGACCGCAGCAGAGCATGCCAATCGAGCGAACATCATCTGGGTATGTTATCCGACGGCCAGGTACCGTGCGCGACTTAATCGTTCCCCGCCCCGTCCGCCGCGGCGACGTAGTGCGTATCATTGCTCCAGCGGGGGCCTTCGACCGTACCCTCTTCTGGCGCGGTGTGGGTTGGCTCTCGACGCACTTTCGCGTGCGTTTCGAGCGCGACATTTTCAGTCGTCATGGCTTTTTCGCGGGCGACGATCAACGCCGAGCAGCCGAGCTCGAAACCGCACTCAGGTGCCGGGAGTCACGCGCCATCATCGCCGCACGCGGTGGCGTCGGTTGCACCCGACTGGTCGCGGGCTTTCCAACGAAAGCGTTGCGTGACCACCCCAAATGGCTCGTGGGGTTCAGTGACATCACAGCGTTGCATTGCGAAACCGCTCGCGCGGGTGTCGCTTCGCTTCACGCCCACAACGTCACGGGGCTCGGGCGGGGCGACGCTGACGAGCGCGCACGTTGGCTGTCGGCTCTGAGCGACCCGCTCCGCCTACGCAGCGTCCCGGTGCGCATGCTCACGCCCGGCGCAGCACGAGGTCCTTTGGTCGGCGGCAACCTCGTCTTGCTTCACGACATGCTCGTCGGGGGCCGCTGGCTACCACCGTGGGGCAGCATTCTCTTCGTCGAAGAGATCGCCGAACCGCCGTACCGCATCGACCGCCTGTTGAGCGCGCTCGAGCGTGCCGGAGTCTTCGACCGAGTGTCGGGCCTCGTGGTGGGTGACATCAGCGCCAGCAACGTGGGGCCCAATGGCGTCACTCCTCGGGAGGTCTTCCGCCAGCTCGGACGACGCACGAGCCTCCCCGTCGCATGGGGCTGCCCCAGCGGCCACGAGCGGCGCAACCAGCCGCTGCATCTCGGGCTGCCAGCGCAGCTGCGAGAAGGTCAGCTCAGCCTCAACCCAACTTGAAGCCGAGCTATGAATCGTCGTGTTCAGCGCTGCCGGCGGCCAACGGCGCTGAAGGTGCGGGCGCCCCAGAGTGCTTCGGTGGTGGCACCGGACGATCCTGACGTGGAGGCGGCCCTCGCCGCGGCGGCGGCTTTGGGGGCGGAGCGCCCAAGTGCGCGTCTTCCTCCATCAGCACATCGTCGATCTCTTCCACCTCGTCCAACTCGACGGGATCATCCGACGCCAGCACCTGATTGGCCGCGGCGGCCATAGTACCGGTGTTGAACACCTCCGTCGCTGCCTCGAAATCGTCAGCCGCCGGAAGATGCTCGTCCAGAGGTACCGTCAGCGCGTTGTCCGGTTCGCTGGGGACATCGCCTGGGGCCATATGTTCATCCGACGCGAACAGCGCCTGCTCCGCCGGCGCGGCTAGCTGTTCGGCCGCGCTCGGCATGGGGTTGCTCAACTCGCTCGGGTCGAGGACCCCGGTCGGTTCTTCGATCTCGTCCTCGCTCTGGCCCCAAGCTGGATGCGGCTCATCGAGGGTGGACTCGTCCGATGCGGCGTCCTCAGGCACCTCCCCCGAGTCGAAGGCGGCCGGCACGGCAGCGCTGGGACCGGTGTCGAACTCGTCGTCGCTCGACGGGCCGTCGGCGTCTCGATGGGCCTCGTAGTCTCCCTCGCCGTCGGCATCGGAAGCGCCGTCGTCATCAACGGCTGCCGCGTAGGCCGAGTCATCGTGCTCTGCCGCGGTGTCGTCATCCGCTGCGTCCGTGTCGTCATCGGAGCCATCGGGCGCGGAGGGCAGCAACGCCTCGTCGTCGCTTCCCTCCTCGGAGTCCGCTTTGGGAGGCTCATCGTCTTCCGTCGGCGCGTCGGCTGCGGCTGCCTCGTCGGAGCCTTCCGAGGGCATCGACGCTGACGGCTCCTCGTCCACCACCTCAGCTTCTGCTCGCGCGGCTTTCGCCCTGAGCATCGCCTCCTTGGCCTGTGCCAGGCCTTCCTTGGCTTCCTCATCGCCCGGGGCCAATCGGAGCACGCGCCGCCACGCATCCGCTGCTTCTCGGGGGTCGTCGAGTTCGCCTTGCCACAGCTTGGCCACGCGTCGCGACAACTGCGCGCGCAGTTCCTTGTCGCGGTTACGCAGGATTTGGTCCTCGAGCAACGCCACGATACCGCGGTGTTCACCCAGCGTCTCATAGATGCTGACGAGCTTGTCGTTGACAGCCTTGTCGCTGGGGGACAGCTCGTGCAAACGCTTGAGGTCCGCCGCCGCTCCTTCCAGGTCATCCATCCGCGCCTGCCGCAGCTGCGCCCTTCGAGCTAACAGACGGCGAACCAGTGGACCATCGAAGACTTCTTCGAGCCCGCGACCGAGAACGGCTTCTGCGCGTGCGTAGTCCCCGACCCTGCCTGCGATTTCCTCCACGACGTCGAGAGCCGCGTCCTCGACGTTCAGAACCAATCCGTCTCCCAGCCACTGGAATGCCCGCTCCAAGTCGCCGAGCTCGGCCTGAGCGATGCTCGCGGCAACCCGTAGCAGTCTGCCCCGGGTCCGACCACCATCCCGGGCGCCATGCCCGCCATTCGCCAGCGCCTCGACCAGATTACGGCGCAGAGCGGTGCTGTCCGCAGCTTCGTCCGCCTCACGCACCTGGGTTATCATCAGCTCGAGCGGTTCCTCGTCGAGGCCCGCGGCCAAGGGCGCGTCGAGCAGCAAGCGAGCTCGCGCTTCGTCGCCCAACTCGACGGCGACAGCCGCCGCGCGACAAAGCGCAATCAGTCGTTCGTCGAGCTCCGCCAATCGGGCGATCTCTCGCTCGTAGACGTCGACCTTCGCCGAAGGGTCACCACACAGCGCCGCCAGCCGCGCCAAGAGCGGCTCCACATCCGAAAGCAGCACCTCCGAAAGTGCCTCTTCACCGTGCAGCACGGCCTGCTCCTCCGGGACGCCAGCGCCCACGAGCACTTCGGCCTGGCGCACTCGCTCCGCTGCCAGCTCCAAACCACTCAACTCGGACGCCCGCAGCTCGTGGGCCAAGGCCAGTGCCTCGAGGTCGTTCAGCTCGACCGCGAGGTTCTCGAAAGTCTCCGCAATGTCCGGGCTGGCGCCTCCGCCGGCGACCAGCGTCTTGGCCACGGCCACCGCCTCTGCGCTCTGCCCCGCGTCCACAAAACGGTCGAAAGCGGCATGGAGGGCGTCATCGCGCTCATCGCTGGGTCCCGAATTCTGATGCCACGCGACGATGCGGCGGGCCACGGTCGCAGCTTGGTCGAGGGAGTCCCCCAGCTCGATGTAGGCTTCGCGACAGGCCTGATCGCCGCGGTCTGCAACGACGCCGAGCACGTTCATCGCCTCCCCGCCGTTGTCGAGCTTCGCGTGCAAGATGTCCGCCAGTCGCCGCGTCATCTCACTGATCTGCGACAGTTCCGTCTCGAGCCCGATGAGTTCGGCCGTCAAGTCTGCGACCAGCCCCCACTGCCCTGCCTCCTCGGCCAGGTCGCACAGCTTGCGAGTAGCGTCGACGTCCTCGGGGTCTTCTTGGTGAACGAAACTGAGCAGGCGAATCGCTTCGTCTTGGCGGTCCAAGTTCAGTTCGTACATCTCCGCCAGACGGGCTGCAGTCGCGAGCTTGATCGCCCGGTCCCCGGTCGCCGCCAAGTAGCGTTCGAGGTACTCCGCACCGCGCTGGTATTCCCCGCGGGCGATCTCGAGATCGCCGAGCTGCTCCAACGCCGCTTCGTTCTTGTCATCGAGCCGCTCGAGAATGAACTCGTAGCGCTCTGCAGCCTGCTCGACATCCTTGAGACGCGTGGCGCAGAGATCCGCTTGGTGCAGCGCAATCTCGATCTTCGCGGCGTCGTCGCTGGTGGCGTCAGTCAGGCGCATCAGGTAGCTGACCGCCGTCTCAGCGTCCCCCCGCTCCTCGGCTTCAGTTGCCAGCCACTGCAAGGTTTCCGCATCCTCCTTGTCTTGGAGCACGAGGGCGTAGCTGCCGCGGGCCGCGTCCACGTCGCCCAGGCGGTCACGTTGACTTGCCGCAGCGCGCTTCCGCAGCACCACGCGAGCCTCGACATCGTCCAAAGCCGCCGCACGGGTGAGAAACATCTGCACCAATTCGTCCACGCGATCGGCCGCGACTAGGAGTTCTTCGAGCGCCTGCGAGTACTCGTCGTTCGTCGGCGCTAGCGCGACGACGGCTTCCAGCCGCGACACCGCCTCCCCCGTGTCGCCGTCGTTCCTCAAGTAACTTGCAGCACGCGCCAAGATTTCGGCCTTCTGCTCGTCGCTGTCAGCCAGCGCGGCCTGTTCGTCCGCAGCACCCGCAGCGGGTTCCCAAGCCTGCGCTTCGACGAAGTATCCCTCTGCCACGCCCCACATCTCGGCGTCACCCAGGTCATCCGCGCCTTCCGCTAGCGCCTCGGCGGCGAGCAGGGGTTGACCTTGGGCTGCACGGATGCTGCCCAAGCGCAGGTAGAGCTCGCGCTTGACCAGATCGTCGTCCAGAGCTGCAACGTTTTCGGCGATGACGTCAGCCGCCAGATCGCTGCGTTGCGCCTTGTCGAAGAACTTCACCGCTTCTTGCAGGGCCGCTTCATCCCCGGGCGAGAGCGCCGCAATGCGTGCCCATGCCTCGCCCGCAGCAGCCGGGTCCTTGCGGCGCGTGGCGTGCATCTTCGCCAGGTTCTTTTCCAACGAGATGCGCACCTCTTCGTCCTCGGTGTTGTCAGCTTCGGCGCGTAGCACCTCTGCCAATTCGTCCCACCTACGTCCCTTCTCCAGCAGGCGCTTGACCTGATCTCGCGCCTCGTCGTCGTCCGGCTCGATCTCGAGTATGCGCTGCCACGAGTAAACGGCCGTGTCCACGTCCCGAAGCTGCGTTTCGGACATGCTCGCCAGGTCCCGCAACCACCCGAGCCGGTCGTCCTCCAACGCCTCCGGACAATCGATCGCGCCGAGGAGCACGTCCTTCAGATCGGCGTACTTGCGCTTGATCGGGAGCTGCTCGAGCAGGTAGTTCAGGGCATCGGGGTTGACTGGGTCCAAGTCCAACACCTGCCGATAGACGGCAATTGCCTCGTTCTTTCGGCTGCGCTTGGCCAACTCGGCCGCACGCTCCAACAAGTCGTCGATGGATACGCCACCAGGCGGCGCGGCGGAGGTCGAACGCTGCGCAGAAGCAGGACGCCGAGGACCCTTGGCCGCGCCTGCCGGCGCAGCTTCTTGCGAAGGCTGCCCCGCACTGACCGACTTGGGCACCGGTGGCGGCACCGCATCACCGGCAGCATCTTTCGCCTGCTGCGCCATGACCCCTTGCGGGTTGTCGCGAACGTAGGCCGCGGCCAGAGGCGCCGCTTCGCGCAAGCGACCCAGTTGCTCGCCGAAGTAGAGCGCCAGCTGCATGGCCCGGTCGTGACGGGAGTTCAGCTCCAACGCACACAACGCGTAGAGAAAACCGTGCTCCCCGGGATAGGCTTCGGCGAGGCTGACGAAGAGCTCACTGCCTTCGTTGCGCTCGGCCTCGTCTGCTGACTGTCCAGCTCGATAGCGTTCGAGGATCAGTGTCGCGAGTTGCTGGCGCAGGGTCGGGTTGTTCGCGTCGATCCGTTGGGCATGCCTCAAAGCGCTGATTGCGCGATCCGTGCGGGAGGCCGCTTTGGCAACCTCTGCCTCGTCCAAGTACAAGGCCAGTTTGCGCTCCGAATCGGTGACGAGCGCGAGCTCCATGCCGAAGTAAGGAAGCGCCTCGGCGAATTCACCCGCGGCCTTGTGCAGCTCGCGCAAGCTGTAGATCGCAAAGGCGCTCGTCGGATCCAAGTCGACGGCACGACTGTAGGCTTCTTTGGCTTTGTCCGTGTCCTCGACCGGTGGCTCGGCGCAAAAGCGTCCGAGTTCCTCGTACAACGACGCGGCTTTGGGCAGCCAATCGGGCTCGCGGCGCGCGAACTCCGCCATGGCGGCCGCCCGCTTCGTCATCGCAACCGCCAGTCCGGCGAGATCATTCGTGCTGCGATACAGATTTGCCACCCGCGCAACCGTCGTCTCGGACGTGGGGTCTCGCTCAGTCGCGACCACCAGGGTGCTGATCGTGCGGGCCGTGTCTTGAAAGGTGGTTTCCCACACGTTCGCCGCCTCGTTGAGCCAATGGCACGCTACCGAAGGCGACGGCGTCGACATCCCGACTTGCTCGAGCAACCTGGCATAACCCTCGGGGTCCTGCTGCCCCGCAGCGTGCGCCTCGGCGATCGCGCCTTGGTCCTGCGGGTTCTGCACAAGCCTCTGGACGAGAGCCTCTTGTTGACGGGCATCCATACGGCGGCGACGGTATCACGCAGCGTCTCGGACTCGCAATGCAACTGCCGCGATCGACGTTGCGAAAGGCCTCTCGTTTTGGTGTCTGCGGCGCGGCGTCGAATCCGCGCAACCAGCGCACTCGAGCGATGCGTTCAATAACGCGGGGGATGCCCCCACGGTGGAAACTTCTAGGCGTCGGCGGCTCACGCCGTTTGCTGCGCTACCTTCTCGCGGCAACTTCGGAATCGGGGTGCACGTCGGATTCACACCCGCTTCGCGCGCTCTGCAACGTATGGATTTCTGCCTGCCCTGCGCGCGTGTTGCTACACCGTCGCACCTTGGACGGCCGACCATTGTAGTGGACCGGTCCGGCTGGCATTGCTAATGTCCCGCGGCCCTATGACGAGCGTGCAAACTCCGGGAACCAGAGGTGTCAACCAGGGAATACCAACGACACTGCGCCAACTGCTCGAAGCCAATGCTGCGGCTGGGGCCAAAGTGCCCCTCGCGAAGGCGGTGGACTTGCTGGTTCCACTGTGTGTCGAAGTGTCGGAGATTCACGCGCAAGGCTACGGCGTGCACGTTCACCCCTCGAACTTGGTCATCAACGACAAGGGCAGCCTGAGCCTGGCCGCCGACAGAGCTGCCGACCCGCCACAGCATCCCAAAGACAGGGCCTGCCTGCCTCCCGAGTCGAGTGCCGGCGAACTCGGCTCAGCCAGCGCTTCCGTTTACTCAATCGGCGCCATCCTCTACGAAATGCTCACCGGGGAGGTCGCTGGGCACGGCATGAAGCGTCCGTCGGAGTTGGTCGACGGTCTTCACCCGAGTTGCGAGAAGCTGATGGCCAAGGCGCTCATCGCGGATGCCGACCGGCGACCGGACGATCTCAAGGCGCTGGCTCAAGCGTTGTACGGCATGACCACCAAAGCCACGGTACCGCCGCCGCCTCCAGCCGACATGTCTCATCTCGATCTCGTCGGCGATCTGGAGGTGGACGTCTCGCTGTCGATGCTTCCGCCAGCTCCCGCCGCCAAGCCCAATGCGGTAGCGATGCCTGGCGCCCCGACGTCCGCCAACGGCTTCAACGTGGGGGTGACCCGAGCCGCGCGACCGGCGCCACAGAGCGGGTCCGCCACGGCGGAGCTAGCTGAGCTCAAGGCACGGCTCGAATCCGACCCTACCCCGCGATACGTCGTGGTCAAAGACGGTATGGACCACGGGCCGTTCAATGCCGTGGAGTTGCTGCAGCAGATCGGCAATCACACGTTCGTCGACGCGGACGTTCTACGCAACGACGCCACCCGCGAAGAGCGCACCATCTCGGAGTGGGAGGACTTTGCCCCATTCGCGCAACACGCCCGCTTGCACCGAGACGCGGAGGCGGAAAAAGCAGCCATCGTGCACGGCGTCGCCCAAGAGAGCAAGCGCACGAAGGGCAAAGCCTTCGCCGGTTTGGCGATACTTGCCGTGTTGCTGCTGGGTGCCGCGAGTTGGTTCGTGACGCAAGTGGGCACGCGCAGCGACGAGGTCGCCATCCAGACGGAAACGGTCAGCAACATCGAGGCGGAGGGCAATCTCAACGTCAAGAAGAAAGGCGGCGGCGGCAAGGGGGGCAAACGCGTCGTGGGTAGCGCCGGCGGGATCCCGATTTTGGCCGGCGGCATGAGCTGCCAGGCAGCGCAAAACGCCTACGTCGAGGAGTTGAAGATGACGGGCGGTGGCCAGGCGGACATCACGCGCGGTCAGTACGCTTCGATCATGAACAGCGGTAACTACTTCTCCCACTGCGGCGTGCCATTCAGCGTCGCCGTCAGCATCTGTGTCGCGGTCCAGAACGGCAGAGCGGTTGGCGTCACCGTGACCACCACCCCAAAGCATCCGTCGCGGAGTTGCATCGCATCGGCGGTTCGGCGCATGAGCTTCCCGTCCCATCCGAAACTGGATGTCGTCCGAGTCAACTTTGCTGCACAATAGGCCCGTGTTTGACGAGGGCGTGTTCAATGACCACAAACCGTGGTCGAGGCGACTAGCGGCGCTGAGTCTTGGCCTGAGTGCGTTGGCGTGTAGCGCCGAAGTCGCGCGTGACCTGCCGGAGGGCGAGGCCAATCGTGTCATCGTGGCGCTGGGCCGCAATGGGGTCGCCGCCACCAAAGAGGCCGACCGGGACAACGAGGGACGCTTCCTGGTGCGCATCCCCCAAGCGGAGCTGGGCTCTGCCGTGGCAGCGTTGGAGCAAGAAGGACTGCCGTCGAAGAACTCTCCTGGCGTGCTCGAGTCGTTGGGCGAAGCGGGACTCGTCGCCAGTCGACAAAGTGAACATGCGCGGTTGGTGATCGGCACCGCCGGAGAACTCGAGCGCACCATCAAAGACGTCTCCGGTGTGCTGAGCGCACGTGTCCATCTCGCAGTATCGGAGCCGGACGCGCTGGCTCCGGCCGAGTCCATACCGCCCGCGAGCGCCTCCGTTCTCGTCCGCCATCAGGGGGCGACCCCGCCACTGTCGGCGGCCGATCTGCAGCGCCTCGTAGCAGGCATGGTTGGCCTGCTCGGTCGCGAACAGCTTGGCCATGGAGGCCGCGCTGGCAAAATTCCGGCCCTGTTCCTTCTGAAAGGCGGCGTTCATCAACAGCAGACGAGCGGCTTCC
>JBNKZR010000175.1:0-14142 GCA_050301735.1 Polyangiaceae bacterium | reverse complement strand
CTCGCTGTTGGGCGGAGCGTCAGTCGTCCCGAGGCCCTCGCGTTCCTGGCAGCCGACGGCACGCACCGCAGCCATCAAGGCGTAGACTACGTCTCTGACCTCGGTCAGGTCCGCCTCGATCGTGAATTCACCGGGAACGACTTCCGAGCCCAAGCGGGGCCCGTGTGCAGTCGTCGAGTCCACCTCGCGGGCTGCCGCCCCGACCAGCACACCCACGTCAACCAGGCGCACTTCACTGCTCTGAGTTGTGGACCCCATCACCCCTAGTAGATCGGACATTTGCTGTTTGCCTGAAGACCCCTACTTCAGCTGGGCAGCAAACGCCACCCTCGGCACACCCACCGAAGTCAACGCCGACCCCAACCTTCATCTCGCTAGCTTAGCGTGTTGGACAGGTAAACGGGAGCTCGACGCCGGAGCATAAGTCACCCTCGCACTCCGGCTCGGTGACCAATCACTCCTGACAGAACGCCTGCAGCGTGTCGTATTCATCGAATTCATGAGCAAAACCAGTCTGTTGATGAAACGCACTGGCATCGACCACCACAGAGTACTTGAGGTGATTGATGGCCCCTTTGGGGAGCCAAGGTAGGCCGAACTTCCCCAACAGGAACGGCAACAAGGGCTCCGGAAGCGGCACGTGCTCGCGCGCAGTTTCATCGATCAGTGTCGTCAGCGGTAGCGGGCTGGGGCCGGCGACGTTGAACACGCCCTTGAGCTCAGTCGACAGGGCCAACGCCACCGCCCGCGCGGCGTCACGCTCGTGAATGAACTGAAACAAGGGGTCGAACCCCAAGACGGTGGGCACTTTCGGACCGTGCAGGTAGTCCGCCAGAGTACCGTGACGACTCGGCCCCAGCGTGTAGCAGAGGCGCAGAACCGCCGTACTGAGCTTGGGGTAGCGCCAAAGCGCGGACCCGGCAAACAGATCGGCGGCGACCAAGTCTGCCAACTCCGGGAAGTCCTCCGAGGCCATCGGCGGCTCGTCCTCCGCGTGATAGAGAGGAGAATCAGGCGTGGCCCCGTAATAGGTGTGCCTGCCGACGAAGACGGCCCGGGACACTCCGTAGCGATCGCAGTAGTCGATAGCGGCCTTGGTTCCACCAAGACTCATTCGGTGGTGTTCGGGCTCAGGCAAGTGCAGGTGAGAAACCGTCGCCATGTGCACCAGGGCATCGGGGCGGCAACGGCGAAAGACGTCTTCGGCCGGACGCTTGCGCAGATCCGCTTCGACGACCTCCACCCCCTCCGGCGCCCCCAACCAAGCGCGCTTGTCGATACCGACGACAGCGTGCCCATCCCGCACGAGTTGCTCAGCGATGAGTCGACCCAAGCGACCAGCTACGCCCGTGACCACCACCGTCAAAGCCATTTGTACTCCGCTTTGCCGACCTCGATCAGCTCCGAGATGCGTGCTTTGACCTGGTTCACCAGTTGTTCGATCGTCGCGTCATCCTCGTGACCCGTGCCTTCGAACGACAGAGGTTCGCCGAAGCGGATCATGATGCGGGAGGGAAGCGGAAAGGCGATCAGATAGGGCGTGATGGGAATGTAAGGCATGCCGATCAGCTTTCCGAGACGATACAGATTCACCACCGTGGGGACTGCCTCGCCTCCGCCGAGAACCGCGGTGGGAATGATTGGCGTCTGTGTCTCCATTGCCAGGCGTACGAAGCCACTTCCGAAGCGGACCAAGCGATGGCGTTCAGAAAACAGCTTGGCGGTGCCACGAGTCCCCTCCGGGAAGACCATCAACAGGCGTTCGTCCTTCAGCAGGCGTCGCGCATGCTGAGGCAGCCCCGTCACCTGACCAACACGCACCGCCCATTCGGAGAGGAACGGGAGTTGACCGATGAATCGGTCCGTCATGCCCTGGGCCAGGCGCGGCGGGTCCAACTCGAAGAAACACGCCGCCGCTAGCATCGTCGCGTCGATAGCGTAGCCCCCCGAGTGATTGGCAACCAACATGGCTCGGCCGCGACCGGGCACGTTTTCGATGCCATGGCACTCCGTCGTGAAGTAGTTGTGATAGAGACGTCCGAGAACCATCGCCGCTTTCCGCAGAAACGGCTTGGATACCCCGTAGGCGTCAAGCCCCGACGGGTTGAACGGCAACTCCAGCCGTTCGACCCGTCGCGCCACCTCCTCCGCCAACTCCGACACGGCCTTGACGTATCACGAGCACGCGCTCGGACCACGGATCTTCGAGCTCGCACACAGCTGCCGAGCCGGTCAAACGCCAACGAAAAGATTTCTGGTCACTTCGACCACCTTCGGCCACACACTATCGGCCGTGGGCGACCTGCACCCAGCGACGAGCACGCGCCTGCGCGTGATGACCTGGAACATTCACAAGGGTATCGGCGGCGTGGACCGGCGCCACGACCTCGGACGCACGATCAAGGTCATCCGCTACTACGACCCGGACATCGTGCTCTTGCAGGAGGTGGCCAAGGACATGCCAAGCCTCCAGCGCGAAGACCAAGTGCGGCGCCTGGAGGATAGCCTGCAGTTGCACGCCGCCTTTCATCCCGAACATCAGTTTCGTCGTGGCGGCTACGGCAACCTGATTCTGTCGCGTTGGCCCCTGTTCGACATCACCCACCTCGACCTCACCGTCGGCTTCAGAAAACGCCGCGGTCTGGTGCAAGCCCACGTGCGAGCCCGCTGGAGCGGTCGACAACGCACCCTGGTCGTTCACAACCTGCACCTCGGGCTCGCCGGTAGCGAACGCGACAAGCAGTTGTCCAGGTTCATGGCCTCGGCGCCGTTTGCCCACATCCACAAAGAGACCCCTCTCATCGTGGGCGGCGACCTCAACGACGTCTGGGGCAGCCTCGGCCCGAAGCACCTTCTGCCCGCGGGCTTCCTGCGCGCCGGGCGACTGAGCAACACTTTCCCGGCCGCCTACCCCGTGCGCCCCCTCGACGGCTTGTTTTACCGAGGAAATCTGACGATTCGCGATCACGGCGTCGGGCGCTCGCGCCTGGCTCGTAGCGCCTCCGACCACTTGCCCCTGTTCGCCGACTTCGACATGTATTGACGGCGCGCCATGGCGGCCCGGCGAGTTCTGCGAGGGCCGCCTTCACAACCAAGCCCGGAACCAGTACAACACACGCTCTGCCAGGCGTTCACCCAACGATCTGAACTTGAAGTGGTAGGGGTCCACTTCGTAGCAATCACCGATGTCTCTCTCGAAACTGGAAGCGACGGCTTGGGCGAAGTCCGCGTCGAGAACGGAGACGTTGAGCTCGCGGTTGTTCGAGATCGAAATGTAGTCGAGATTGAAGCTTCCTACCGTCGCCCACTGGCGATCGATCACGGCGGTCTTCGAGTGCAACATGCTCGGCTGCCATTCGTAGATACGCGCTCCTTGTCGCAGCAGGCCACCCCAAACGGCTCGGCTGGCGTGGCGGACGAGTTCCACGTCGCTGCGCGCCGGCACCATGATACGCACGTCAACCCCTCGCCGCGCCGCGTTTCTCAGGGCACGCCTGAGGCGACGATTGGGCACGAAGTAGGCGTTGGCGATCAGTATCTCCTGCTGCGCACTGGCTACACGCTGCAGGTAGGCCGCGATCGCTTGTCGCTTTTCGCTGAAGCGCCCTTGAGTCAAGACGGCAGCCCGCACACTGCCGACGGCGGGCATCGGTACATCGGAGAATCGAAGAGGCTCTCCGCATTGTTCTCGCCAGGAGCCGCAGAAAGAGGCCGCCAAGCGACGCACGACCGGCCCAGCGAGCATCACCACGTCGTCTCGCCAGCCCTTGCCGCCTTCGTCCAACGACAACCAGGCCTCGGCAATGTTGAGCCCGCCCACGAACGCCGTACTCCAATCGACGAGCAACAGCTTGCGGTGGTTTCGCGTCGTCAGGCGCGCCACCCGCGTCCGTCGCTGAAACGGGTTGAGGGGGTTGAATTCCACGACCAGCGCTCCGGCAGCCCGCAAGCGTTGAAAGTAGACGGGCTCCGTCGAGAAGGACCCGAGCGCATCGACCAGGACGCGAACCTCCACCCCGCGTTGAGCAGCAGCTTCCAATTCCGCGAAGAAGCGGCGCCCGATCGTGTCCGAGGCGAACCAGTACATCTCCAACCACACGGAGCGCTGAGCGGTGGCGATGCAACCGAGCATTCGCTCGAACACCACGGAGGTATCCGTCAGGAGGGTCACGGCATTCCCGTCGACGAACTGCTCCGCATCCTCCGGTGGGAGGGGCCGCGTCAGAGACTGGCCGTAGTCGAGCAGACGAGAAGTCATCGGGGGTGCCCAGGTACGATAGTGTGCACGGCCGCACCGAGCGGCGAAACCGCAACGCCTCTCTTCGGTACCAGACCCGGAAGCAGCCTCCGAGCGCGCCGACCCGTCAGCGTGCAATTCGGCCTGCCGTTTCGAGCAGATCGGTTGCGTCCGCGGCCACACTGCCCGATGACACCAATAATGTGTCCCTCCCACGCGAGTCGGCTCATCTTCGTGCTTCAGCTGGCACTCGTGGTGAACCTTCTCGGGAGCGGGCCGGCAAAGGCGCAGTCGACTCAGGCGGAGCCGGGGGGCAGCCGTTGGGCCAACACCCTCTACCACGAGGTTCGGTCCAGCATCGTCCTGGTCCGAACCAGCAACGCTGAAGGCACTGGGTTCTCATTTCACTCGCCGCGCCACATCGCGACCGCATTCCACGTCATCGACGAGGGAGATCCGATCACCGTCGTGCTGGCTACCGGCAAACAGATGCCGGCGCGAGTCGTGGCGTGGGACCCCGTGTGGGATCTGGCGATCCTGGAGCTGCCTGAACCCCTGCAGGCCAAGCAATTGCAGGCGGTCGGCGCGTCCCAGGGCCAAGTCGGCGATCCGGTAGCCGCGGTGGGCAACCCGTGGGGGGCGGAGCAGCGTAAACGCCCGGGCTCCAACGCCCCGGTGTGGGCGCTGAGCCAAGGAGTCATCAGTGCGCCTCCAGCGGAGCTGGTGCAGACCGACGCCCCCGTCAACCCTGGCAACTCGGGGGGACCTCTGTTGACCCAACGCGGTGAGGTGGTTGGCGTCTTGGTGATCAAGGTCGCGGACTCCGACGGCATCTCTTTTGCGGTGTCGAGCCAGCGACTCGTGGCTCTGACACGACAGATCGGAAAACAACCCCCGTACCAGGTGCCAGGCTATGCGTTGGATGTGCAGTTGTCGTGGGTACCCTTGGCGGAACACGAACTGAGCGGCGTGCTGGCTGGTCCCAGGGTGGTCACTCGTAGCGGCTTGGGACTGAGCGTCCGAGCAGCGAGGCTGTGGGGAGGCACGGAGGTGTTGTCGACGTTGCGCCTGCAACAGCGCGACCGCTGGCTGGTGGAGGCCGACGCGCTCTATCGCCTCGGCAACGAAGATTCGGGAGTGCAGTTGGGTCTGGGGCTGGCCGTTCAGCGAGATCAGATCGAAGAACGAGAAGCTAGCGTGGACGCAGGCATCCTGGTTCAAACGACGGAGGAACTCGAGGAAACCAGCGTGCGGGCGATGGCCAGTCTCGGTATCGAAGCCGAGTGGATTCTGATCGACACTGCCATCTACGCCTTCGGCTCCGGGGGCCTGGGCGCCCGTTTCGGCGTCGGCTTCGTATTCTGAGGTGGACCTGGGGCGATTGAAAGCAGCAGTAGTGCGCTGAGCCAGTTCTTGTTAGGTTCGGCAGCATGATGCCGGGAGGCAACGGGCGCCGGGTTCGGCAAAGCGCGGCGTGGTGGGGGCGGCTCGCTCGCTGGCTCGCTTTCCTGGCTGTGTTCACCGCAGCGGATCGCGCCGCCGCGCAGCCCATGGATTGGGCCGATACCCCACCGGAACTGCGGCCTTGGATCCCGTGGGTACTCGACACCCTCGGCGACGAGCTCTGCCCCCGTGTCGGTGAGCTGCCAACCTGTGTTTGGCCGGGTCTGCTCCAGGTCGATCTGGATGGCTCCGCGGGCCGCTTTCGCCTGACGGTCGTCGTCGATCGCCGCACCCTCGTCAACTTGCCGGGCTCGGCGCAGAGCTGGCCCCAAAACGTCCGAGTCGATGGCACGGCGGGCATCGTCTTGGATCGGGGGGGCGTGCCCGCCATCGCTCTCGGTCAGGGTTCGCACGTGCTGGAGGGCGACTTCGAGTGGTATCAGCTGCCGGAGACCCTGACCGTTCCATCGACGATTGCGCTGATCTCGTTGCGACGCGACGGCAAGGTCGTCGAGTTCCCCAAGCGAGACCCAGCGTTGTTGTGGTTGCGCGCAACGGGGATCTCCTCCGAGGAGCCGCAACGACTGTCGCTCGAGGTCTTTCGCAAACTCGACGATGGCGTCCCGTTCAAAGTAACGACGCGCCTTTCCCTGCGGGTCGCCGGCAAAGCCCGCGAAGTCAATCTCGGCAAGGTGCTGCTGCCGACGAGCAGCCCCCTGCTCGTCGAGTCGGCGCTGCCGGTGCGCCTGAACGAGGACCAGACGCTTTCGGCTCAGGTCTACGCGGGAAACCACACGATCGACATCGAAGCGCTCTTCGCCGATCCACCTGGTGAGCTGCTGAGGCTGCCCCACGAGGATCCCTGGCCCACGACGGAAACCTGGGTCTTGGTACCGGATCCTGCGTTTCGACAAGTCGAGCTGGTCGGTGCTCGCGCTGTCGACCCGAGTCGCACCAACCTGCCCGAAGAGTGGAAACGCCTGGCGAGCTATTCCGTGTCGACGGAGGCTCAGGTGTCGCTCGTGACTAGTCGGCGAGGCGAGCCCGAAAGCCCTCCCAACCGCTTGACCTTGGAACGGGACATCTGGTTCGACTTGGACGGCAAAGGCTACACCATCCGAGATCGCTTCGCTGGGCAGATGAACCGAGACTGGCGCCTCGACCTGTCGAAGGGTGCTCTGGGACGAGTGCTGCTGGAGGGTGAACCGCAGCTCATCACCAAGAATCCGCAGACGGGCGCTCCTGGCGTGGAGCTCCGCAAGGGCAAACTCGACATGGTGGCCGAGTGGCGCACGGAGGGCGGACGCAGCCGCTTCCCTGCTGTCGGCTGGAGTGAAGACGTGCAGCAGCTCAGCGCACAGGTACACGTGCCCCCGGGCTGGCAGTTGATCAACGCCTCGGGCGTGGATGGATTGAGCGAAACGTGGATCTCGAGTTGGGATCTGTTTTCACTGTTTTTCGTGCTGATCGTCAGTGCCGCCATCTGGCAGCTCACTCACCTGTCCTGGGGGGCGCTGGCGCTGTTGACGATGGTTCTCACCCACGACCAACCCGAGGCCCCCAGCGTGCTGTGGGCCTGCCTGGTTGCGGTGATCGCACTGCTGCGGGTGATCCCGGCGGGCATCCTGCGCAAGCTCGTCGTCTTCGTCGGGATC
Organism: Polyangiaceae bacterium; assembly: GCA_050301735.1. Lineage (GTDB taxonomy): Bacteria > Myxococcota_A > Polyangia > Polyangiales > Polyangiaceae > SZUA-265. The sequence continues at coordinate 6,807 of JBNKZR010000175.1, read as the reverse complement.
GGCTTTGCTGGAGCGCTCTTCGTCGCACTCGTAACGTACGTCTCTTCCGAGGTGAGGACGGCCCTGTTCCCGCAGACGACCGCACACGAAGGCGGCTATGCACTGCCCGGCACTCTGAGCGCGCCCATGGCCCGCGAGTTCGACGAAGAGAGCTCGGGTAGCGTCCGCTACGCAGAAGAGGAACCCGAGCCGATGATGGAGCGCAAAGCCAAGCGCGGCAAAGGTGCGCCCTCGGCAGACGCTCCAGCCGTCCAGCAGGCTGCTGTCGAGCAGGAGCTGGTGCAGAAACAGCAAGACCCTTCGGCGGTCGTGCAAACGGGCCCCGGTGTCCCCACCTGGGAGTGGCAGAGTTGGCACCTATCCTGGTCGGGCCCCGTGCACCGTGACCACGAGATGAAGCTGTATCTGTTGTCAGCCTCCGGCAGCGGGCTCATCTCGGCGCTACGCATCCTGCTGACGGGGGTGATGGCGTTTCTCTTGTTGCGCTACTGCATGGCCCAGGCGAAGCGTCCACCGCGTGGGCGGAAGCGCCGCGCGGCCTCCGCCGCGATGCTGTTGCTGTCCTTCGCCATGGGAGGCGCGACCCTCCTGCGTACGCCGCCAGTGGCCGCCGAAGTGCCCAGCGACGAAACGCTGACCGAACTCCGCAACCGGATCACGAGGCCACCTTTGTGCCACCCGAACTGCATCAGCGTGCAGCGGATGGAACTCGACATCGACGGCAGTGATCTGACGATGCTGAGCGAGGTGCACGCGGCGGCCGACGCCAGCTACCAGTTGCCCGGCCCCTTCGAAAGCTGGGCCCCGGCCGATGTCCGCATCAACGGCAGGCCTGCGGCCGGCATGGTGCTCGGTGATGACGGCTTCTTGCATCTAAGACTGCCGCCGGGGAGATACCGCGTGTCGGTCAAGGGCCCCGTCGTCGGCAGCAACGTGACTCTGACACTGGGCGAGAAGCCTCGGTGGGTCCAGGTCACGGCTCCCGACTGGGAGGTCGACGGCATCGACGAGGCGGGAGCCGTCGAAGGCTCGCTCAGGTTTCATCGTCGAGAGCAAACGGAAGAGGCTGCCAACGACTTGGCTGCACAGGTGAACCTGCCCTCTTGGCTGTTGATCACCCGCACCTTCAAGTTCGGCGCTACGTGGAGCATCTCCACCCAAGTCGAGCGCATCGGCACCGCCGGCAGCCCCGTCGTCGAGCGCTACACTCTGCTGCCCGGTGAGCAAGTCACGCGCGCTGACCTCGTCGTCGAAAGCGGCGAAGCGGTCATCTCCCTCGCTCGCGAACAGAAGTCGCTCGCGTTCGAGAGTGTGTTGGAGCCGTCGGAGAACCTCACCCTCGTCGCTCAAGACGGCAAACGACTCAGCGAACGCTGGGCACTCCAGTGCGGTCCGATCTGGCGCTGCCAAGCAACCGGCATCGCCCCGACCTCTCACCAACGCCAGGGTCACTGGGAGCCTCACTTCACCCCGTGGCCTGCCGACACGCTGGAGCTATCCCTGGTGCGACCCGTGGCCACGGAGGGTCTGTCGCTGACGGTCGACGAAGCGAAACTCGACATCAATCCGGGCAAGCGGCTGCTAAAAGCCACGCTGACCGCGAACACCCGCTCGAGCAGCCGCAACACTCTCAACGTCTCCTTGCCTCAAGCCGCCGAAGTCCAGGAGTTCCTGCTGGACGGCAGCCCCCACGCCTTGCAGCAGCTCGAAGGCAAGCTCGCCATCACCCTCGACCCCGGACCGCACAGCCTGAAGCTGATGTGGCAGGAACCCGGCGGGATGGGCACGATCTTCCGGGCGCCCAACGTGGAGTTAGGCTCCGAGGCAGTGAACCTACGGGTGAACATGCGAGTCCCGGAGGACCGCTGGCTCCTGTTCGCAACCGCCTTGCAGTGGGGTCCGGCGGTTCTGTTCTGGGGCTACCTCGCGTTCATCGCGATCCTGGGCTTTGCTCTGGGCCGCCTGCCGCACAGCCCGCTGTCCGACATTCAATGGATCTTGTTGGGCGTCGGCCTGACGCAGGTGCACGCGGCCGTGGCAGTGCTGATCGCCGCCTGGTTCTTCGCCATCGCCTATCTCCCCAGCTGGCGCCCCAAGTCTCCGGCTTGGCACAACTTGACTCAGGTGGGTGTGGTTTGGTTAACGGTCGTCTTCTTGGTGTGTTTATTTGCGGCCGTCTACGGTGGGTTGCTGAGCACTCCTGACATGCAGGTCTCCGGCGCGGGCAGTACCAATCGCGAGCTCTCTTGGTATCTCGACCGCAGCGCCACGGGAGCTCTGCCGCAACCATGGGCGATCTCGACCTCACTGTGGGTGTGGCGCGGAGTGATGCTGGCATGGTCGCTGTGGCTAGCGTTCAACCTCTTGAGCTGGCTGCGTTGGGGGTTTGGGATGTTCTCCCGTGACGGCATGTGGAAGAAGCTGCCAAAGAAACCTCGACCTCAACCCGCCGGGCCACACCCAGCCTACGCCCAGGGCTACGCGAACAACATGACCCCAACCCCCACGCCCGCCACCTACCCTGGGGCACAATGGGTCGTCGCAGGCCCTGCCAACCTGGGCGTCACCGGTGACGTCGCACCCGTCACGCCGCGCAGTGCTCATGCGCCGACGCGCAGAGACGGAACCGCGGGCGTCTACCCAGCGGACGCGGGCTCCAACGGCGATGGCACCGACCCCAGTCCCACTACGCTACCCACCGGGGCCAAGGCGACTGGACACGCTGCTGATGCGGCCCATCCCACCCAGGTTGACGAGGACGCCCCGACGAGCGAAGGCTCCGCGGAAGCCGAGACACCGGCTGCGGCCGAAGTCGTCAACGCCGACGAGAGCCCCGAGGAGTCGCCCACGCCCCCCGGAGCCACAGCGTCAGGCTCCGACACCGAGGATGAGCACGTGCTGAGCTCCGACGGAGAGAGCTCGGCGCAGCGGGCCGAAGCGAAAGCGTCACCGCACGAGACCCCAGACGACGAGCCAAGCCCAGAACGAACGTTGGCTACGCCCCCCCCCAAGCCGCCCAAGGCCTCCGAGAGTACGGACTCGGACGACACCGAAGCCGGCGACGAGCCCAGCGGCGGAGGCGAGAGCTCCCCTGAGCGCGCCGGCGAAGACGACGAGCCGAAGTCCTGAACGCTCCGGAAAACGCGCCAGCGTGGTATGCGTTGGACCCATGAAGAAAGTCATCGTCACGGGGGGCGCCGGGTTCATCGGATCCCACACGGCCGTCGAGCTCTTCGAAGCCGGCTACCTACCGGTCGTCGTCGACAACTTCGCAAACTCCGACCGGCGCATCCTCGATCGCCTCGCTCAGATTTGCGGTCAGCGCTTCGTGCTGCACGAAGTCGATTGTGCAGACCGGGCCGCCTTCGACGCCGCGTTGGACGCGGAAGGGGAGGTTCACGGTTTGATCCACTTCGCTGCGCACAAGGCCGTCGGCGACTCGGTGAAGAACCCGCTGGCCTACTTCCGCAACAATCTCGGCTCTATCGTGACGGTGCTCGAAGCGCTGCTCGCCCGTGGTGTCGCCTCGTTCGTGTTCTCCTCGTCGTGCACCGTCTACGGTCAGCCCGACACCTTGCCTGTGACGGAAGAGAGCCCTCTCAAAGCCGCCGAGTCCCCGTACGGACGCACGAAGCAAATGTGCGAAGACATCATCGAGGACGTCGTCGCTTCCGGGGCGGCACTGCGAGCGGTGACGCTCCGCTATTTCAACCCAGTAGGCGCTCATCCTTCGGGCTTGATCGGCGAGCTTCCCGTCGGCAAGCCTGAAAACCTGGTGCCCTTCATCACCCAGACGGCGGCCGGGCTGCGCGACAAGCTAACGGTCTTCGGGGACGACTACGCCACGCGCGACGGCACGTGCGTGCGCGACTACATCCACGTCGTGGACTTGGCGAAGGCGCACGTGCGGGCCTTGCGGTGGTTGGAGCGTCAGACTCGACCTTCCTTCAATCGAGTGTTCAACGTCGGAACGGGCCAGGGTACGACCGTGCTCGAAGCCGTCAAAGCCTTCGAGTCAGCCTCCGGCCAGTCCCTGAACTACGAAATCGGCCCACGCCGCCCGGGTGACGTCGTCGAAACCTACGCCGACGTCTCGCTCGGCGAACGCGAACTCGAATGGAAGGCGGAGCTCTCCATCGAAGACGCGATGCGTGACGCTTGGCGTTGGCAAAAGGCCCTAAAAGACAACCCGCTGTGAACCTCGGCGGCTGCTGCCGACCCCGGCTCTTGCCCGCCCGCTAGCGGTCCCGCTCAAGGCGTCGGTTGTTCCAGGCACTCGGTGTAGCGCTCCGATTCGCTATCGCACAGGATGTTGTCTGGATCGGTGACCAGCCCGTCGTCAGTGCACCCGACATAGCCGTAGCGAATGCCGCATTCCAACATGCGTTCGTAATCACTGCCGCAAGTCGGGTCCATCGCAAGTTCCTCGCAGTCCGCCACGCAGGCGTCGCTGCCGCAGCCTAACGCCTCCGCCCCCTCACACCACGTCGCGCAGGTATCACCGTCGTTGCGACAGTCCGCTGCGTCGAACAGCTGTGAAATGCAGTTCTGGTGAGGAATGACGTTGCCGTCTTCGCAGCTCAGTCCCAGCTGGCCGAGGCATGCGATGTAGGAGTCCTGCCGAATGTCGCACGAGAGGTTCTCGTCCATCGAATCGGCAACGCATTCCTCTCTGCACGCCATCTCGTCGTCGGCGCACCCCGTCTCGACCAGTTCCGCGCAGTACATCTTGCACGGCAAGTCCTGCACGCATTCCGAGTAGGCAACCGTTTCGCCCGCACAAGTCGCTCGCGGTGTTGGGAAGTCGTTGACGCACTCGTAGCCGCCTTCCCCAAGGCACTGCACCCTCGCGGTGTATTCATCGATGCAGAAGTCGCGCTGGGTGCTGACCGCAGCAACGCACTGCAGGTCACATATCTCGATACTGGAGCCAGCCGGCGTACAGTCGACGGCGTATTGAGCATCGCACATGGCCATGCAGGCCTCTCGCAGAGTCTCCGGTAGACGTTCGCGGTTCGACGTGTCACTCGTGTTCGGCTCCGCCCCTGCCATCGAGTCAGTCTCGACGCCCGCCGGTTCAGCGTCGGTTGCAGTCGCCTCCGCATCGGTAGGCGCTTCGTCGGTAGCAACCGTACCATCGTCGGTGGCCTCGTCAGTTGCGTCGTCGGTCGCCGCGCCATCGTCGGTCGCCGCTTCGTCCGTGGCTGCGGTCTCTTCCTCTGACGAGTCAGACTCGCCTCCCGACAGACAACCCGGCGCAACGAGTAGAGCGACGAGCACGACGAGCGCACGCGGGGAACGACGGCGGTGTGAAGCCAACATGGGCAGATTTCCCTCCAGAGAAAAGTCGAAGTGAGCCGCAATGCTGCGGCTTCTCTAGACTTTCCACAGGCCGGCCTGCGCGCAATCGCGAGGCGCAGCGCAAGCCTCTTTTTGTCCCTGCGAGAAGCGCTCCGGTGGGGCGATTTCTGCGCAGGGTGTACCTCGCGCACTCGTACACCTACGACGAGGTACAACGATGTGAGCCGCGCTCGCCGCAACCCAATCGGGTGCTCGAAGCACGAGCTTGCGCCGCCTCCTCACGCCGACGGTTCGACGAGCTGCGACACGTCGTCTTCGCGACGCTCAGCTCTGGAAAAGGAGCTTCGTTTGGCTCTGCAGCGCGTGCAAGCGCTGCCGATACACATCGGCGTTCGCCGAGTTGGGTTCGGTCACTCCCGGCGCAACGGTCACGAATCGGGAGGCCACATCGTCAGCCGTGACGGTCTCACCTGCCGCGCGACGAGCGACCCAGTGGGCCTGAATGGCACCGCCGAGCGCCGCCGACTCCGGCTCGAGCAAGACCTCCACCGGCACGCCGAGGGAGTCCGCGAGAATCTGTCGCCACAGCGGGTTCTTCGAACCGCCACCCACAACACGAACCGAGCCCACTTCGAGACCGAGCGCTTTCATGCGTTCGACGCCAGAAACCAGACCCAAGGTCGTACCTTCGATGGCAGCTCGGAAGAGGTGCCCAGCATCGAGGCAACCCGGAGTCAGCCCCAACAGGGCCCCCGTCGCGTGCGGCAGGTTGGGAACTCGTTCCCCTTGCAGGTAGGGCAAGAAGACCACACCGTCGGAACCCGCTGCTACGGCTTCCGCTTTGGCGGTGATCTCTTGGTGGCTGAGTCCAAACGCATTGCGCACTTCTTCAGTCACACCCGTGACGTTCATGGTGCACAGGAGCGGCATCCACGCGCCGGTCGAGTCGCAGAACGCAGCCACCAGCCCATCCGGATCGATCACCGGTGTGGCCGAGTACGCGAACACCGTCCCCGACGTACCCAAGCTGACGACGGTTGCGCCAGGCTTCGTCGCACCACTACCGATCGCGCTCATCATGTTGTCGCCACCGCCGGGTGAAACGACGATGCCTTCCGGCAACCCGAACAGCTCTGCACCCTGCCGACTCACTGTGGCCGCTGGTTGGTCGGCTGCAACGAGCTTGGGAAAGAACGAGCGCGCACGATCATCGAGCCATGTCAGGATCTCTTCGTCGTAGCAGCGCTTCTCCGGGTCGAAAGCCCCCGAGCCGGAAGCGTCCCCCGCCTCCATGAACTTCTCTCCGCAGAGCAAGAAGTTGACGTAGTCGTGAGGCAGGAGCACGCTGCGTACGCGAGCAAAGTTCTCCGGCTCCTTGCGCTTCATCCACAACAGCTTGGGCAGCGTGTACCCGGTGGGCACAGCCCAACGACCTTGTTTCGTGATCGCCTCCGACTCCTCGGCGGTCGTCGTGTCGCACCAGAGTTTGGCGGGACGCACGACTTC
>JBNKZR010000174.1:0-14229 GCA_050301735.1 Polyangiaceae bacterium | reverse complement strand
GCAGCCAGACCGTCTCTGAATGATTCCGCGTTGAAGCAAACGGGAGGCTTCTGCGACTGGACGCAGCACCGCCTGATGCGACCATCGAGCAGGCGCTTGTACCGACAACATGCATAAAAGCAGGCGAAACCGTTCGATTTTCAGTTCGTCGGGCGCGGAAGGCAGGAAGCTCCGCATCCAGACGGAACTCGGCGGGCCGAGACACTGGCGAGAGGGGCTGAGCTGTGGTCCGGGCAATGGGTTCGGTGGCTGCTTGGGAGCGCTGGATGGAAACTCCCAAGACTAGCGACCGGCTGCCGCCGCCGCTTCTTCACAGAGCCGAATCCAAGAGCGCTTCTTGGCTACAGGGATCAGGACTCTGTTGGCCATGACTTTGCCGGTGCCAGGGTCGTAGGGAAGACCACGCCCCGTTGAGATCAGGGTTTGGACCCTTTCAGGTGGAAGAGTGAGCAGCAGGTCTCCCTTGAAGAACATGGCGAACATCTTGGCTCCGACTTTGAGCCCTTGGGCGCCGCGGCCTTCATTCACGACGACACCAGCGACGTCGCGGAAGTGTGCTTTGACGGATGCGTAGGGGTCGGTCATTGGCGTGCCTCCGGTGGCGCAGCATAGCAAAGGGCATGGCGAGCTGGCGACCGGGAACGAGGAACTTCGAGCATGTACTCGTCGGGTGCCACTCATGTTGGCCGCGCGAGCCCTGACGGACTTCGGGGCTGTTCGCAATTGCTCGCCCGAGTTCGCGCTTGGCCTCCAGGACCTTCAGGTCGGTGCGAGATGTGGGAGACCAAAGCAGCTCAACGAGCGTCGCAACGCAACAGCGGGACAGCCGTCGACGAGGTTTCTGCTGCCAGTTGGGGGCGGACCAAGTCTGCCCAACGCCCTGCCATTCACCCGCGAGCAGGTGCCGGAAGGCAGTTCAGTCAGCAATACTACCAACGAACCGTGCCGGCGACTAGCCGGTACCTCACGGGGCCTTTCAGCGAGGGGGGAGCGGCCAGGTCGTTGCGAACGGCTTGGTGAAACAATCGGCACCAGGCGACAGTTGACACTTGCAACGGGTATTGCCGAATGTGGCGCGCATGAGAGGTACGGAGCTGCTGCGCGCATTGTGGTTGATTGGAGTCGCGTGCGCCTGCGAGGAGGCCAGCAGCGAGGCACCCGGTGCCAGCGGGGAGACGACGGTCCAGGTGTCAGCGCCGACCGTCCGTGACGCCTCGGCAAACACGGGGTCGCGGGAAAAGAAGCTGAGGGCGATCGCGGAAGACGAGAGTCTTCAGAACGTAGAGCATCACGCCTTGGAGCAGAAGAAAGTTGGATTCTACGCGGTGTTCTTGCCTGAAGCGTATTCGGAGTCGACGAGGCGGTACCCGCTTGTAGTGATCCTTCACGGCAGTGGCTCGACAGAGGTGAGGCATGGCAGCCTTGCGAACGACTTCGGTCGCGAACAAGCCATCTACGTTGCGCCAAGAGCACCGCACGCGCATCATGGGGTATTCGCCGAACGGGGAACGCCCGGATGGACCGCGTGGCCGACGTTCCCAGAGAAGTGGGGCAAGTGGAGCTCGCCAGGCTTCCCAAAGGAGCGGGTGAAGGACGTGGACGCGAGGCAGCTCTACGTGGAGTGGATAGCGTCGGTGATAGAGGATGTTCGACGCAAGTATCGTGTGACGCCTGCAAGGGCGGTGGTTTATGGGCACTCGCAGGGAGCGGCGTTTGCACATGAGTTCGCGGTTCAGCGCCCGGACTTGGTGAAGTCCTATTTCGCGTTAGATGAGATGAAGTGACGCTTTCCGAGACTCGAAACGCTTCGTCGACGGCGAAGGAGGCGGCCGGTCTCCCACGAGGTCACACTAGATGCCTCAAGCCAATACGCGTTCGTTGACGCAAAAGGAGACCAGCCATGGACCACATTGCCATCGATTTAGGTGCTCGTGCTTCGCAAGTCTGCATACGTGACGAGCACGGGAAGATCATTCACGAAAAGCGCGCCCTGACAGCATCGCTACCCGCGCTCTTCAAGCAACGATGCCCCAGCCGCGTCGTCCTGGAGACCTGCGCGGAGGCCTTTCGGGTCGCCGAAGCCGCTACCGACTGTGGTCACCAGGTTCGCATCGTTCCCGCTACTCTCGTGCGTACGCTGGGCGTTGGCAGCAGACGAATCAAGACTGACCGACGCGATGCCCAGATTCTCAGCGAAGTGTCCACACGCATCGACCTGCCCTCCGTCCATATCCCTCGGCACCGGTCCCGAGACATGAAGAGCAGGCTCAAGGCCAAGGACATCCTTGTCGCTGCTCGCACCGCCATCGTCAACTCCGTCCGCGGCTATCTCCGTACCATCGGTGTCCATGTGCGCGCTTCCACGCCAGCCTTTCCGATGCGCGTGCGGCAACACCTCTCGGAACGGATCCCCGATTTCGTCGCGCACCAGCTCGCTTCCCTCGACGCCCTCAACGAACAGATTCTCGCTCTCGAGAAGACACTCCTTCGTTCAGCCAAGCAGGACGAGCTCACCCGCCGCCTCATGACCGTTCCTGGCGTCGGGCCCATCACTGCTCTTTCCTTCGTCAGCGTCGTGGATGACGTCGAACGCTTCAAGGATGCACACGCCCTGCAGGCCTACCTCGGCCTCACTCCGGGTGAGCACTCTTCCGCTGACCGGCAGCGCCGTACCGCCATCACCAAGGCTGGTCCAGCTTTCCTACGCAGAAACCTCACACAGGCAGCCTGGAGCACTCGCATCCGACGGAAGAATGACCCCATGGCTCTTTGGGCCGAACGTATCGCACAACGCAGAGGTACCATGATCGCCACAGTGGCTCTCGCTCGCAAGATCGCCGGCGTCATGTTCGCCATCTGGCGGGACGGCTCTACCTACAGCCCCATCACCTAGACTTGCCGGACCTCAGGTCCCAGAGCAAAGGCTGTCCTGAGGCGACGAACGCGATAACCCGCGTCTGGGCGGATTCTTCCGACCCTGTGCGTTCGATTTGCGTCTCGCCAACGGATTTCCACCTATGCGTCACTGAACGCGAATAGTCGATTTGAGACGGCCTCTTTGCTCGCCTTTTCACCATTCCGCACACCACTCGTTGACCCCGTGACCGGACAACGCCTACCATTCCCGCGTCCTGCCTTGCACTGGGCGTCACTTCATAGTCGCGGGTTACTACGGACATACAACGGACAAGCCGGATGTCGAGACACCGGCAGTAGCGCTGAAGAAGAACGGCATTCGCGTTGCGCTTGCACATCACCAAGATGACGAAGTCGTGAAGGCAGAGCAGACTCGGCTGCTGTCCAGCTACCTGAAACGGCACGGTGTAGAGCACACGACGCACCTGCTGCCTGCGGGGTCACACTACGCGAGCCCGGAGGTTAGACGCCTCACCAAAGAGTTCATCCGACAGGAGTGCTGCGCGAAACAGAAGCCCGCGACTGCTGCGGAGTGAGCTTTCCTAGACTAGAAGGCCTGGTCCTGACTGAGTGGAAGAAGGTGGCAGGGCGTTCCGGAGACGCGAAGGCAAGAGAGGCCTTGAACGCTTGAGACGTTCTGCGGAGAGTAACACGCCCTGCGCCGTCCCCCGCCGCCCCTCCATCAAAGGAGCCCTGCAATCTCAATGCGTGACGCATCGATAGGGCTGCGTTGGGCGGACCCCAGTGTACACGTAGACCATCTCTACCTGGTAGCCGTCGCCATCATCACGCAAGTACACGAGTAGGCCGCGCCTCGTGTCGCCAACTTCGACCCAGCCGTCGAGGCACGCCCGTCCGCTCCCGCTTGAAGTATGGTTCCACCAGGGCTCGGTGGCGGTGCGCAGCTCGGAAGTGGAGAGAGCGTCCTCGAACGTCCCACGGGGGATCTTGGCGCGCACGCTCGGAGCGAGCATCCCGTAGGCTTCGTCCAGTTCGCCGCGCCGCACATGCGCCACGTACTCGTCGGCTACTTCTTGGGCGTTGTGGCTAAAAACGATCGCCAGGATGATCATCGTTGGGATGATCAGGAGAACTGCGTACAGGGGCCACGCGGCCAGTCTGCTCTTGAGCTTGCTCATTGACCGCACCATCGCCAAGCGAGCGCGCGAGCGCCAGTCGTTGACGACGTTGTGCAAGCAAATCTGGCGGTCTAGTCGCAGACCGCACTAGGCTGCCTCACCAATGCCGCAGGTTCGACAGGAACTCCCCACACGCATACAATGACCGGGCAGGCAGCACATGGGCTCCGAACTCATCGACGTATCAACCGGCTGGGGCACGACTGAATCCGTGGCGGCCGTGGCACTTGCCTCCGGGCTGGGCCTAGCGATGTTTGTCTGGTGTGTCTTTCGCTACCTGCGCTTGAGACGCCTCGCCCTCGACGGTGAGCGGTTGAGAAAGCAGGCTATCCTCGCGGAGCGGATCGACGTGGGCGCCGTACCTGTCATCGGAAGAGTGGACCCTGGCCGTACCACCCCCATCGTGGTTGCGGGCAACCGGTGGCACGACGAGCTTTCGTTCGAGCCGTTCGAAGTCGAAACTTCTGACGGCCAAATGCTGCGCGTCGAGACGCCGGCCGGTACTTGTCAAGTCGCGGCCCGGCGTCGCTTGACCATCAAGCCTGGCGCCAAGCTACACCTGTTCGGTGAAGTCATTCCGCCAGCTCAACACGGCGACCCAACCCATGCCGTGCAGGTCCTGAGACCTCCGCCTTCGCAACGCTTCATTCTGTCTCTGGAGCGCTTTGGCGCCGGACATCGCAAACAGGCGCGCCTGAACCAAATTGTCGGGATAGTCGCATTTGCGCTGATGTCCATCTTTGCTCTCGGCATCGCCCCCGACGTCGAGCGCTTGAGCAGCGGTCAAGCAGGCGAAGCACGCGTGGTTCGGGTTGAGCTGACCAAACGGCAAAGCGGCATCAACGTCCTCACATTCTGTGACGTGCAAGCCGAGCGGCCCGACGGCAGAGCCACTGCGTTCTCGGTGGGGGGCGCGTTCTGCGATCAGCCGAACGCTCCCGGTAACCTGTCGCCCGGGGATCGGATCCCACTCCTGTTCGTTCCTGGCAGTGACAACCAACAGCTGGGGCACGCATGGGTCGTCGATCTCGGGGTCGGGCTGATCGGGAGTATCGGCATGGTACTCGCGCTCCTGGCTTACTTGTTCGTTTGGCGCATCCTGACCCAAGAACCACGCTTCATCGAATCGATGCCACGTGTGACTTGAGCTGAGAGCAGGCCGGTGTCAGCCGAGGCCTGAGGCCAAGTCCGCCCGCAAGGATACTTCCCCGCTCGCCAGGAGCCCTCGCCACTCGTCTGCCCGTGCCGCCGCGCCCGCTTCTTGCCGGTGGTCTCGACGAGCACACCCGCTTTCTCCAGGGCTTCGACGGCGCGCCCGGCGGTGGGCTTGCTGACGCCGAGCCGCGCATTCCGCTGGGAACGACATCGTTCTTGGCGTCGGCGGAATCTCTTGACCATCACCAGGACCTGACTAGGGTCCGCCCCAGCTCCACCCACGAGCCCCTTGCACGAAGGCCCCGGAATCACCCTCCGGGGCTTTTTGCATTTGAGCTGAGCTGAGCTGCCCGAACCTCTCTGCTGGGCTTGCCCGCGCCACCTTCCAAGGGTTACCCGTCGGGCGCGCACGTAGCTCAGGCCTGAGCGTCGTCGTCGAGCGCTCCAGCTGACGCCCGCTCGCTGAGGTCGACAATCAGGACCTCGGTCGCTTCGCTCGCGGTCAGCGAAACTGCCGCCTCTGTTTCGAATCCGGCCCCATCGCCCGTGCCCATGACCATGCCGCCGCAGTGCGCGGCGCCTTGCACGATGTGGAGCCAAGCGCATCGCCCTTCGCGAAGTTCGTGGACCACATGTTGGCCCCGGTCGAGAAGCGTCGAAAACACGAACGCATCTTGGTGAAGTTGCAGCGAACCCTTCTGCCCGTCGGGAGAGGCGACGAGGCACATGATCCCTCGCCGCTCGGCCAGGCTGAATCGCTTCTGCTCATGGCCAGGCACCATTCTTCCCACCGTCGAAGGGCGTAGCCAGAGTTGGAACACGTGCGCCCAGTTGGTGGGTGACGTGTTCGTCGCGCCGTAGCGTACGGCGCGACCGGCGGTCATGCGCTGAAATTCACCCGCAGAGATGAGGCCCGTGCGACCCGTCGAGTCCTCGTAGGCAAGCGTGCCTTCGCGCACGTAGGTGATGATTTCTGCCCCTTCCTCGATGGGCTGCCGACGCGAGTTACGGGGTAGCAGTCGGCGTTCTTCAAAGACCCTCAGATGACTGAACCCCGCCGCCAGGCCCGCCGCTCGGTCCTGCGGGGAAAACGACAGCCAAGCTTCCCCACTTCGGCGCCGCTGGTGCTCCCGCTCCTCCGCCCTGCGAAGGGTGATCATGCGCGAGCTCCGTGCGTTATCGCGATCATCCTCGGCTGCCGTTGTCGTCGAGCCAGTTCAGGAGCTCGCGAATGCTGCCGGAGGCAAGGGCAATGCAAGTATCCGCTGCGCCGTAGTACATGTGGATGGTGTCGCCGTCGTCGGCGATCGTTGTCCCGCACGGAAAGGCAACGTTGCCCACGTCGCCCTGCCGCTCGTAGCTCGTCTCGGGTCCGAACATCCAGGGGTCGCCGCGAAGCAGGCAGCGCTCGGGATTGTCCAGATCGAAGAGCGCGAGGCCCAGTCGATACAACGCCCCAGCGGCAGTACGTCGTACGCCATGGTAGAGCATCAGCCAGCCGCGGTTCGTCTCGATCAAGGGAGGAGACAGGCCGATCTTGTTTGCGTCCCACCAGGCTCCTTTGCGCGCGGCCAGCAGCAACTTGTGATGACCCCAGTTGTTGAGATCTGGAGAATACGAAATCCAGATGTGCGCAGCAGTCTCCGTCAGCGGACGATGCAATAGCGCGAACTGGCCTTGGATCCTTCGGGGAAGCAGGGCGGCGTCTTTGTCGTCCGGCTGCATCACGAGACCGCAGCGCTCGAAGGTTCGAAAATCTCCGGTGAGGGCCAGAGCGACGCCCGGCCCGTCGTGGCTGAAGGCCGTGTATGCAACGGCATACTTACCCAACTCAGGGATGAAGGTGATGCGAGGATCCTCGATACCCCAGAGCTCCTCCGGATGCGTGTCTGGTTGCGGCACCAACGTTGGTTGCTCGTCGATGACCCAACCATCGACGCCGTTCGCGGAGCGCGCAGCGCAAAGGTGTGAGTGCCCACGCCGGTCTTCCACGCGGCAAAGGAGGAGCGTGGTGCCATCCGCGAGCCGCGTCGCGCCCGGGTTGAAAACGCTATGGGCTGGATAGGGCCAATCAGCGGCGGACAGGATCGGATTGCTCGGATGGCGTCGGAATAGTTCCGCGAACCCATGCGGAGAACTCATGCGACCACCCTTGAAGCGACGTCGCCTACGACCGTGCGCGGTCTCGAAGTGCGCGGGTCCTCGCCGCTGCCGCTCTGTTGCATGTCCAGCAGCGCCATCAAGAACGAAAGCGTCGATTCGGCGCCTTGATTCTCGTTCGGGCGCCCCGGATGCAAGCCGTCACGACAGCCCCCTGTCGCTGGATCGTACACCCATTCGTCGAGCTGGTTCTGTCCGACAAACCAGTTGAAAGCCTGCAGCGCGCGGGTATGCCATCGCTGGTCAGCGGTCGTAGCGTGTGCCAGCAGGCACGCCGCGACAGCTCCACACGCCTCGACGGGTTGCTGGTCGAACTCCGCCTTGGAACCGCCTCTGAGGAAGAACCCATTCGAGCCCACTGGAGCGAACAAGCCGTCGTCCGTGGTCTGAAGCGCCGTCAGCCAATCCAGCGAGCGCAGACCCGTTGCGACCATGTCCTCGTCGCCCATCCACTGGCCAGAAAGCACCAGCGCCTGTGACAATCGAGCATTGCAGTACGTGAGCCGATCCTCACACCATGGCCAGTCCTTCTGGGCCGTGCTCCGAAACAGGTCCAGGAGACACAGCGCCAGTTCACGCCCCACCGCACCCACCCGCCCGTCGTGCCCGCGGGAGCGAACGTACTCGGAGACACCGAGTAGAGCGTAGGCCCAGGCACGCGGGCTGGTGAAAGAGACGACAGCGGGCAGCGCCTGCTCGAAGATTTCCGTGGCGACCGCTCGCCATCCTGGATCATGAGTGCGCGCACAAACGGCCCCGAGCGCCCAAAGGGCCCGGCCGTGACTGTCCTCGGAGCCATAGCTTTCGGTCCAGCGACGGGAGTAGTTCATGAAGTTTCTGAAGCGACCGCTTTCCGGGTCAAACGCGTGCCGCACGAACGCGAGATAGCGGGTGGAGAGTGCCCGCACCTTCACCGGTGCCGCCGCCCGAGCCTCTTCCAAGTACGTCATCAGGATTAACGCCCGAGCATTGTCGTCGAGGCAGTAGCCGTCCTCATATCTGGGAATGGAGTGAACGGCGTGTTGGAGCAAGCCGGTGCCGTCAGTCATCGCAGAAAGGTGCGCGAGACTGAGCTCGGGGAGCGCTCGCGGTTTCGCCACGGTGCTAACCCTCGGCGCCCGCTGGGAGTACGCCTCGCGCGCGCTCTCGAAGCAATCGAGATAGGCGCTCGCTACCACGGGCCAGCGCATTTTCTCACCGAACGCCAGAGCACGACGTTCCTGCTCGACCTTCGCCTGGTCGTCCTCGAGCAGCCTCGATATCTCGGTCGCCAGCGCGTTGCTGCTTCCTGCAGGCACCAAACGTCCTCTACCCTCCGCCAGAAGTTCTTTGGCATAGCGATACGGGCTCGAAACGACCGCCTTGCCCCCACCGATGGCGTAGGCAAGCGTACCCGACGTGATCTGCTCCATGTTCAGGTACGGCGTGACGTAGATGTCCGCTGCGGCGAGGAACTGGGTCAGTTCGTCCTGGCTCACGAAGCGATCGTGGAAGCGGACGTGCCGCTCGACGCCGAGCGCGTGCGCCCGAGCCTCCAGCATGAGTCGGTAGCTTTCTCCGTGCCGCTCCTTGACGTGAGGGTGGGTTGCTCCCAACACCACGTAGAGCACGTCGGGACAACTCTCTCGAATGGCGGCCAGGGCATCGATGACGTACTCGATGCCTTTGTCGGGTGAGAGCAGGCCGAAGGTGAGCAGCACCCTCTTGTCATCCAGACCCAAATTGGTCCTGCTTTCGGCATAACCAGGCAAGGCGGGAACCCCGTGATGGATTGTTCGCACCTTGAACGCGGGAACACCATGCACGCGGCGGAGAAGCTCGGCACCGCTCGCGCTCATCACCACGACGCGTTCTGACAAGGCGCAGAGTTCGTCCATCACCGCCCGTTGTGCTGGGTCCGGCTCGGCGACGATTGTGTGGAGCGTCGTCACGATCGGCAAGCGGAGCGACCGCAGAAGCGTCAATAGATGTGCGCCCGCCTTCCCGCCGAAGATCCCATACTCGTGCTGCACCGACAGAACATCGGCACTGCTGACGTTGAGAAACTCGGCAGCGTTACGATAGGATGCGACGCTCTCCTCGGGGATCTGGTAGCGAACCTGTTCCGGGTAGAAATACTGCTTGCCGACGTCGTTCATCGCGACGACCGTGCAGTCCAATGTTGGGTCCAACGTCTGAATCGCCCCGCTCAAGTCGGCGGTGAAGGACGCAATGCCGCATTGCCTCGGGCTATAGTTGCCGAGGAACGCAACAGTGCGCAGTGAGTGTTTGGCTGGAGACTCATTCACGATTGTTCACCGACTTCCTGAAGCTTCTCGTATCGAAAGTGCGCAGCGGCTCCGCGTTCGGCGTGGGCGTGCATTGCATGTGTCCGAAGGGCGCTCGCTTTGCTCCTACATCCCCATCCCGGCCATGTCGTTGGGCATTGCCTGACTCGCGGTCGAGGTCCCGGGTCGCTCGGCGATGAGCGCTTCGGTGGTGAGCATGAGCGAAGCGACGGACGCGGCGTTCTGCAGGGCCACGCGCACGACCTTCGTAGGGTCGATGACGCCCGCAACAACCAGGTCCTCGAACTCGCCCGAGAGCGCGTTGTAGCCGTATCCCCCCTTGCCTTTGCGAACCGCGTTCACGACGACGGCACCTTCGACGCCGGCGTTCTGTGCGATTTGTCGTAGCGGCTCCTCGAGCGCTCGGCTGATGATGTTCACACCGTACTGCTGGTCCCCCACCAGCTTCAGCTTCGAAAGCGCTGGTAGCGTTCGCAGCAGCGCGACGCCACCGCCGGGAACGATGCCTTCCTCGACGGCAGCGCGGGTGGCATGGAGGGCATCCTCGACTCGCGCCTTCTTCTCCTTCATCTCCGTCTCGGTGGCCGCGCCGACCTGGATCACTGCGACGCCGCCCACGAGCTTGGCCAGTCGCTCCTGCAGCTTCTCGCGGTCATAGTCCGATGAGGTCTCCTCGATCTGCGACCGCAACTGCTTGGCGCGCGCTTGGATCTCCTGCTTCTTGCCCGCACCCTCGATCAACGTGGTGGTGTCCTTGTCGACGGACACCCTCTTTGCCTGCCCGAGATCGTTCAGTGTCAGCTTCTCCAGCCCGAGGCCGATGTCCTCTGAAACGGACTGACCCCCGACGAGCACTGCGATGTCTTGCAGCGTCTCTTTGCGGCGATCGCCAAAGCCGGGCGCTTTGACCGCGCAAATTTGCAGCGTCCCGCGGAGCTTGTTGACCACCAGCGTGGCCAGAGCTTCGCTGTCGACGTCCTCGGCCACGATGAGCAGCGGCTTGCGCGCATTGACCACCTGTTCGAGAAGCGGCAGCAGCGCTTGCATGCCCGAGAGCTTCTTCTCGCAAAGGAGTATGTAGGCGTCACTGAGGACCACCTCCATGCGCTCGGCGTCGGTGATGAAGTAGGGTGAGAGATAGCCGCGGTCGAACTGCATACCCTCGACGAAATCCAGCGTGGTCTCCATCGACTTGGCTTCCTCGACGGTGATGACGCCCTCTTTGCCGACCTTCTCCATCGCTTCCGCAATCAGATTGCCGATGGTTTCGTCTCCGTTGGCGCTGATGGTGCCTACCTGAGCGACCTCGTTCTTGCTCTTGGTCGGATTGGAGTGCTTCTTCAACTCGGCGACCACCAACTCGACGGCAGCGTCGATGCCCCGCTTGATGTCCATCGGATTCGCCCCCGCGGTAACCAGCTTGGCACCCTCGGTGTAGATCGCTTGCGCGAGCACGGTTGCTGTCGTCGTGCCGTCTCCGGCAACATCCGATGTCCTGGATGCGACCTCTTTGACCATTTGCGCACCGACGTTCGCAAGGCGGTTGTCGAGTTCGATCTCCTTGGCGACGGAGACGCCGTCCTTAGTGATCGTCGGCGTTCCCCACGAGCGCTCGAGCAGGACGTTGCGGCCGCGCGGGCCGAGGGTTACCTTCACCGCGTTGGCGAGGGCATTGAGCCCGCGAGCGATTTCCTTGCGGGCGTTACTGTTGAAGAGAATGTCCTTGGCTGCCATCTGATAACTTCCTATCTGTCGAGCATTGTCGAAGACGTCGGCCTCGAGCGAGAGCGGCTGAAGTTCGCCGCCTTCGAAGACCTTGCCGCCGTCCACCACGACGACCAATGCCTCGAGCAGGCGGTCGTCGACTCGACGGTGGACAAAGCAGCGCTCAGCAGCTCCGTGCGCGCGGGCCTGAAGCGACGAGCGCGAGGAGGAGCATGAACGTCTGCCATGGGCTCAATGCAAAGCAAGATGCGAGCCAGGAGCTCGTCTGCAGCAATCACGTGCCTTTGCGGTCGCAACCTTTGCGCGCTGAGATCAATGTGATGTGCTGAAAGTCATTCTGACGTAGAGCTGGGCGATGAGAGCGTCGGATCTGAACACCAACGAGCTGCTGGAGCTGGATCCCGAGGGCGGAGTCATCCGCTTCGCTGGGCAACGTGCCTTGCTCATCGACGCCGTTGCGATTGGGCTGCTGCGAAAATACCTCATCGACAACTTCGGGTTCGCGGCCGCCCGAACCGTGCTCACACAGTTCGGATTTGCCCACGGCTGGAGGATGGCGGACGCGATCGGCGAACAGTTCGAATGGGCGACGGCCGAAGACTGGCGTCAGGCGGGTCCGCGCCTGAACACGCTCGAGGGGCTCTTCCGTCTCGCGCCAGGCAGCGAGGACGCGCTCAGCGAGGACGGGGCCACGCTCGTCGAATCGTACGAGGCAGAGCAGCATCTGCTTCACTTCGGACGCTCCGATGTCGCCGCCTGTTGGACGATCAGCGGGCTCATGAGCGGCTACCTCAGTCGCACGCAGGGCACGGAGACTTACGTTCTGGAGGACAAGTGCATCGCTCGTGGGGACGCTCTATGCCGACACAAGGCGCGCACGCGTGCCGAGTGGGGCGCCGAACACGACGAGGCGCTGCGCGTCTTCGCATCGAATGGCCTCGAGAATGCCCTGGATGCTTCGCTGCAGCGGGTGGCGGACAAGCTGAAGGCGACGGAGAAGGAACTCCAGGCTCGACGCCACGCCATCGCGGAGGTAGCCCGAGACGCCTATGAGCCCTTGGGTATCGTGGCGCAGAGCCCAGCGATGCGAGACGCCGTGGACCTGGCGAGACGCGTTGCGAAGGTCGACTCGACACTCCTCATCACGGGAGAAAGCGGCTCCGGCAAAGAGCGGATCGCGCGCCTGGTGCACGCGGAGTCGACACGCGCTAGCGGGCCATTCATCGCGGTGAACTGCGGCGCCATCACCGAAACGCTTCTGGAGAGCGAGCTGTTCGGACACACGCGCGGCGCGTTCACTGGCGCTTCTCACGATCGGGCAGGCCTGTTCGAGGCCGCCAACCATGGCACCCTACTCTTGGACGAGCTGGGAGACATCTCACCGGGCATGCAGGTCAAGCTCCTGCGCGTGCTGCAAGAGCGTGAAATTCGGCGCGTTGGGGACAACAAGGACCGGCCCGTCGACGTGCGTGTGCTTGCCGCGACCAACCGCGACCTGGCGAGTAGAGTTGCCGAAGGTCATTTTCGCGAGGATCTCTATTATCGCGTCAAAGTCGTCGAGATCCACGTTCCGCCCCTTCGTGAGCGCAGAGAAGACTTGCTAGCGCTTGCTCGTGTACTGCTCGCGGACGTCGGCGCACGACTGAAGAGAAACATCACCGGACTCTCCCCAGCAACTGCAGATCAACTCCTGCGCTACAACTGGCCCGGCAACGTGCGCGAACTGGAGAACACGATGGAGCGCGCGATCGTGCTCGCGCGCGGAAGCCGAGTCGAAGTGGAAGATCTTCCGGAAGAAGTGCGCAACGCCCCCGTCGGACCCGTCGTTGTGGGTGGCAAGATCCGCAGACTCGAGGCGATCGAGAAAGAATACATCTTGGCAGCGATGGAGGTGAACGGTGGAAACCAGGTGCTCACCGCCAAAGATCTCGGCATCGGCACGGCGACACTCTATCGGCGACTCAAGGCCTACGGCCTCATCGGCGACAAGACAGCGAGAGCCGCATCGCGGTGACGGTGAGCACTGATTCCGCCCCTGTCACGAGTCGACTTCAGTCTCCTTCTGATGCCGCGGCCTGAAGTTTGAACTCACTCGCTGAGAGGGCTTTGAGTCTTCGGCCTGCTGGGAGCCGACTGCCGCCGCTTGCTCGGCATCCGCTGACTTTTCCTGAATCACCCCCGCAAGCTCCTGAGCGGCCCCCAGCGCCTGCTGTCCCGCATCGTTCGAGGCGCGACCCAAGGCCGCTCTCAACTTGCCTTTCAACTGCCACCATTTGCCCGTCGCTTGTTGCTTGTTCATCATACGGCCTTTCCACACAGCACGACCCCCTGCCTTTGCACTCGGCTGCGCCGGCCTAGCGGGAGCTCGATCTGCTCGACTTGGGGATCACGATCTCCACGCGCCGATTGTTGGCGCGCCCTTCTGCGCTAGCGTTGTCAGCAATAGGCTCGGCTTCGCCTTTTCCTACTGCCTGCAGTGCCTCCGGGCGAACCCCCTGAGTGATGAGGTAACTCCGAACCGCATCTGACCGCGCCTGAGACAGCGTGCGATTCATGTCCTCCGACCCTTTCGAGTCCGTATGCCCCTTGATCTGGATGACTTGAGACTCATCGAGCTCCTTGAGCGCACTCGCCACTCGATCCAAAGCGTGCTCGGCGAGAGGCAACAACTGCGAGTCCCCGGTCTTGAAGAGCACGGCGCCGGCAAGCGTGACGATTGTCTCATTGGCCTCTTCCTTGACCTGCGCCAGTTCTTTGAGGCTTGCGATTGCAGCGTCCGCTCGAGCGTCGGCAGCCTCGCGGGCTCGTTCCGACTTGGCCAGCGCCGTGCCCTGCGCATTGAGCTG
>JBNKZR010000173.1:0-14355 GCA_050301735.1 Polyangiaceae bacterium | reverse complement strand
GACGAGCCCTCAGTCGACGAAGCAGTGCTACGGGTAAATGTTGCCAGCAACGAGGTCGGCATCGAGTGGGGGGGACAGTTCTGATGCACCACTCGCGTCGAGTGTTGTCGTGGCTCCCGCCGCTGCTGATGACCGGATGTCTGGTACTGGTCGACGTCGATGCCCTCGACGAAGGCTGCGGGGAAGGCCAAAAAGCCTGCGAGGGACGCTGCGTCTCCAAGTCGGCTCCGGAGTTTGGCTGCGGCAACGACAACTGTCAGCCCTGCTTCCTGCCCGATGCCCAATCGATCTGCGATCAGAATCAACGCTGCGCCATCGCGACGTGCGTGGGCCGACACGACGATTGCGATCACCGCGACGAAACGGGCTGCGAAGTAAACCTGGACACCGACGTCAACCATTGCGGCGCGTGCGAAGCCGAGCCCTGCGAAGTCCCTGGAGCCATCCCAGCTTGCGCCCGAGGACAGTGCGCGATCCGCAAATGTGAAGATGGCTTCAAGGACTGCAATCGGAGCTCCATCGACGGGTGCGAGATCAACGTTCTCGAAGACGACGAAAACTGCGGTGCGTGCGACCAGCGCTGCGACGTCGAGCAAGAGTGCGTGCAAGGGGAATGCAAGTAGCCCCCAAAACGCTGACTCGCTTCGCCGCGCGTTTTGACGATGCACCCGAAGAACGGGCAACCTCGCACTCGCTTTTCTAACGGAAGACGCCAGCGAGGAGTCGAATTCCGATCAGCAAGATGAGCGCCGAGAGGTCCAAGCCGCCCACGGGAGGCACGACTTTGCGGATCGGTTCGAGCACGGGCTCGGTAAGCTGATCCGCCAAGCGGAAGATAGGGTTGTCGATACGCACCCAGCTCCCGATGACGGAGATCAGGACAACCCAGGAGTAGACTTCTAAGAGCAGAGCGAGTGCCGGCACGGAACTACAACTTGCGCGCGGAAGTCGCCGCGTCAACCTTTGCGGCACCTGCGGCTGTCTTGTTGGAGAGCGCCAGGCGCACCAGCCGCTCGAAGCGGCTCAGCGGCTGAGCCCCGACGAGCTCGTAGCCGTCGACGACGAAGGTCGGCGTACCCGTGATGCCCAGTCGAGCGGCGAGTGCGACGTCCCGCTGGATCGACGTGGCGTGCGCCTGTGTGTCGAGGGCTTGCTCGAACGCTTGGGGCTCGACGCCGAGCTCCCCGGCATACCGAGTCAGCGTTTCTCGCGTCAGCCGTTCCGGCTCGTGCCCGCGGACACCAAACAGGCGATCGGTCATCTGCCAGAATGCCGCCTCCCCGAGCTGGGAGCGAACTTCCATGGCTGCATTGGCGGCCAACATCGCATGCCGGTGAAACGACAAGGGCAGATGCCGCCACACGACCCGAACCTCTCGTGGGTAGCGTTGCTGCAGCTCGTTCAAAGTGGGCATCACTCTTCGGCAGTAGCCGCACTCGAAGTCCGAGAACATCTGGACCACCACCGGTGCATCCGCTGGCCCCAAGCTTGGGTTCGACGCGTCGGGAGCATCGACCTCGAGCCGAACCAAACCGGGTGGCGGTAGTGCGCTAGCCTGCACCAAGGCATAGGGCTGTGCTCCGGGATTGGCAGCGAGCAGCCGTTCGACCTTGGCGAACTCCTCTTCCAGCAAGGCACTGAAGTGTCCCGCGGGCTGAGCTCCGACCACCCGACGACCGTTGACGAAGAAATGGGGTGTCCCTTCCGCCTGCAGATCCATGGCGAGATCACGGTCTGCCATCAGCCACGGGTGCCTTGCCCCCTGCTCCAACGCTTTGGCGTAGGCCGAGGCATCGAGCTGGTACTGACTCGCGATGTTCACTAACAACGGCTGAGTGATGCGAGGGGCGTCAAACAGCTGGTCGAGGGCCTGCCAGTAGGCGTCGTCTCCGCGTTGCTGGCGGATCTCCAGTGCCAACACGGCCGCGGGCACCGCGAGCTGATGAAACTCCAACGGGTTGTGCTTCATCACCCAACGGACCTTGCCAGGATGGTCCGCCAACAGTTGACGAATCACAGGGTGCACACTGCGGCAATAAGGGCATTCGAAGTCGGCAAACTCGACGATCGTCACCCAGGCATCCCCGGCTCCCATCGCAGGCGACTCGCCCACCGGCACCACGAACGCCACCCGTTCCTCGTCCGCATCGACGTCTCGTAGAGCGCTGGCATTGACGTGAACTCGAGCCGAGTAGACTTCACTCGCGTCCATCCCCTGTTCCAACAATGCCTGACCCGCGCGCTTCTCATGTTCGATCAGCGCCCGAAAGTCCTCAATGGGTAGCGCCCCGACCAGGCGTGCGCCGTTGATGAAGAACGCGGGCACCCCGTTCACCCCGAGGGACTCAGCCAGGTCGAGGTCCGCGTTGATAGCTGCTGCCACGTCGGGGTCGCGGAGCAGCGCTGGAAATCTCTCGGAGGGCACGCCAACCTCGACGGCTGTCTGCTCCAACCGTTGAGGTGCCAGGCGCTCGGGATCCGCGAAGATGACTGCCAAGTATTCGACGAAGGCCTCGCTACCGACCTCGGTATAGACGGCCTGGGCTGCAATCGCGGCTGGCATGCCTCGCCGGTGGAACGGCAGCGGCGCGTGCTTGTAAACGACTCGCAATACGTCAGGCCCGTACTCCTCACGCAGCTCGTCCAGAGTGGCGAAGCCCCTAGCGCAGTAGGGACATTCCAGATCGATGAAGGCCACGATGGTGACCGGTGCCGTCGGCGCTCCCCACGTGGGATCGTCTGGCTCGACCGGAATGACGCCGGAGCTCGGCGCCAAGCCACCCGACGCGGCGACGGGAGCCGTGGGGCTCGCCGGCTTGTGCTGGCCCCCACAGGCCAGCAGCATCGCAATCGCGACAGCAATCACGACCAACCTGACCACCCGGCCAAGCGCCTGAACTTCCGTGCACCGCAGGTGTCGGCGGCGCAGTGAATTGGGGCGCTCCGGAGGCCTCCCGGACGTCACGGACAGCGGACGAAAAGTGGTGAGGCAGACTGGGGATCTGAGATTCGGCAAGTTCATGTTGCTGGACGCTCGCTGGGGTGCCTGAGGACCCTTGGACCATGGTGTTACGTAAAAAGCGCCGGATCGACACGAAATACGTCGCCGCGCGTTTGAGGCGACGTGCCCCGGGGCGAATACAATCCGCAAATGCCCTGGCACTGCAGACGAGTAGTGACTAGCTTCCGAGTCCCTCCAACAGGCCGCCCCTCAACATTCACCCGGCGGCACACAGGGTAGCTACAAGACATCATGCTGACTTGGGTAGCACGGAAGCTCTTCGGAACCGCCAACGACCGCGCTCTGCGCCGACTTTCGGGGCGGGTGGACCGCATCAATGCGCTCGAAAACAAGATCACCAAGCTGACGGACGCGGAGCTGCAAGCCAAGACGCCGGAGTTCAAAGAGAAACTCGACAACGGCGCGCCTCTGGACGACATCCTCGTCGAGGCCTTCGCGGTCTGCCGGGAGGCGAGCCGGCGCGTCCTGAAGATGCGTCACTACGACGTTCAGCTCATCGGCGGCATGATCCTGCACCAGGGCAGCATCGCCGAGATGAAGACGGGCGAAGGCAAGACCCTCGTCGCCACCCTGCCGATCTACCTCAACGCCCTCGAAGGCAAAGGGGTGCACCTGGTCACGGTCAACGACTACCTCGCTCGGCGCGATGCGGAGTGGATGGGCAAGGTCTACAACTTCCTCGGCCTGAGCGTGGGTTGCGTGGTCAACCAACAGGACGACGTCGAGAAGCGGGCCGCGTACAAGTCGGACATCTGCTACGGCCAGAACAACGAATTTGGCTTCGACTACCTGCGCGACAACATGAAGTTCTCCGCGCTGGACTACGCGCAGCGTCCCTTGAACTTCGCGATCGTGGACGAGGTGGACTCCATCTTGATCGACGAAGCGCGTACGCCGCTCATCATCAGCGGCCCTGCCGAAGCAGCCAGCGAGAAATACCGGGCATTGAACGAGATCATGCCCAAGCTGCGCAAAGACGAGCACTACATCGTCGACGAGAAGGCTTTCAGCGTCACCCTCACCGACGAGGGCGTGGAGATGGTGCAGAAGCTGATCGGCGTCAGCAATTTGTACGAGCCGGTGCACGTGCGCACGCTGCACATCCTCAACCAGCTGCTGCGATCCCACGCTCTGTACAAGCGCGATGTCCACTACATGGTTTCGCCCGACGGACGCGTGCTGATCATCGACGAGTTCACTGGACGCGTCCTCGCGGGCAGGCGTTGGAGTGACGGCCTGCACCAAGCGGTCGAAGCGAAGGAGAACGTACGGATTCAGGAAGAGAGCCGCACCATGGCGAGCATCACCTTCCAAAATCTGTTCCGCATCTACAACAAGCTGGCCGGCATGACGGGCACGGCCCAGACCGAAGCCCAGGAATTTCACTCGACGTACAAGCTCGACGTCGTCGCGGTTCCGACGAATCGCCCCATCGCCCGCGCTGATGATGAGGACATCGTCTACAAGACCGAGCGCGAGAAGTTTACGGCCATCATTCGCGACATCGTCGAGAAGCACGAGGAAGGGCGACCGGTCCTGGTTGGCACCACCAGTGTCGAGAAGAGCGCAGCCATCGCGCGCATCCTCAGCAAGAAGAAGGTGCCGCACAACGTCCTGAACGCCAAGCACCACGAGAACGAGGCGTTCGTGGTGGCTCAGGCGGGACGTTTGGGCGCGATTACCGTTTCGACCAACATGGCGGGTCGTGGAACCGACATCGTGCTCGGTGGCAACCCGGAAATGCTTGCCCGGCTAGAGTTCAAGGAAGCCAATCGTCTTCCTGAAGCCGAGCCGAAAGAGTTCGATGCCCTCGTTACGCAGTACGAAAAGACTTGCGCCCAACAACACGACGAAGTGATCGAGAAGGGCGGCTTGCACATCCTCGGCACCGAACGACACGAGTCACGCCGCATCGACAACCAACTGCGTGGTCGCGCCGGGCGCCAAGGTGACCCCGGGTCGAGCCGGTTCTACCTTTCGTTGGAAGACGACTTGATGCGCATCTTCGCGGGCGATCGAGTCAAGAACCTGATGGACCGCATGGGCATGCCCGACGACGAACCCATCGAACATCCGTGGGTGACGAAGAGCGTCGAGAATGCTCAACGCAAGGTCGAAATGCGCAACTTCGACATCCGCAAGAACCTGCTCGAGTTCGACGACGTGATGAACGCCCAGCGCAAGACGATCTACTCGCTGAGACAGCAGTTGCTCGCCGGGCGCTACACCCCGGAAGAGGTCGACGAGCTCGGCAAGCCCACCGGGCGGCTGCGCCAGATCCCTGTCAACGAAGACGTCAAGGAGCAGTCCGACAGACTCGTGGGACAACTCCTCGGAATGTTCTCCGAACCTACCGTCCAAGTGCGCAAAGCTGACGGCGAAGTCATCCCGCCGAAGCGGGAAGACTTCGAGAAGGTCGACAAGATCGTCGATCAGGAATCGCTGCAGCGTGAAGTCTACGAGCTGTGGGGCGTGAAGCTGGAGGTCGGCGAGCGCATTCGACGGACCCCGATCCAGTTCTACGACGAACTGTCCGACCTCGTGGCACGTGGCCTTACGGAACAGCGTGAGCGTCTGCTCGATCTCATCGACAAGATAATCAGCGCGATGATCGAGGAGTCGTGTCCAGCGAATCGCCCACCGGAAGATTGGGACTGGGCGGGCATCCACGCGGGCTTCAAGGAGCACTTTCAGACTTCGGTCGACAACGACATCGACGACCTAGGCGATGCGGACAAGCTGGTCCGCACCGTTTACGAGCGTGCGGAGGCCATCTACTACGAACGCGAGAAGGAGTTCGGCCTCGAGAACGTCCTGCGTGCCTTCCGACTCTTCTACCTCAAAGAGATCGATCGCTCCTGGGTCGACCACCTCAGCAGCATGGAGCACCTGCGAGATGGCATCCACCTGCGCGGCTATGGGCAACGGGACCCGAAGCAGGAGTACAAGAAGGAGGGCTTCAACCTCTTCTTGAACATGATCGCACGCGTCTCATCCAACGTCTTGACTACTCTATTCGAGGTCGAAGCCGAGAAAGAGGAGCTGGAGGCGATGGAGGAAGAGGAAGCCCGCCGGCACCTCGAAGAGCTGGAACGGGCCGTTGCGCGCCACCCAGGCGACGACGATCCGCTCGCCAGGAAACAACAAGAGGCCAAGGCGTCGACGGCCAAGAAGAAGTCCCAGAAGAAGGCCAAGGCGGCGCCCGTCAAGGGTGGTGACTTGTGCCCGTGTGGTAGCGGTAAGAAGTTCCGCGAATGCCACGGAGCGGCCGACGACGACGCAGCGTGAGGCAACGCCGTGAGCGAACGCTCTGACCTCGAGGAAGAGCTCAACCGACTGCGTGGGCGCGTCGCGCAGTTGGAGTCGGCAGCAACTCCCACACTGGACTCCGCGATGCTCCGGGCCGCCGAGGAGCTTTCGCACCTCGGTGCTTTCGTTTGGCGTCCCGACACGGGCCAACTGGTGAGCTCAGCAGGCCTCGAGGCGATCCTCGGAGTTCGCCCCGAAAAACTCCTGAACGTCGACGCCGCCCTCGACTTGGTGGTCCCTGCCGACCGCAAACGGCTGAAGCGGCTGAGTCTGCTGGCACTGCGCGGGGGAGACGTCAACCCGACTCAGTTCCGCTTGATGCGCGCTGGGGAGGTTGTTCACGTGATGGGCGAGGTGCGTGCTCACGTCGATACTGAAGGCAAACTCCTGAACATCGAGGGGGCTCTGATGGACGTCACTGGGCGACGACAGGTCGAAGGGCGACTGCTCCAGACTCAGAAGATGGAGGCAATCAGCACCCTGGCCGCCGGCGTTGCAGAGGATTTCAACGCCTTTCTCGAGGTCATCGAAGGGCACGTGGATCTCATCAACCTCGACCCCAACGTAGCCGACAAGACGCGAGTATCGGTCGCCGAGATCAGTTCGTCCGTGGGCAAGTGTCGCGACGTGATCGAACGCCTTTTGGCTTTCAGCGGCAAACAAGACGCCAAGCCATCCTTGAACGACGTGCGAACCCTCGTAGGCGCAACGACGCGGACGTTGAAACGAATGCTGAACGATGACGTCGAACTCAGAGTCGTGTGCGAAGCCGACCCTTGCATGATTCGCATAGACCCGGTTCAGTTCGAGCAAGCCGTGATCTGCCTGGGTGTGAATGCGCGCGACGCAATGCCCGACGGAGGCGAGCTGTCCATCGAGGTGGCGCGCGTGACGTTGGACGGCCACTCGAGCCGCATGTACGGGCTCCCACTGGGCATCTACTGTCGGGTCCAAGTCAGGGACACCGGCACGGGGATGGACGAAGAGACGTGCGCCCGCGCGTTCGAACCCTTCTTCTCGACAAAACCCAAGGGGACGAGCTCGGGGTTGGGCCTATCGATCGTTCACGGCATCGTGCTCCGAGCAGATGGCGCAATCAACGTCGAGAGCACGCCAGACGAGGGAACTGTCTTCTCGCTGCTTCTTCCTGCCAGCACGTCGCAACCAGAGATGGTCAGGCCCGTCGTCGACTCTCGCGACTACCCGACGGGCACGGAGACGATTCTGCTGGTAGAGGATGGTGAGCAAGCCCGCACGATCACGAAAGATCACTTGGAGCGTGCCGGTTACGACGTTCTCGCTGCCCCCGACGGCGATGCTGCCCTAGAGTTGGCGGAAATCGAGAATGTCGCCGTTCACCTCCTGCTCACGGACGTCATGATTCCTGGGATGAGTGGCCCAGAGCTCGCTGGGCGCTTGCAGCAGAAGTTCCCCAGGATGTCCGTCATCTTCATGTCCGGCTACACCGAGCGCTTCGTATTCCGTCGGGCGGCTCTGCACAGCGACCGCGTCTCGCTGCACAAGCCCTTCTCCATGGGAGAGCTGCTGAGCTGCGTACGCGAGCAGTTGGACAGACTCAGGAAAACTTGAAGGCGAAACCAAGTTGCTTTTCAACTCGCTACTCTTCGGCGCGTTCTTCTGCCTCGTCTTGGCAGTGCACCAGCTGCGCGCACCGTGGTGGCTTCGCAAGCTCAACTTGGTCATCGCGAGCTACGCCTTCTACGCCGCGTGGAATCCGCCATTCGTGGTCCTGCTGGCCGCCTCGACAGTACTGGATTGGCTGGTCGCGCGACGGCTCGCCAGTACTGAGCGACAGTCGCTCCGCGGGCTGCTGCTGAGCATCAGCCTCAGCATGAACCTCGGACTCCTCGCGACGTTCAAGTATGCCGACTTTCTCCTGTCCGTGAGCTCCGACCTCGTGGGCCTCGCGGGTATGGCCTGGACCGCGCCCAAACTGGGGTTGGTGTTGCCAGTCGGCATCTCGTTCTACACGTTTCAATCGATGAGCTACACCATCGACGTCTATCGTCGACAGCTGAGCCCCACTCGCTCCCTGTTGGACTTCGCCCTGTTCGTCGGCTTCTTTCCTCAGTTGGTCGCTGGCCCCATCGTGCGCGCGAGTGAGTTCTTGCCCCAGTGCCAGGTGCCGCGTCAGACGACGGGTGACGCACTCGCTTGGGGACTCGTCCTGCTAGTCATCGGGCTGTTTCAGAAGGTGGTGCTCGCCGACACCCTGCTGGCGCCCGCGAGCGATGCTCTTTTCGCCGCCAGAGAGTTCGCTACTGCGGACGCTTGGATCGGCAGCTTGGCGTTCAGCGGTCAGATCTTCTGCGACTTCTCTGGGTACTCTTTGTGCGCCATCGGCGTCGCCGGAACGCTTGGGTTTCGTCTACCCGACAACTTTCGCGCGCCCTACGCAGCGCTTGGTTTCTCCGACTTCTGGAGACGTTGGCATATTTCTCTTTCGACCTGGCTGCGTGACTACCTCTACGTGCCGCTCGGCGGCAACCGGCGGGGGCAGCTGAAGACGCTGCGCAACTTGATGGCCACCATGCTGTTGGGTGGCCTGTGGCATGGCGCAGCCTGGAATTTCGTCATCTGGGGCGGCCTGCACGGACTCTTTCTCGTCGTCGAACGGAGGGCACGACGGCTAATTCACGATCGAGTTGCGCTACGACGCGTGACGCGAATCCTCGTCATGCTCGCGACGTTCACACTGACCACGTATGCGTGGGTATGGTTCAGAGCGCCCAATGCGACGGTGGCGAGCGAGATTTCTTTGGCGATGTTCGGCGCCGGCACTTCGCGCACAGCACTGCTGGACGGCTTCGTTCGGACGAGCGTCGTCATCGTGATGTCAGGGTTGCTGGCAACGCACTTCTGGACACGGGACCGTAGCATCGCGGAAGTCGTGATGGCCACGCCGCGCCCGCTGCGGGTCATCGGCCTGGCCCTAATGCTCGTCTTGGTGGTGATGGTGAGAGGTAATGACCAAGCGTTCATCTACTTTCAGTTTTGAGCGACCGCCTCGCCTGCGCGGAACGGCGTGGGCCGTCGCCGGTTTGACGTGCTTGCTGCTTCTCGCGCTGGAACTCGGCGCGCGCGCGCTGGGCTACACGCCGTCGGTCACGGACGACGAGGATCTGCTCTGTCTGCAGCTGGATCGCGTGCACCAAGAGCACGCGGTGGTTCTCGTCGGGGCATCGAGGATCCGCGCGGGGTTCTCTGCCAAGGTCTTCCGGCAACGCTTTCCGAATCGCCCGCTCGTCAACCTCGCCCTGGCTGGCAAGTGTCCGTTGGCCATGTTGGAGCAACTCGCACGGGATACGGACTTCCACGGCACCGTGATCTTCGCGGTCAACGAGACGTGCCTCAATCCGAGTCTGCGTCGCCATCAAACGGCGAACATCGAATATTGCAAAACGCAGTGGTCAAGCAGTCGAGCGATCAGCCGCCGGCTACGATTGGCGCTCGAACCTCGCCTGGCACTGATGCGCCCCACCATAGGCCTGAGGAACCTCCTCGATGCTTGGCGCGACACCGACGCTCTACCGAAGCCAGATTTCTACCAAATGAGCACGGACCGTCTGAACGACATCGACTTTTCCGAAACCGGCCCCGAGCAGGCGAGAACCCGTGTGGCCCGCCTCCGAGCCCACCACCGACGTCACAAGCCGATGGCGCAAAGCACCTGGCTGAAGGAAGCGCAGCTGACGGACCGCTACGCCAAGCTCATCCAGGAACGCGGGGGCAAGGTGTCCATCGTTCGCTTCCCGACGACGGGAGAGTTCTGGAAGCTCGAGCAAGCCGCCTATCCTCGTGCCCAGTATTGGGACCGCTTCGCCGCCGTCAGCAGCGCTACTCTGATCCACTTCAAGGACTTGCCCACTGCGAACCTGCCGTGTGGCGACCAAAGTCACTTGGATGGCAGACACGCTCCCGCGTTCACCGAAGCATTGCTGGACGAAATCCAAAGCAGGGGCGGGCTCGCGCCCTAGCCGAACGCCAGCGAGAGCCCATCCGTCTCGACAAACATTGGAGCATCGGATTTCCAAATGACAGCACCGAGCAGATCCTCCAGGGATCGCTCGGTGCCGATTCGTCATGTCCGACGAGGTTCGCCTGCCGCCTCGGCAGCGTGCGGTCAGTAGTACTTCAGCGCTACGTCTCCGGAACCGTCGCCATCGAGCTTGATGAACAGCGCGCATTCATCGGAAAGCCCGGGCAGGTACTGGTCGTTCCACTCGAAGTTGAAGCTACCGCTTCCACTTGCTCCCGTGCAGCTCTGGTCGTATTCGTATCCGAGGGGGTATGCCGTCGACCCAGCGGCGTTCTGCAGTTGCATCGTGCGGTCCGGACCATAGCTGAACCACGGTTGAGCAAACTGCGTCACCACTACACAAGCATCGTTCGGCACTGTCACCGGCGCGCTGCCAAACGCGCCCAAGTTCGTCGAGTTGCCGATGTTGCAACTCGCCACCCCTCCAGTGCCGCCCCCCTCATAGACTAAAAAATCAGCGGATGTATTCGATATCGTCACCTCGTCGCAATCGCCGCCATTGCCGCTGATGTTGAAGCGAACGGTGATGAACGAATCCGCATTGATGCTAGCCGCTGCGTTCAAGATCCCGATCTTGCGCAGATCCAGAGCGGAGCCTTCGTACAGGCTATCGCAGTAGGCCGTTTCCCCGGCAGCATTGCGCGCTGCGCACCTGAGGAACTGCCCATCGTCGGGGATCGAGCTAACGGTGCACCCGATGTACTCGCCCGTGTCCGGATAGTTCGCCTTGGCCTTCGCCACGGAGCCCGAGAACCCCCAATCGGTGTCGATCACTACCCTGCCATCTGCCGGCGCCGTCGCGTCAACAACGAACACCAGACCGGAGGTAACCCACCATGGGCCTCCGGTTGATTGAGCTGCAACGGTTCCAACTCCGAGGAGCACGACCGACACAGTCATCGCGGTCGCTTTGAGCGACCATCTCTTCTTACGCGTCATACAACCCTTTCCTCACAACATCGGCAAACACCGACTCTCCCAACTTCGAAGTTCCAGGTAACCAGCGCAAGCAAGCACGCGCAAGGCGGTTGTTTGATGAAACACCAAATATGCAGGCACTCAACGCAGTTCACCACACACCACCCCCTCCCAGTTGACTCACGTAACCAGATTAACAGTCCGCAATTGCGGTCAGAGTCAAACATAGCCCAAGCCAGCCGTGCAGGACTGTAACCCACATCCTCCGCCAGAAACGCAGATGTATCGACTCGATTTGAATCAAATCAACACTGATCCGTCCATTTCCGCCTGCCCCGTTTAGACACTCAGGAAAAGACCTACACAGGAACCCGCGCCCCGCATCATCCGCAGCAACACCCCTCAAACACTAGCCTCAACCATTCACCTCAAACCAACCCATCGCGGTCAACCCGCTCAACCCAACACCAACTCGGCCAACGCAAACGATTCAGAGACAACCGCTAAGCCGACACGACGGGCGCACTCCCAACCACGGATCAAGAAGCATAGTCTTGCACGCTCTCACCATCGATCCGAGCGAACGACAAGTAACCTGGAACAGTCTTCCAAGCCTCGACACTACGCCCCCCAAGACGCCAGCCGACGTTGCTCGTGGCATCGGTGACGTCGTTCACGCCACTTGGCGCGCCTCGTCGGTCGGCGTGCCGCTGGATGTTCGAGTCATGGTCGCAGCGGTACGCGTGAAGCAAAACCGCACGATGTTCTCAGCCAGCGATGTTCTTCGCTGCGGCGCGCACACGCAAGTCCACCGGTCCGTCGAAAGGCGGTGATTGCATGCGCCCCGGGGTAGTGACGCGCACGCCGGGCAGCAACGATCGCACGACTGACAGCTCGTCGGCATCACCCGCTACGCCGACGCAAGTCAACGAAGGCTGCAACGTCGACAGCAGTGCGACCGGATCGGCACTCTCGACGACGACCAGATTTCGACCCACAGGCGGGAGCACCAACCGTTTGTCCTCAGCAAGGCGTAGAACGCTCGCGCCATCAAACTGGTGCAATTCACCCACTGCATGAGCAAGGCGTCGGAACCAAGCCGACTCCGCAGCGTCGTCTGGCGTGGGCTGAGGAGGGGGCACTCGGCGAGCCCACTCGCTCAGGTGTTCGATGAGCGCGGTAACCAACACGTCGGTGTCGCAACCACGACGAACGACGATGACGCGAGGGCTGAGGCAACCGCGTTGCTCGAACAGGACCGCGTCGGTGGCGAAGCCCTCGGCCGCGTGCTCCTCCGCCCCCGACTCAAACACTAGGCCTGCTCCCAACCCGCTGCCGTGAGCGAAGAGGACAATGCCGTCGGCAAAGCGTGACTCCAGCAATGCCATGGTCTCGTCCGAACCGTAGGCGTGCACGTGCTCTCCCACCCGGGGCTCGAGGTCCGCGGTGAGGCGGAAGAGATCAGGTGCCGCCTCGTGAAGCAACTCGGCCAAGACCGGATCTCTGCGCGAAGGACGTACGAACACGTTGGCTGACGTGGCCAAGGCGCACGCGATGGCTCGATGCGCTGCGACGAAGACGTTCGCCGACAACACTACCCAAGTGGCGCTGGACCTCGGCAGGCTCGAACACAATCGCGCGAGCTCCTCCTGCGTCGGCTCGGTTTCGAGACTCATGGTCAGGCCCAATTCGATCCCTTCGGCGCTCAAGCCCGTGGTTTCGGTCAAACGCCGTCGGGCACGCTGCCCCAACTCGTCCCCAGCGTCCTTGATGCGACGAGCTGCCTCGACCAAACGCCGGACGCGCGCCAGCGCAGATGCATCCACGCCCTCGTCCGCGACTGTCGAAGGTGAGATCCGGACCCGTCCGTCGTTCGGTGACTGGCGGGCCAACACCGCCTCGGCCACCAGAGAGCAGCCCCGAAGGGGCGCCCTCGGTCGGCGGCCGAACAACCGAAGCCCACCATCCTGCAAACAGGCGATGTCCTGAGTCACGACGTACAGCGCGGAATCCACGTTGCAGAGGTCGATGAACGCCGCCAAACCCGGGGCGTCGTCATCTCGAGGTTTCAACGTCGACGGGTCGAGAATGAGCGGACGCAACCATGGTGGCGGCAAATAAACCCCCCGTGGTGCCCGGAGGCTTCCACCCGCCAGCGTGCCTTCATACAGCTGGCTTGCGAGCTCCGTCATGCCGTACTCGCCGACCACTGACTCGGGACCCAAGCTGAGCTCGATGCGCTCCATTAGCTCTTCGGCAGCGATCTCCCGGGTGCGCCCCTTGAACCCACCTGTGGGCATCACGACGCTGCCGGCTGGCAGCGCGAGGCGCTCCCCGCGCAACCCATCGAGCAGCATGACCAGGGAAAACGACGTCGCCAACAGCAGCATCGGACGCCCCGCGGCAGTAGCGTCTTCGACGTGACGACGCAACGCCGCGAGGTCCACACCGTCTTCAGTCAACAACCAGCGCGGAGGTGTCGCTGGGCCCAAAGCCCGCGGAGCGTCGAATGCTTCCATGAAGCGCTGGCACATGAACGCCAGCGACGAGCGCTGTGCTGGCCGCGGATCGGGCACCAGGGCAACGACGTGCATCGGCGACGCGCGCGGTCCGACGAGAGCACGCCGGCCCCACAAGACACAAAGACGTTCGTAGGTTTTGGTCGTGCGGAAGAAGTGGCGGCCGCTTTCGGCAGAGGTCGTGCCGCTGGTCTCGAAAACTGCGACCGCATCCTGAGGCTCGAAAGCAAACACGTTGGTGGCACGAAAGGCGTCCACCACCGTCGGCACGAGTCTGGACTGGGTGGGGTTTTGAAACGCCGCGATGTCCTTCGCGATGACGTCGAAGGTGTCGTCCCCTTCCCGATCGTGGAGACAATCGAGCGCGAATCGCACGACTCGCTCGTGTAATTCGCGCGATTGCTCGAGACGTTTCACCCCACGCACTTCGCCATCACCTCGGCGAACACCGGCACGAAATCGTGAAGAATCGCCTCGGGGATGTTCAGCGGAGGAGTCAAGACGACCGTCTCGCGCTGTCCGCCACC
>JBNKZR010000172.1:0-14402 GCA_050301735.1 Polyangiaceae bacterium | reverse complement strand
TCTCCGTCGGCCCGCACGACGATTGTCGTCTCTCCCTCGGAGTCGATGCTCATCAACTGCGAGAAGGCGCCGTCGGCGTCGACGGTGATGGCTTTGCCGGCCACGGAAACCCGCGCGCCTGCCGTCGTCTTGCCGGCGAGCATGAAACGTTCACTGTCGGTGACGAGCTCTGCCCCTGGGCTGCTGACGACGAGCGGTACGATCGGTAACCGGATCTCGAGTTTGCCGTGCAGCGGGCTGGCCTCTCGCGGGGTGACGCGGTAGCTGACCTCTCGTACCAGTTCTTTGGGCTCGCTCGCTGCGCCCGTCACGCCGTCCCCCAACTCCAGCGGAACGCTGGCTTTGCCCTCGCTGAGGCGCACCTTCTGTCCGTCGACTTCGACGTTGCTTCCTGGAGATGCCTGCACCTCGATCGTGATGCGCGGGGGACTTTCCGTCATTCCGCCCAGGGCCGCGTGCAGCTTGAAATGCACGGGAACCACCAAGGGCACCGACTCGTCGCGTCCGATGCCGGGTCGCTCCAGCGAAACCGACAACTGGTTGTCGCCGATGCTCAGGGGGGTGCCCAGGGTCAGGGCTGCGGCGCCTGCGGTGAAGGTAGCCTCGACCCCATCGATCCGGACCACACTGCCGTCGGGGCAGTCCGCACAGGTCAGTTCGAGGTTCTCTTTGCCGGCGGCATCGACCGTCACCCGCGCTTGCATCGGCGGCGCGGTATCCCACAGCAACAAGAAAGCGACGACGAAGACCAACAGGCCGGCAGCCGCGCTCAACAAGAGCAACGCGCTCTTGCGCTGGCCTCTGACTGCACCCGGCCAATCGATGTCGACGTCTTCCGGCATCTTGCCGGCTTGAGGCATGATGATCGGTTGGGTGGGAGTGCGCTGCGGTGGGTTCGTGTCTCTAGAAGGTCGTTCGCTTCCCGGGTTGAGGGGCGCTACTCCGGGCACTGCGACGCCCAGCAGCGTGCGGGGCGCGCCGGAAGGCAAGCCGTCCAATTGCGATGCGCCCCCAGCAGTTGGTGGAACTGGTGGAATGGAGCTGCCGCGCGCATCCGCGCGCCGAAAGGTACCTTCGTCGTCAGGTGCCGGCATGCCGAGCAAGGTGCTGCCGACGTTCGCTCCTTCGGCGCCGGGATGCAGGATGGCGGTCGAAGCAAGCTCCGGGCTGCGCTGAACGACGCCCGGCGAGTGCCCCACCTGCGTGTCGCTGCGCCCTGTGGTACCGACGTTGCTCGCGGACGGACCCACGCCCGGTGTGGTTGCTCCGCCAGCAAACCCGGGGGGGCCCGCGGCGACGGGCGCTACTCCCGGTGCCATGACGCCACCTATCAACGTCGCCTTTGGGTTGAAGCCGGTCTCCATTGGAGCCGCTGCCGGGGAGCCGGGTTGGGGGGCTGCGGTGATCGGGCTCACGTGGATGCCCAACAGCGTCTGCTTGGCGGACAACACCGGCGAAGCTGGCTGTTGGCTTCCGTTACCGGCGAGCGGGGGCGGCGCGCTGCTCGGTGCAGGCACCCCGAGCACCGTCTGCTTCTTGTCGAGTGCTCGCCGCGGGACCAGAGGCCCGCCGCAACCGGTGCATCGGGCACCGTCGTCGGCGTTCACTTCACCACAATGGGCGCAGACCTGCATGCCCGCACTATAAGCGGTGGGCCATTCGCTTCAAACGGCTTGCGGCACATCGCCTGAAATACACTGGGTGTGCATAGGAGGGTTTTGTCGACTGTTTGGCCCAACCACTTTCGCTCCGGTAGGAACAACCCTCGGCGTTCTTCGTCTGACCCTCCTATGTCATACACCCTCAATCACCTGCACTGGGCTATGGCTCGAGGCCGCGCGGGTCTCACCGTCGAGACTGCCGCATTCATCGTGCTGTCCGCCGCTGAACAGCTCCAATCGTCGCCGCGAGCCGTCGACAACGCCGCGATTATGCTGACAGAAGCCGGATCCGTGATGTTGGCGGAGAGTGCGCCGACGGACCCGGCGTCGTGCGACGGCCAGCTACGTGGACTGCTCACTCGGTTGGTCGCCGAATGCGGTGGGGAACACCCGGGTATCGACGCAGTGGTCTTCGGTCGCCCCGATTCACCGCGGACGCTGGCGGCGGAATTGAGGGCCGCACTCATTCCCATCAATCGCGGCGCGGCGCGCCGCGCGTTGCAACGCCTCCATCGGCGCTTGGAGGCGGCGGGCCCACCTCTCGACGCCCGAGTGGAGCACGCGTCGCTTCGACCCGCGCGTCAAGAAACGCAGCCGGGCGCCATCGCCGACCCGTCTCCGCCGGTCGTTACTCCCGCGCCGGTCCTTGCTCCCGCGCCGTCGTTCAGCGAGATGTCGCCGCCTCCGCCCCCGGCTCGCACTGATGCAACACCGTTTCTGGGCAGCATGGCAGTCCAGCCCATCGCCCCTACCAGAGCAACGCCCGCGTCTGCGGGTCTCTCCTCCATTTTCGCTGCCGAGCCGGCAGCAGAGACAATGGCGGTCGGCGAGGTCTGCACCAGTCCGACGGAGTCGATGTCCGTGGTCGAAGCCAGCGTTGCGCCAGCCGAACAGGGGCTGACTTTCGGGAGATTTCGCAGTCGGCGCAGCGACGTGGGAGACCTCGTCGACGCCTTTTCGATCGAAACCGCGACCGAGGCTGGGCTGGTTGCCGACCAGTTGCGGCGCTGCGTCACCGAAGACTCGGGACAAAGCTGTACACCTCTGCCGGCTCGGGTTGGCTGAACGAGCCTGCTTCTGACCACACGGTGCTCCAGGCTGGTCGCGTGTCGCCAGATGGGGGAGTACGCTGATGCGGGCAGCAGACGGTCGTTAGCGTCGCGATTGTCTCGGGGCAGGGAGTGTGCGATCGTTTGGGCATGCATTTGCAGGACATGGCGATCGTCAAGGGGTTGGTCAGCGTGGCTTGGGCGGATGACCGCATTGCTGACGAGGAACAGCAGGTCATCGACGCGCTGCTCTCGGCGTACGCAGCCACGCCCAGCGAGTCGAGGGAGGTCCGGAAGTACGCGCAGACCAAGCGTACGCTCGAGGACATCGAGTTGACCGAATTGAGCACCGACGATCGTCGCGTGCTGCTCCAGCATGCGGTGCTCCTGACGTTCATCGACGGCGAGCAGCATGAGAAAGAGAAAGAGCTGCTCGAAGACTTGGTGAATCGACTGCGTATTCCGCCTGCCGAGGCCGAGCGGGTGATCGCCGCCGCTGAGCAGCGCGCGAAAGCTCTGCTCGATCAACTCTGACGTGCTTGCCGCAAGTTAGCGGCACCGAGACTACTTGCCGAGCTTCTCCAGCTCCTTCAGCAGCGCAATGGGGCTGAACGGCTTGTTGTAGAACGCTGTGGCTCCCGCGTTCATGGCTTCTAGTCGGACGGACTCTTCAGACATGGCCGTGATGATGATCACGGGCAGGTCTTTCGTCAGCGGGTCGGCACGCAGGCGTTTGCACACCTCCAGACCGTCGAACTGCCCAGGCATCATCAGGTCCAACAACACGACGTCCGGCTTGGCTTCGCCGACCATTTCCAACGCTTTGGCTCCCGACGTGGCTGCCACGACGCTGTAGCCCCGCGCTTTGACGAGGGCTTCGATCATCCTTCGAATGGATTCCTGATCTTCGACGACGAGTATCCGCATGAGGTTACGACCGTAGACTATCAGCGCCGCCCTCCGGGGCCCAGAAAGCAAACGCCTTTCCGACGAGAGTCAGGACGAGAGCTCGATGTCGAGGCGCCGCCCGCTGTTGGCGATGCGAAGTGTGGCCCCCAATTCTGCCGCAAGTCCGTCCGCAATGACTAATGCCGGGCTCTGAGTAGCCAATTCTGCGTAGCTCGGCGTTCGTGTGTTCGGTTCCTCCACGCGCAGGCGCCATCGTCCGCTGTCGTGGCTGGCGGCGACGTGGAGCACGGCACCTTGTTCGGCGCAATGCAGCGCGAAGTCGAGCGCACAGCGCAGGGCGAGCTCCAATCGTCGGCCTGGCGTGTTCAAGAGGGCGCCCGTCTCCGCCTCCAATTGCAGATCGACACCGCGCCGCGAGGCTTTGCTCTGCACGCTGCCGCCAGCTGCGCGCAACAGGTCGTCGGCAGCGACCCGTTCCGAGGTGGCATCATCGGTCGCCTCGAGCTGGGTGAGTTGAATCAGTAGGTCACCGAGAGGAATCAACGGCGCGACTGCCGGGGCGACCGTTCTGAGCTCGCGTTGTACGTCATTCAGTACCGGCAACAAGGCCGTGGCGAAGCGTCTCATCGCGGCCGCACCGGCTCCGGCCGTGCCCTCGTCCACGGCGTCGTTCGCGGCTTGCCCAGAGAATACGCTCGCGAGTTCCCGGGCGTAGGCTTCGCCCAACATCTGCGCTTGTTCCAGCTCTTTTTGGAGGGCCTCGACCTCCGCGTGAGTCGACGCATCTGCCGGTAACAAGAGGCATTG
Organism: Polyangiaceae bacterium; assembly: GCA_050301735.1. Classification (GTDB taxonomy): domain Bacteria; phylum Myxococcota_A; class Polyangia; order Polyangiales; family Polyangiaceae; genus SZUA-265. The sequence continues at coordinate 9,976 of JBNKZR010000172.1, read as the reverse complement.
AACGTTGCCGCGCAGCTCGAACCGTCCCCCATGTTTCGTCGCTACGCGGTGTAGCCAGCGACGTTCTGTGTCGTCGATCACGCCCACGTCGGGGCCGAGCTCCACGCTGACGCGGATCCAGTCGTCCTCGCGACGGATCTCGACCTCGCTGTCGCATGAGCCCACGGCGCCTCCGATGGGGTTCTGCAGCAACATCAACTGCAGCGCCCGATACAACTCGGCTTCGTTGCCGAATACCTCGGTGCCCGCTCCCGGCTCCATGGCGAGTCGACACTGCGGTGCGAGATCGTAGAGCAGTGCTGCCAAGTCGATGCGCCCGCGCCTGGAGCGCGCTCGCGTTGGGGGTTCGCGCGTCGATTCCGCGCTGAAGAAGTCATCTGGGCTGGAGTCGCGCCCTTCACCGAGCAGAGTCGCGCCAGCGTCGGTCAACAGCAGGTTCGCAGACGGACGGTCTTGCTCGGCCGCCGCCAGCAGCTCGGTGATGTCGGACTGCAGCGACTTCGCAGCCCCACGGGCTTCTTGTTGCAGCAGCCAGTCCAACTCGTCTGACGTGAGTCTCCCACTCGGCACATCGAAATTGTTGCACGGGGCGCGGCTCTGCGCAGCTCCAAGCTGACGCGAGTTTTTCGTGGGTGTGATACCCACGTACTGCCCAACGCCACCCGAACTGAAACCCTGACCCTGCACTCCATGGCGTTGCGACTACAATCACCAGCAAGGTAGGTGTTATAGCGACCTACGGCCATCGATGAAGCAAGGACCTTCCAACCCCATGTCGTGGCGAACTAGCCACTGGCCTCTGCTCCTCTTGGCCCTCGCATCGCTCGGCGGCTGTGAGAAGCGCACGGTGCTCAGTCCTTTCGGACAGCGCGCCCCGGGCGATGCGGGGGCGAACGGTGATGAGGAAGGCGCGCCGGAAGTGTCGGATCTGCTGGTGGCGGATGACGAAGCCCCAGAAGACGAGGAGCGCGATCCGACGCTCGGTGGGCGTTGTCTCGACGACGAGCAATGCGACGACGGCATCGATTGCACGTTTGATGAATGCGATCTCTCGCTGCAACGCTGTCGCTTCACTCCCGACGACTCCAAGTGTCAGGACGAGCTCTACTGCAACGGGCGCGAGGAGTGTCGTTCGGGGATCGGTTGCCGTGCGGGTGAGCCCGTCAGTTGCGACGACCAGTCGCCGTGCAGCATCGACCGGTGCGTCGAGGAGACGATGGGCTGCGAGCGCGTCATTCGAGACACCGACGCCGATGGCGATCCGGACGCGCACTGCGTCGAGAGTGGTGGCGACTGCAATGACCAAGACCCGCGCGTATCGAGTTTGCGAGCGGAGGTGTGCAACAATCGACGGGACGACGATTGTGACGGCGTCTCGGATGAGGACGACTGTGAGCGGCCCGAGTTCGATACCTGTGACGTGCCGTTGCTCGTCGATGAAGGAACGACACTCCGCGTTTCGATGCAAGCGGCGACGGCTGACACGGCGGCGAGCTGTAGCGCGCCGGACGCCGCCGACGTGGTCGTCGCATTGGAGGTCGACGAACCAGCCGACGTCACGATCACCGTTCGCGGCCAGGACCCAAGCTTCAGCGTCGCCGCGAGACGGGAGTGTGAGGAGGCGGCCAGTGAGCTTTCGTGTGCTGCTGCCGTCGAGGTCTCCGCGCTGGAGGCTGTCGCACGGCTACGACTCGTCTCGGCCGAGGGGAACTACGCGCTGGTCGTTTTCGATGACTCCAACGAGGAGCTGGAGGTGAGCGTCGAGTTCGACGAACCCACCTTGCCCAGTGACAACGAGACTTGCGACCGCGCAGAAGCGCTCACGCTCGGACAGGCGACCAGCGCGAGATTGTTCGGCGCCAGTCCCGACGTCGAGAGCGCCTGTCACGACGGTGCCGGAGACCTGTTCTACAGCTTCGAGATCGACCAGATCAGCGACGTCCGGGTTTTCGCGACGACCACCGATCTCCAGAGTGAGCCGCTGTTGTCGCTCAGGACGGACGGTTGCGCTTCTTTGGAGCACGAGCTGGCGTGCATCAATACCTCTCAAACGGAGCTGTTTGCTCGCGCACTACCCGCTGGCACCTATTACCTGGCTGTCGCTGCGACGCTGGCGACCGAGATGCAGCTGCTGGTCACGGCGGAGGAGCCCTCCCCCGCGCCCGCCGGAGACAGCTGCGACAACCCCCGAGAGCTGCCCTTGGGTGAAGCTGTGGACGTCGACTTGGCGTCGTACGCCGACGACGTACCCCTCGTCTGTCATCCTGCTGGCAAGGAGGCCGTGTTCCGCTTGGAGCTGGGGGAGAGTAGTGACGTCTTGGTCAAACAGCGTCTCACCCTCGGTGACCAGGGGGCCGTGTCGTTGCTGCAGGCGAACTGCGACCCGGGGCAGGCTCTGGGCTGCACCGTGTCCGAACTGTCTCCGGTGCGCGTTGTCGCTCACGATCTGCCTGCTGGCGTCTACTCCGTGATCGTCGAGACCGCTCTGGGCAATCCAGCCCAGGTACTCGCCGCCGCGCGCCCTGCTCGCCCACCGGTCGTGGTCATCGGCGCCGACGCTTGTGAAGACGCTCAACCGGTGCCTACGACCGGTGGCTATTTTACGGGCAACACGAGTACCGCTTCGCCGGACTTCACGGCGAGCTGCGACGTAGGCGCATTTCCAGAGGGAGCCCCGGACCAGCTGCTTCGCTTCGAACTCGAAGAGCGAAGTCGCGTGATTTTGGACGCCGCAGGCAGCAGCTACAGAACGGTCGTCAATCTGAGGCGCGGGCCGGAGTGTCCAGGAACGCAGGTTCCGCTCGCCTGCGCCGCTGCCGTCGACGAAAGCGAGTTCGTCGAGGTCGTATTGGAGGCCGGCGTGTACTTCATCCAGCTGGACGGCTTCGCTGGCGACTCCGGTCAGTGGGAGCTCGAGGTGTTCATCCTTCCGGAACGTTGAGAATCGAGCCAAAGAACTCAGCGTCGCTTCCCGGCCGGACACGACAGCGCCAACCTGTGGCTGGCACCGTCGTGTGGCTCGCGGGCTCACTTCCTTTCAGGCGCGGGCGCTGGTGCGGCGGCTTTGGGAGTGGGCGGTGCGGTTTTGGACTCGGGCGCAGGGGTCTTGCTCCGCACGGTGGCTTTGGCAGGTACGTCCTTGGTTTTCGGCTGGGCTGCGGGCGCGGGTTTCGGTTTTGCCGGCGCTTTGGCCACGGGAGCTTCGGCCTTCGGCGGTGGCGCGGCTTTGGCGTTGGGTGCAGGGGCTGCAGGTGCGGGACTCGCCGCCGGGGCCGGGGCCTTCGCAGGGGCGGCCTTGGGTGCGGGGGCTGCGGGTTGAGCCGGCGAGGCCGGTTTCGCTGGCGCTGCGGGTTTGGCTGGCGCTGCGGCAGGTTGGGCCGGCGCCGGCTGTGCTGCCGGGGCGGGGGGCGTCGCGGGTGCCGGAGCTTCCAATGGTTCGCCACAACAGTAGTGACGGACGAAGCGCTTGGCCGCGGCGAGGGCATCCGGGGCGAGTTCGTGGGCTCCGCCCGGCAAGATCATCGCCTTGTGTTCGACCCGCCCTTTTTGGAGCATTTCACCCAACTTCTTGGCGCTCGCCGGGCCCACGGCAGGATCGCCCTCTTGGTGGATGAGCATGGCCGCGACCTTGTTGCTCTTCAGTGCCGCGACGTGACCGATGCCGTGCTTGTCCTCTGTGGTAGCACCGTATTGACCACCCGAGGCGACGTAGGCTTTCACCATCCACGGCTGGTTGATTGCGAACGAGTGCGCGTAGGTGCCTCCTTCGCCATGCCCGAAGAGCACGACCTTGCTCCAGTCTGCACGGTAGCGCTTGCGCGTGTCCTTGATGGCGTTGGCGATCTGCGCCGCATACGCCTTGTCGAGGTCCAGCTTGCCGAGCTCGTCCCTGGGGAAGCCCTCGCTGCTGGGGGCGCCCCAACTCGTCGGGTAGTTGGGGGTCGCGGAATAACCTCCGCCCTCGCCGGCTGCGGGGTACGGGGCGCGAGGCACCACGTAGATGGCACCTTCTCGACCCAGGGCGTTGGCCATGAATGCGGCTTTCGTTTCGTCTTCACCGCCATCGTGCAGAATGACCACGATGGGGAAGCGCTTCTTCGCGTTTTCAGGGGCATCGTACTCCGGCGGGGTGACGACGGCGTAGTAGCCAAGCTGTTCTTGCAGTAGCGGATGCTCGTGCAACGCGCTGCCCAACGTTGCCGCTGGCTCGGCCGCAGCCGGCGCAGCCGGCGCAGGTTCGGCCGCAGCCGGCGCAGCCGGCGCGGGCGGGGCAGCCGGCGCTGGGGGCGGAGGGGTTGGCTGCTGTGGAGCAGGCGCAGACGATGCGCTTGCGGCGCAGTTCGACAGCAGGGGCAAAAGGGCGATCAGTGCGATTTTTCTCATTGGGTTCTCCTTGTGCTCGCACGCGCCCACCTCACGCGGGCACGCTTCCTCTCCTTCGGGAGACAGTGAGTAACACAGGGGCGACTCCAGGGTCTACCGCCGTACGGGCAGATGTCGCCGCGAGGAAACGATGACGTTGCATTATCGACTGAGTGCCAAAGGTGAAAGCCGCAGCAATCCGCTGAGCGTGTGCCGACGAGTCCGGAGTGGTAGGTGACCGTGCTCGCATGTGTGTGTCGTCCCGGCGGCGGCCTTGCCGCTTGGATCCTGGCTGCTAAATTTTGTGCTTCCGCCAATCGAGTCGAGATGAGTGCGCTTTTCTGCCCAGCTCCGGTGCAAGCCACGGTGCCCGTGGCTCGTCACGCAAGTGGGCGCTCCCCTGCGCCGTCGCTGAAACACCGTGAGTGGTCGCAATTGGCGTGCGGGGTTCCGAGCGATGGCTGCCATTGGAGACGAGATTTTGCCTGACACCCGTGCAGGTGAACGTAAGACGCTCGCTCTCTTACTCGACTACATGAACCTCTCCGGTGCGGGGTACGAGGTGCAAATTCGGGACAGTTTCGATGCCAGATGTCGAGAGCTCGACCTGAACCTGCTGCTTTTCTACGGCCGCGGGTTGGGCGAGTCCCATCCAGCCGCAGCGGCTCACAACAGCATCTACGAACTCGTGCTTTCGGAGCGGGTAGACGCCGTCATCATCCTGTCCGCTTCCCTGGCTCGGGACACGAGCGGGCAGCTCGTGACCGACTTCGTGCAGCGCTACAGCGACAAGCCGGTGTGTTGTGTCGGCACTCCGGTTCCCGGCGTGGCGAACGTCGTCGTGGATGCCACTGGAGCTCTCGCCGAAACCATCGAGCATCTCATCGTGCAACATGGCAAGCGACACCTCGCCTTCGTGTGTGGGCCAAAAGACAACTCCGAGGCGCGTCACCGACTGCGAGTCTTCACCGAGGTGCTTGCACGCTACGGTTTGGAACAACACCCTGAACGCGTGCTTCCGGGCGATTTCGTCGAGAGCGGCGGCGCGCAAGCCGCCGAGCGCTTGGTGGCTAGTGGTGTGCCCTTCGATGCCGTGGTCGCGGCAAACGACAGCATGGCTCTTGGGGTCGTCGACAGCTTGCGACGCCACGGGTTTCGGGTGCCCGTGGATGTGGCCGTCACGGGGTTTGACGACTTGACCGTCGCTAGCCAAGGCAATCCGCCATTGACGACCGTTGCCCAACCATTTGCAGCCATCGCCCAAAGCGCCATCGACGTCGTGCTCGAGCAGTTGGCGGTCCGGAGCGGTCCAAGCGTGGTATCGCTGCCCGCGTCCGTGGTCGTTAGGCGCTCTTGCGGGTGTGGTTCGAGAGCTGCGGCTGCGGCAACGCTCGGGACCATCGATGGGCTCGACGCGGGAGAGCCGCCTTCGCTCGCGCAGATCGCTCGCCACCCCAAGTTGGAAACCGCGCTGTCGAAGTCGTTGTTCCAAGCGTACTCCAAGTCGCGAGACCCGAGGGGGCGTTCGCTGGGACGCCACGAAGCGAAGCGCCTGCTCTCCGCATTGCGTGAGGAGTTTGCCGGTCACACTGGGCGGTTTCTGGAAGAGCTGGAGGAATCTCTGGGCAGAGTGCCGCGCGACTTGGAGACGGGCCACGCGCTGAGAGATGCGATGAATCTCATGCGCGAGGCGTTTCGAAAGCACGCGTCACTTCGACTGGAGGACATGTGGCACGACGCCGGAGACATGATCGCTCTCGCCGAGACCACGTGGCAATCGCGCCGTCGCATGAGCCAGGACCGCCTCAGTGAGCGTTTCCTGTCGGTGAGTGAACGTCTGTCTCTGGCGCTCGACATGGAATCGCTGCAACGTGCGTTGAAGGAGTCACTGCCGCCCATGGGGCTCCGCACGGCATTCATCTCTCACTACGCGTCGGCGAATTCGAGCCTGCTCGAGCCGCTGCTCAGTCTCGTCGATGGACGGGAAGTCGAGGTGTCGAGTTCGAGCTTTCCGGAACGCCAGTTGCTGCCCAATGGGGCGCTCCCGGAGCACCGTCGCATCACCGCACTTATCTTCCCTCTCGTGTTCGAAACCCAACGCCTCGGGGTCGGGGTATTCGAGTACGATGACGAACTCATCGCCTATCCGATGGTGCGTGACCGAGTCAGCGCGGCGCTGCGCAGTGTCGCGTTGAAAGAAGAGGTGATGCATAGGACGTTGCTCCACGAGCGCAGCGTTCAGGAACGTTTGGCAACGAGGAAACGCATGCAGGCTCTGAGTGTGTTGGCTGGCGGCGTGGCGCACGACCTCAACAACACCCTCGGACCGCTGGTGGGCCTGCCCGACATCCTGCTGGGTCAACTCGAGAGTCTCAATCTGGAGCCCAGGCGCCTTCAGAGCCTAGCCGCTGATCTGACCGCCATCAGGTTCGCAGCTCAGCGCACGAGTCAGACGGTCAAGAATCTGCTCACGCTGGGGCGTGAGGGGCGGACGCCGAAAGTGAACGTCGACCTCAACGCCGTCGTGGCTCGCTGTTTGGACAGTGATTCGTTGAGGTTGCTGCGTGAGGCCAATGCGACGGTGGACGTGGAGATCGAGCAGAGTGGTCAGCCACTGATCGTCGCGGGCGCAGAGTCTCAGCTCGAGCGCGCGATCAGCAACCTCGTGCGCAATGCGATGGAGGCCACCTCGGGTCGAGGCAAGGTCGTGTTGCGCACTTGGGAAGAGCATCTGGAGGCCGTGCGTGAGAGCTACGAAGCGGTGCCGCCCGGTGACTACGCGGTGTTGAGCGTCAGTGATCAGGGCAGTGGTATCGAGCGTGAGGACTTGGCCCGCGTCTTCGAGCCGTTCTTCAGCAAGAAGAAGTCGAAAGAACGCAGTGGCACCGGGCTCGGCCTTGCCATCGTGCACAGTGTCGTCAAGGAGCACGACGGTTTCGTCGACGTCGACAGCCAGGTCGACCAAGGCACGACATTCACCCTCTACCTTCCGCGGGCACTGGGCAAGGTGAGCTTGACACCGGACAGCTCGGAAGCCCCAGCCGGGCGGGCGCGGATCCTGATCGTGGATGACGAACCGATGCAACTTCGCACGGCAACGCGGCTGCTCGGCCACCTCGGCTACCACGTCGAGACCGCCCCTGATGCACGCCAGGCCTTGGATAAATTCACTCGTTCCGTCGAAATGGTGAGTCCCTACGATCTAGTGATCGTCGACGTGATCCTGGGCGACGAGTGTGATGGCTTGCAGCTCTTCGAGAGGATACAGGCTCTGTTCCCCCAGCAGAAGGCCCTCTTGGTCAGTGGTCATGCACCCGCAGATCGCATGGAGCTCGCGCAGGCGCGGGGGCTTCCGTGGCTGCCAAAACCGTACTCCATCGAAAGTCTCGCCCAGGCCGTGCGAACGGCGTTGCCAGCTCACGCTGCGGAGTTGGAGCCCGGATCTTGACTCTGGGAGCGCTATTGCGACTCTAGCGTGACTGCCGTTTCACGTTCGCGCTGGACGCGAGCATTGCGTTTTACACGCTGAATCGCTCCCCGGATCGAACTCGTCGCGGCTCGGAGGGGCAATTCGAAAAATCCTGGAAGCGGTGCGCCGTTTGTTGACCCTGCCGCGTCTTGCTGCGCATCGTTGCCACCCCATTGGGTGCGTGCCAGGTATCCCCGGACCCGCCCGCGCCCTCCCACCAAGACAGACCCTACATGACTCGTTGCCGTTTGACGTTCGCTTGCCTCGTTGCCCTGAGCCTCGCTGCCTGTGCCCAAGGGACGGCTGAAAGGGGCAGCGGCTACATCGACCCGGAAACGGGCATGGAGGCACCAGATCCGAAAACACTGCCGGATACGATGCCGTTCGACGAAACCCCGGTCGGACGCCATGGGCGCCTGTCGCTCGAGGGCACCGTTCTGGTCGACGAACATGGCGAGCCCGTACAGCTGCGGGGCATCAGCAGCATGTGGCTGAACTGGGAGACCAGCGACTACGCTCGCAGCTACGGCGCGCTGCAGTGGATGCGCGACAATTGGGGCGTCTCTCTCTTCCGCGCCGCGATGGGCGTCAAGGACGGCGAGCGTGCTCCGGCCAGCGGGGGGTACTTGACCAACCCCAGCAACATGGAGCGCGAGGTCGACGAAATCGTGCAAAATGCGACCGACCTCGGAGTCTACGTATTGATCGACTGGCACGATCACTTCGCGCAAGACAGCACGGAGGAGTCCAAAGCGTTCTTCCGGCGCAAGGCGGAGCAGTACAGGGACCACCCCAACGTCATCTACGAAGTCTTCAACGAACCCGTTCCGCGGGAATGGGCGACGGGTGAAGAGTTCACGTGGAGCGAGCACTTCAAGCCCTATCACGAAGAACTGGTGAAGACGATTCGCGCCGAGGACCCCGAAGGCATCATCATTCTAGGCACTCCGTTCTGGTCCCAGAACGTCGACGAAGCGGCGATGGACCCCGTCGAGGGCAGCAACCTGATGTACACCGTGCACTTCTACTCGTGCACGCACGACGCGTGGTTGCGAGACAAGGTTCAGTTCGCGTTGGATGCGGACACACCCGTGTTCGTGACCGAATGGGGGGCCACCGATGCGGGCGGCGGCGTCGACGATCCCACCGTCTGTGACGACGAGGCCGATCGCTGGCACGAGTTCATGAACGCGAACTACATCAGCTGGGCGGCGTGGAAGCTCGATGACTGCTCGGAGGCTTCGTGCATTCTGAAGCGTGGGGCACCGCGCAACGGCGCTTGGGACGACGAGTGGCTTCAAGGGCACGGGCCCTACGTCGTCGACAAGTTACTCTCACCGCTGCCGAATGGTGAACAGTCCGGGCCCGGGGCGAGCGACGGCGAACGCGACGCCGGCTCACGCGACGAGTCGTCTGAGCCAGACGGCGGGCGCGTGGCGCCGAGGGATGGCGGGAAAGCGGAGCCCGAAGCGCCCGAGACGCTCGACGCCATGGCGCCCATCGAGGTCGCGGAGGCCGGTGCGGCCTTCGGAGCCGACGGTGGAGACGACGCCAACCAAGAGGATGCCGGCAAAGCCGCTGCCAAACCCGGGAAGGATGCTGGCCGCGCGCCCGAGCCGGATGCGGCTCCCGTGAAGGTGCCCTGATGTCTGTCCTGGTCGCCCGCTGGTGGGTTTCCTTGGTTTTTTTGCGCTGTTGAGGGCCAGAGGCTAGAACCGGGCCTGTGGCCAAGGTGCTTGCCATCATGTTCAACACGTACCGCGAAGCGGTGCGTGCGCGCATTCTCCACGGACTGTTTGCCCTCGCCGTCGGCTCGGCATTCTACGCCTTGGTGGTTGGCGAGTACGCCTCGCGCAACTCGCTGCGTGTCGTCAGTGACATCGGCTCTTTCGCCGTGTCCACCTACGGCATCATCGTTGCGATCGTGATGGGGGCGACGGGCCTGTATCGGGAACTCGAGCTCAAGACAGTATTCCCCATTTTGGCGCGTCCGCTCTCGCGGGGGCACTATCTGCTCGGCAAGTACCTTGGCACGGTGTTGACGTTGCTGGTGTTCATGTTGGCCAACAGCGCCATCTTGCTGGTGTGCCTGCATTTCACGGCGGGTGGGGGACTGGCGCTTCCTCTGTCGTTGGTGTTCGGCAG
>JBNKZR010000171.1:0-14442 GCA_050301735.1 Polyangiaceae bacterium | reverse complement strand
TGAGCGAAGCCTTGAGCTGGAGGTTGTTCTGCAAGGCCAGGGCGCGGCATTCCTCCAACGACACGGCCAGCACGGCAGGCGGGGCCTCGTTCGGTTCAGGCGTCGGCGCCGCGTTGGGTTCGGCCTCGGTCAGTTCCAGCACCAGGCTGGTGTTGTCCGCCAGCTCCGGGTCGGCCTCGGGCGGCGCAGATCCCGGTCGTGACGTGGGTCGTCGTAGGGCCGCGAGCACCAACACGAAGGGCAACGCCAAACCCGGCACGGCGTCCAGCCCGAGATCGATCAGGTTCTGTGCTGCCACGACGAGCACGCCGAGCGACAGCGCGAGGCGCGGAGAGCTGCTGCGCCGGGGGCTATTCGGCAGCAACGCCCAGAGCATGAGCGCGACCGCGGCGAGGCCGAAGAACCAGCCCCAACCGCTGATGGCCTCGATGACCCAGTTTTCGGCATGGGTGTACACCCGTTCGCCGCCCGCATCGCGAAAGCTGCCCGCTTCAGCCCCAAAAGCGCCCCGCCCGGTGCCGACCCAAGGGTGCGCGAGCGCCATGGACAGACCCCAGCGCGCGAGCGCCAGCTTTTCGCTGGAGTCGTCGAGCAGCTCGAGACGCAGGGCGCGACTCATCGCCAACGCCACGAAGCTGACCCCGGTGGCCGCCGCCGCGAGCACCAACAGGCCTCGCCGGCCGTGCTGCAAGCGCCGCTTGTTGCGGTCTTTCCAGAGCAGCATCGCTGCCAGCACGAGCAACCCCAACACCAGGCTCAGTGCGCCGCCGCGAGAGCCGATCACGAGTGAACCCCCGACGAGCACCGCCGTCAGCGCCGCTGCCGTGCTCGTCACGCGCGGCCCCGCGTGGTGGTCGAACGCCAATGCCAAGGCGCCAAAGGCGCCCACGTTCAGCAAGCCACACAGCGTGTTCTCGTTCAACAGTGGGCCCAGCCAGCCGCCGGTCGGGTACTGGGGTGCGTACCAGCCGTAGACCCGACTCGCCCCGACGGCGCTATGGAGCGCGGTCAGGAGCAGCACGCCCAACGCCAACGTGGCGACGAAAGCAGCGACTGCCTTCAGCGACAACCGGCGTGGCAGCGCACTGACCGTCCACCAGAGCCCGGCGTAGAGCGCGAACTTCGCGACTTCGAAGCGGGTGCTCTCCGGTTCGATGCTGATGGGCACGGCGCCGCTGTGGTCGACGAGGCGCTGCGCCTCGGCCCAAGTAGAAGCGTTGGCATCACTGAGAAGCCCAAGCCAAGTGAGCGGCAACGGCACACATTGCAGCGCGCAGATCCCGCCCAGCGCGAGTAGTGCGGATGCCCCCAAGGACTGCGCGTGCCTCGGCCCCAAGCCCACGATGGCCAGCGACAGCATCAGACATCCGAGGGCGATCACCGGAGGGTGCACACCTCCGAGGGCCAGACAGCTCGCTGCCACGAGCCCGAACGACACCCAGCTCAGCCAACGAGCGCCGCGACGTCCTGCTCGCCTGTCCTCCACCGCCCGGGAACATAGCCAAAAAGCCCTGGTCCCGCACCACCAGCGACGAACAATCGGCCAGTGACCGCTGCGTCAGTGGGCGGCTTGATGGCTCTCGCGACGACAAGCGAGCGAGTTGAGCACATGCGCGGTCACGAGCAGCCCCGAGGCCACGAGGGAGATCGTCAGCTCGCGCCCATCGTGGGCCCCATAGAGCTGCAAGTAGATCAGCAGACCCAGCCCGAAGATCAGAAACGGGATCGCCCGCGCGTTCCGGTGCAGCAAGGTGCCGAGCCCCACTCCGACGATCGCCAAGCCACCGAGCAAGCCTCGCATGCTTTCTTCGAACTCGTGCGAGGCCACCAGCGGTGCCACCGCGATCAAAATCGGCGTTACCACGCAATGCACCGCACACAATCCGGAGAGCAACATCGCCACGCGGTCGATGCGCTCGATGAATCGACCACGCGGGGGACTTTGGGTTTCGGTCATCGTCGTCAACAGGCCTTGGTCTTTAGTGCCTATCAGCTGCAATCGCAACTGTGTCGCATCTAGCCTGCGAACGCAACCGCACCGGCCCTCCTGGCAGGCGCGCAAGTCTTCAGAAAGACGGACCTTTACCGTGACGACGGTCGAAGTCGGCGGGATCCCGTTTGCGCGATTGCCAGCCGCCCAGCTGCTCGGTAGTGGGAAGCCATGCGCGTTTTGTTCGTGGGTGGCACTGGTATCATCAGCTCTGCTTGTTCGGAGCTCGCTCTGGAGAGGGGCATCGAGCTGACGCTCTTGTGTCGGGGCAAGTCGCCCCGCCCAGTGCCGGCCGGAGCTCGTGTGCTGTACGGCGACATCCGAGAGCCAGCCAGCGCGCGGGCCGCCCTCGGTGACGAGCGCTTCGATGCCGTCTGCAACTTCATCGCCTTCACGCCCGAGCACATCCGTACGGACCTCGAGCTGTTCTCCGGACGCACCGGTCAGTACCTCTTCATCAGCTCGGCTTCCGCCTACAAGAAGCCGGTCGACAACTGGCCCATCACCGAATCCACCCCCCTCTACAACCCGCATTGGCAGTACTCCCGCGACAAAATCGCGTGCGAGGAGCTGCTGCTCGCCTCGCTGCGGGACTCGGGCTTCCCAGCCACCATCGTGCGGCCGTCCCACACGTACGACAAAACCCTGCTCCCGTTCGACCCCTATCAGGCGGGATACACCGTGCTGTCGCGGCTCGAGGCGAACAAGCCCGTCGTCGTGCACGGCGATGGAACGAGTCTTTGGGTGCTCACCCACCACCGTGACTTCGCAAAGGGTTTCGTGGGGTTACTCGCCAACCCGAAATGCATCGGGGAAGCCTTTCACATCACCTCGGACGAGGTGCTCACCTGGAACGAGATCGTGCACACGGTTGCCCGCGCTGCGGGGGTGGAGGCCAAGATCGTGCACGTACCCTCCGCCGCCATCGCCAAAGAGCACCCGGCGTGGGGCGCCGGTTTGCTGGGAGACAAGACCCACAGCGTGATCTTCGACAATTCCAAGATCAAACGCTTCGTGCCGGACTTCTGCGCGACGATCCCCTTCGCGCGCGGAGCGGAAGAGATCGTGCGCTTCTACGAGCAGCACCCCGACTTCGAAGCGATCAACCCAGAGGTGGATCGGCTGATGGACCGCTTAGTCGAACGCTACGGAGTTTGAACCCCGGCCGACTCAGGGTTAGCCGATGACGGGCAGGCTGCGGCCGGCCCCGAGCTGAGGCGAAACTGGAGTGTCCGTGGCCGTCGTCGGCGCACCGACGACGGCGTCTTCATAGGACACGCGGCGGGCAGGATCGACGACCTCGGCGATCAGGGAGTGCTTCAAGGCGCGCTCGATGCGGAGCTCGACGAGCTCTCCCGTGGGATCGTCCTGGCAACCGAAGTGCACGATTTCGTTGCGCTCCGTGCGCCCGGTGTAGGCCCCCGTCTTGCTCTTGCCCTCGACCAGGACACTCTGGGTGGTGCCGACCAGAGTCTGGAGGTGACGGCGCCGGATGTCTTCCGTGAGGTCGAGAAGCGCCGCCAGGCGAGCGCTCTTCTCGGTCTCGGGCACGTCGTCGCCCAGGTTGAGTGCCGGCGTCCCGGGGCGCGGTGAGTACTTGAAGCCGAACACCCCGATGAAGCCCATCTCCTCGACCAGGCTCAGGGTGTCTTCGAATTGTTCCTGCGTCTCTCCGGGGAAGCCGACGATGATGTCCGTCGACAGCGTCAACCCCGGCACGCTCTGCCGTAACAGGTCCGTGCGTTCGACATACTCTTCGCGGCTGTATCGGCGGCCCATGCGCTTGAGCACGGCGTCGTTGCCGGACTGCACCGGCATGTGCACGTGCCGCGGCAACACCCGTAGTTCTTGGTGAGCTTCGACGAGAGCAGGCGTCAGGTGTCGCGGATGCGGGCTCGTATAGCGCAGCCGCGCGAGCTCTGGGACGCGCGCGGCAATGGCTCGAAGCAAGGCTGGGAACTCGGTTTCGTCTCGAGGATCGAGGCGTCGACGACCCCAGCGCACGACACCTTCGCCGGCGCGGGGCGCGCGGGGCAACGCACTTTCCGGATCGCGGTAGCTGTCCACCGTCTGCCCCAACAGCGTGATCTCGCGTGTGCCGTTTGCGACCAGCTTTTCCGCCTCACTCAGGATCTCGCTGGAGCGCCGGTAGCGTTCACTGCCGCGAGTCGTGGGCACGATGCAGAAGGTGCAACGCTCGTCACAGCCCTTCATCGTGGTCACGAAGGTCGAGACACTTTTCGCCGTGGGTTCGGGATTGGCGCTCAGGAAGCTCGGGCGGTCGTAGTCGAAGACCGTGCGCACTTGCGCGGGCGAGCCGGCGCGCGCTGCTCGAGCCAATTCGGGCAGTTCGCGGATGTTGTCCGGCCCGAGCACGACATCGATTTGCGGCATCGAACGCGTCAAGCGTTCCCCTTCTTGCTGCGCCACACAACCGGCAACGGCGATCGTCAAGTCGGGGCGCTGACGTTTCAACACACCTAGCCGGCCCACCTCGCTGCGGAGCTTCTGCTCGGCCTTCTCGCGCACGCTGCAGGTGTTGAGTACGACCAGATCGGCCTGCTTCGGGTCGTCGTGCACTTCGTAGCCGGCCGCGCGGAGGACCTCGCCGATGCGTTCCGAATCGTGCACGTTCATCTGGCAGCCGAAGGTGACGATGCTGTAACGAGGTGGGTTCACGGGTGGGGCAATGGGCTTTGGGAGGGATGGTCGAAGGAGCGGTGATTGCCGGTCCCGAGCGCAGGGTCGCTCGGTGCGCGCCGTCGGGCCACGAGGAGTGTCGGGCAGGGTCCGCGGCGGGCGTACCTCTACCGCAGGACAATGCGATGGCCAATAGCTGGCGCCATTGACCAGGTCTAGCGTCATCTTCTAGTGTCCGGCCACCGGGAGAAACTCGCTCGGTCGGGTACCCGCAAGTGGAGGACAACGTGCACGAAAGTCTGGTCAGCCTGTGGGAAGCGAGCTGCCGAAAATACAGGGACAGAGACCATTTGGGGACCAAGAGTGGCGGCTCCTGGGCGTGGATCACCTACGGCGAGTTCAAGGATGTGGTCGACGCCTGCCGCGGCGGTTTGGCGACTCTCGGCGTCGAACGCGGTCAGCGCGTGGCGATGATCGCCGACAACGGCGTCGAATGGGCGACGACAGCCTACGCGACTTACAGCTTGGGCGCCGTCTTCGTGCCCATGTACACGGCGCAGCAACCGGACGAATGGGTCTTCATCATCAACGACTCCAACGCCAAGGTCGTGGTGGTCGCCAACGAGACGATCTACCGGCAGTTGCTCGAGCGCAAAGATCAGATGGCCGAGCTCGAACGGGTGATCTGTGTCGCCTTGCCGGCGAACCACGACGACGGCTACCAGAAGCTTCTCGCCAGCGGGCGCCAAGAGCCCAAAGAAGTCGTTCACCCAGCGCCCGACGACATCGCCGGTTTCATCTACACCTCGGGAACGACCGGCGTGCCCAAGGGCGTGATGCTGACGCACGCGAACATCTGCAGCAACACGGACGCATGTCGTGAGGTTTTTCCGCTACACAAGGAGCGCTCGCTGGCTTTCTTGCCCTGGGCTCACGCTCTCGGTCAAACCGGCGAGCTGCACTTCTTCACCCAAGAGGGGCATGCCATCGCCATCAACGACGACGTGACCCGGCTGGTGACGAACCTGGCCGAAGTGCGGCCCTCGCTGCTCGTCGCGGTACCTCGCATCTTCAACCGCATCTACGACGGTGTGAACAAGCAAATGGCTTCCAAACCGAAGCCGATCAAGTTGTTGTTCAAGAAGGGCCTCGAGCTGGCTGAGCGTCGCAATGACGGCGAGGCGCTGCGCGGGCTGGACGCGCTGACCCTCGCCGCCGCCGAGAAACTCATCTTCTCGAAGATCCGCGCCAAGTTCGGTGGCCGTCTCAAGCTGGTCATCAGCGGCAGCGCCGCTCTCAATCCGGAAGTCGCACGCTTCGTCGATGCTTTGGGCATCATGGTGTACGAGGGATACGGCCTGACGGAAACCGCGCCGGTCGTCTCCGTCAATTACCCTGGCGCGCGCAAGATCGGCAGCATCGGAAAACCGCTGCCGGGTGTTCGAGTCGAGGTCGACCAGAGCAAGAGCGACAACCCCGGCGAAGGCGAGCTCATCGTCTACGGGCCCAACGTGATGCGGGGCTATCACAATCGGCCCGACGAGACGGCTGCGGTCTTCACTGACGACGGTGGCTTTCGCACCGGCGATCTGGGCAAGAAAGACAGTGACGGCTACCTCTACATCACCGGCCGCATCAAGGAGCTCTACAAGCTCGAAAACGGCAAGTACGTCGCGCCAGCAGCTCTGGAGGAGCAAATCAAGCTGTCGCCGTTCATCGCCAACGTGATGCTCTACGGCGCCAACAAGCCGCACAACGTCGCGCTGGTCGTGCCCGACCAAGCGGCGCTGGCCGATTGGAGCCAAGACTCGGGCACCCCGCTCGGCGATCTGACGAAGAACCTCCAAGTCTCTCAGCTCATCATGAGTGAGATCGACAAATACACCTCGGGCTTCAAGAGCTACGAACGTCCGCGCAAGTTGGCGCTGGTGCCCGAGGACTTCACCACCGAAAACGGCATGCTCACGCCCAGCATGAAGGTCAAACGTGGTGAGGTCGTGAGCAAGTACGGCACGCTGCTCGAAGGCTTGTACTGAAGGACGAGCGCGAAGCGCGCTCAGCGCTTCGCCGTGACGACGGCACGGGTGGGCGCCGGGTGACCCTCCCGTGTCCGCGTGGGATCATCGGGATCGAGGAAGTCCGCCAGGGACTGAAACGGCATCCACTCGGTGGCGCGTTGCTCCTCTACCGTCGTGCACGAGACGTCGACCACGCGCGGCTCGGAAAATCCCGCCTGCTCCAACCAGCCGAGCAGCGTCAGTACCGTTGGCAGCAGGTGGACGTTGCGCATCGCCGCGTAGCGCCCCTCTGGCGCCAGCAGCCCCTGCCCCGAATCCGGCAACACGAGCGTTTCCAGAACCAGCTCTCCTTGGGAGGCCAGTCGTCGTCGGAGCTCGCTCAGATGCGCCCCGGGGTCCTTGCGATGGCCCAAGACTCCGAGGGACAAGACCAGCTCGAAGGGCTCGGTCTCGGGCAGCTCTTCGAAGCGGAGCGGCAGAACGCAGGCCGGCGCATCGAGCCAGGCGTTGAGGGTGGCGAACTGCATCACGAACAAGAACGAGGGATCGACCCCCAGCACCGCACGTGCCCCCGCCCCCACCGCTCGCAGCGCGTAATAGCCGTTGCCGCAGCCCACATCCAACACGCGCTTGCCACGCCAGTCCACGGCGCGCTCCAGCCGCGCCCACTTCAGATCGGAGCGCCACTCGCTGTCGACGTGAAGGCCGAAGACGTCGAACGGGCCTTTGCGCCAGGGGCAAAAGCGCCGCAGTTCGATCCGCAGCCGGTCTCGCTCCGTGTCGGAGAGCAAATCCGCGCTGCCGACGCGCACGGCCTGCGCCGTCAGATCGACATCCGCTACGGGCTCGGGTGCCAAGCGCTCGTAGGCCTCGAGCCAGCTTTGGAGATCGCCGTGTTGCTCACAGCCAAAGCGCGTGCGGCTGACTTCGAGCAAGCTGCTTTGTTGAGCTTCGGGCAATGCATCGCCCAGACGAGCGATGCCGTACTGAAGGATTCGGGCAGGGAGCTCTTGCTCCAAGCGGATCATTTGAGGGCCAGCCAAGAGGCGAAGTTCAGACAGCGATACCAGCACCAAGCCTGTTCGAAGCCGACGCCGCGCAGGCGCGTCTCCTGGGTTTCGCGCGAGTCGCACACGAGCACGTTTTCCAGAGCGTTGCGCTTTTGGCTGATCTCCAGGTCGCTGTAGCCGTTTTCGCGACGGAACTCGTCGTGCAGGCCTTCCATCAGTTCGGCTTCTTCGGGTTTGGCGAAGCTGAGCTTCTCGGACAGTACCAACGCCCCTCCTGGGATGAGACCGTCGTAGATCCGACCCAGCAACGGACTCCGGGCGGCAGGGTCGATGAACTGCAGCGTGAAGTTCATCACGACCAGGGAGGCTCCCTCGATCGCGACCGACGAGGCGTCGTCGCAGAGCACTTCGACGGGCGCAGCCCCTCCGTCGCGTTCGACGATGGTGCGGCAGCGGTCGACCATGGCCTGACTCTGGTCGATCGCCGTGATGCGCACCGAGCGGCCCCGCACGCCGTGGCGGATGGCCAAAGTTGCGGTACCGAGAGAGCAGCCCAGGTCGAACGCGCGACTTCCGTTTTGGCAGTAGCGGCGCGCTGCGACCCCAACGAGCTGCGCCAGCGCGTCGTAGCCCGGGATCGAGCGTCGCAACATGTCGTCGAAGACGTCGGCAACGTCACCATCGAATCGAAATGGTTCGGTGGGGCGGGGCCTCCGGAATATCTCGTCGCGTGCCATGGCCCAGGCTGTAGCTCGCCGCGCGGCGTGCTACAAGGGCCGCGCAATGAAGCACCAAACGGGTGAACTACTGATGCCGGCGGGTTCCCTCTCCCGCCTCAAAACGGCGCTGTTGTACGGCGCCGACGCGGTGTACGCCGGCACGCCCGACCTCTCGCTGCGCACGCAGTCGAGCTTCTCTTTGTCCGAGCTCGAGGAGGGCATCGCCTTCACCCACGCTTTGGGCAAGAAGATCTATCTGACCCTGAACCTCTTCGCCCACAACCGCGACGTCGACAAACTCCCCGAGTTCCTGCGCACGATCCGGGAGCTGCGTCCAGACGGACTCATCGTCGCCGACCCGGGGGTCTTTTCGTTCATCAAGACCGAAGCCCCAGAGCTCGAGCTACACGTCTCGACGCAAGCCAACGTCGTGTCGTGGCTCACGGTCGAACATTGGCGACGGCTGGGCGCCAGCTTGGTCGTATTGGCCCGGGAGGTCAGCTTCGAAGAACTGACGGAGATCCGCAGCCGCTGTCCGCAGATCAAGTTGGAGACTTTCGTGCACGGCTCGATGTGCATGACCTACTCAGGTCGCTGTTTGCTGTCGAACTACATGGCCGAGCGTGGGTCCAATCAAGGCAGCTGCGCCCACAGTTGCCGTTGGAAGTACCAATTGAAGGTCAAGCGCCCCGACGGAGGTCACGAGCTGCTCGACATCGACGACGAGAACTTCCGGCAGTACGAGTTCTTCCTGCAGGAAGAATTCCGCCCCGATGAGCTCTACCCCATCGAAGAAGACGAGCGCGGGTCCTACATCCTCAACTCCCGCGACCTGTGCCTGATGCCGAAGCTCGACAGCTATCTCGATTTGGGCATCGATTCGTTGAAGATCGAAGGCCGCAACAAGAACGAGTTCTACCTGGCGGTGGTCACTCGCGCCTATCGGCAAGCTATCGACGCTTACCGTCGCGACGCCGAGTCCTGGGATCCCGCACCCTACATGCGTGAGTTGGAGACCTCGCGCTCCCGCGGCTTCACGCTCGGTTTTCACGAGGGGCGCCTGAGTCACCTCGGTCACGACTACGACAACGGCCAATCCCTGAGCGCCTTCGAGTTCGCGGGTTTCATCCGTTCCTGGGAGCGGGACGCGATGATCTTCGAGCTGCGCAATCGCCTGGTGGTGGGCGACATCGTCGAGTTCTTGGACGCGTCGAGCTTGGAGGTGGTGCGGCTGCGGCTCTACGAGTTCGAAGACGCTGCGACGGGTGAACTCAAGCAGAGCATCTCGGCGGGCAATGGCCGTGCGATCCGTATCCCGCTGAGCGCGTTCCACGCCGAGCATCGAGCTCTTCTGCCCGAACGTCTGCCGGCGCTGACCGTGGGGCGAAAGCGCAGCCTGCTCTCGAGCGAGCAGCAGATCCTGCTGACTAGCAACCAACGGTCGCACCAGGCCGAGCTCGGGCTGATCAGCCCCGACGTCCTACATCGCGCCAAGAGTCGCGCCGAGTCCGGGCCGCGGCCGCCTCCGAAGCTCGGGGTCGACGGATGTTGTGGCCTCGGTTGCAACGGCTGTTTGATTTTCTGGAACGAGCCGAAGTTCGAGCGGGCTCGCGAAAAACTCGCCTCCCAGGGAGTCGGGCGAAAGCTCGACAGCCGAGTTTAGAAGTGCTCTCATGCCGTCGATGACGGAACGGGACGAGACTTCTTCACGGTTGGGACATTCGTGCGAACAGACCAATGGCGACGCTCCGAGTCGCTGCCGCCGCCTCAGGGCTTGGCGCTTGCCGGCTTTCGTCGCTACAGGCCTGGCGGTACTCGCTTGTGGGGCCAAGACCGAGCCGGAATTCCCCGACGCACCCCAACAGAAGGAAGAGGCGCCGGACGAAGACTGGGACACGGGTAGCCCGCACCAGGAGTACGAGTCCGCCGGCGACCAAGGCGAAAAGCCCAAGAAGAAACGCGTTGCGGAGGAGGACTCGGAGCAAATCCCCACCGAGTGCTCCAGCAAGAGCGGCTCGACGTGCGTGCCCGCGGGCAAGTGGGTCCGCCGCTTGTGCCAGGACGTGCATGCGGACGTCGCCCTGTTCATGTTTCAATCAGGCACCCCTTGGCAGCGCATGTACCTGACGCGCGAAACCGACGCCATCAATGCATCCGGTGGAGCGTCGGTCGCTGGAACGTTGGCGTTCGACGAGGAAGTGCTGGTGCTCAGGCATCGCCAGGCCGGCGAAGACGGCATTCAAGTGGGCTCCAGCTCGGGCAGCTACGACGCGCTGCGATGGGACGGCTCGTGTGTGAGCCTCGAAGGCGAAGAGGTGACGAGCAACAAGCCGCCCAAGGCCAAGACGTCGCGCATCGAGTGGCGTTGGCTGGGTGACGACATGAAGAAGGCACTGCGCAAGAACAGCGCGGTCGACGAGACGTACGTCGCACGCAAGCGCGAGTGCAAGGGTGCGACCATGGGTGCCGTTTCGAAGAAGTGCGAGAACTTGGACAAGAAGTTGATCGAAGTGACGGCGGACTTCGTGCGCGGCACGGACAGTCTGCCCCAACCCAAGAACCAACCGTGAGGACGTGATGCTACAGGGGATCGCACACATAGGCATTCGGGTATCGAATCTGGAGCGCTCGCGAGCGTTCTACGAGCGGCTGGGCTTCGAGTTCGTCATGGGCCCGGTGGGCAGCGAGCCGGTGGCGATCCTCTCTCATCCCTCGGGCATCGAGATCAATCTCGTCATCAACGCGCCCGAGGACGAACGCGCCGCAGAGCGGCCCAACGCACTGATGGACACGGAGGACAAGCACCCCGGCTACACCCACATCGCGTTGGTGTGTCCGGAGCTGGATAGAAGCGTGGACGAGCTGCGCACCGCCGGGGTTCGCATTTCCGGCGGGCCCGTACAGTTTCCGACGGGCGGCCGGGCTTATTTCATCCGTGACCCGGACGCGAACGTGATCGAGCTGCATCAGTATGCCGCCGACGTGCGAGACGACTGAGTCGCCGGATCGCCCTGCCCGCGCAAAGGGGCCTCGAGCTGTGAACGCCAGCCCCATTGCGGCGCAGTGCATCGGATGGGCCAAGGCAGTTGCTGCACCGCTGTCGGAACGGGGTGTGTTCGAGCCCTCCCTCCCCTGCGTCGCTGGCGGACGAAGCTACTGATAGAGGCCGAGTCTTGACGGCAAGCCGTGCGAAATCTCGCGGAGCGATCCCGCGCCAGGGTGCACAAACCTCGGCACTCGGAAGCACCAGCCACGCGGTGGCCACCTGCTCCTGCCGGGGTTGCATGTTGCTCGCGCGTCGCGCGCGAGGTGTCATAGTCTTGCTGGGCATGGCACTGCTCCTCGCCGCGTGTCGTTCGTCGGCCAGTGCCAGCAGTGCTCGCGGTGGGTTGGACTGGGGCAAGGCCCCGCCGGCACGGCCGGGCAGCAGCATCACCCACACCCGCATGTGTGAATGTCTCGCCTGCAGTGAAGCCGCGTGCTGTCAGGGCGCCGACGAATCTCAAGCCAGCTGCGAGGGGGATTCGGTTTCGGAATCGATGGACGGCGACGATGCGACCATCGACTTTTCGACGGAAGAGGGCTGCGGCGTCGAGGTGCGCGCCTGCACGCGAAACTGCACGCGCAAGGTGTGGCGGGTACCGTCCGGACGCGGCTGCGAACACGGGCGCCCGGCGGAGTGCTGCCCGAGCCCACCCACCCGGGACTAGCGCATGCGCCTCAGAGCTCCTGCTCTTCAGAGCTCCTGCGACGGCGCGCGCCATCCCTGCGCCCTCGTTCGCGCGACGAAGCTACAGATTCTCGACGGACTTCAGGAGTTCGGGCACGAACTGGGTTCTGGGGCGTAACAAGAGTGTTCGCGCCGGTCCGACCCGCAGCCGGATCAGGTCGCCGTCACTGAAGAACGCGTCGCCAAGCAGATCGTCGTCTTCGAAGATGTATTCGATGGGTTGTTGATCGGCGGGCTGCGCCTGAGCGGTGGTTGCGAGGAGCAGCCCATAGGCGGCGGGCAAAAGGAACGATAGCTTCTTCATGGAACCTCCGCGCCGTTGGACCGCGCTCGCCGGACAACGTTGGGTGCTGCCTGTGTCAGCGTTCGTGGGCAGACGCTCCCGAGCCGACGCCGGGTATGGCGGACATGCCGCGCTCTCACTTGGAGCAATGCCGTCAGGTGGACGGAGCTTCGGGTGCCGGCTCCGGCGGGGTCCCCGAGAAATGCCGCCAAGTGCCGCGCTGACGCCTAACTAGCGAACAAAGCTAGCAGACGCGCCGCTGAAACGGCCTACGGAGGAGGGGTTTGTTGACAATCCCGATGAACAATCGCATACCGGAGGGGTGAAGCTGTCGAACAAGGGGCGATACGCCGTTCGGGCGCTGTTCGACATCGCCTATTTCAACGACGGGCGACCGACGCAGGTCAAAGACATCGCCGACCGCCAAGGTATCCCTCCCCGCTTTCTGGAGCAGATATTCCAGGATCTCAAGCGAGCTGGCCTGGTCGGTTCCAAGCGCGGGCCCCAAGGGGGCTACAGTCTGCTCAAGCAGCCAGCGGAGATCAGCGTCGGCGACGTCCTGCGTATCACCGAAGGCCCCGTGGCGCTGGCAGAAGACAGCGACGCCGTGCCGGAAGATGGCCCTCCCACGGCGCGGCAGGTGACCGAGGAGCTCTTTTCGGATCTCTCCGCACAAGTGCAGACGTGTTTGGACGCCATCAGTTTGGCTGAGCTCTGCCAGCGGGCAGAGCAACAGGGGGTGTCGAAGCCTGGCCCTCAACGCTACGTGTACATGATTTGAAGCGATGTCAGCCGCATCCAACGATTTGCCGCCACTCAAGGCTCACCCGTTGATCTACGACGACGTGCTGGCGTTGATCCACGACACGCCGCTCGTCGAGATACCCATCGAGCGCGACGCACCCCGTGCTAGCGTCTGGGGCAAGCTCGAGTCCGTCAATCCGGGCGGGTCGACCAAAGACCGCATCTGCCTGGCGATGATCGAAGCAGCCGAGCGCGACGGTCTGTTGCGCCCCGGTGGCGTCGTGGTGGAGCCGACCAGTGGCAATACGGGCATCGGGCTGGCCCTCGTTTGCCGCAGCAAGGGTTACCGCTGCCTGTTGACCATGCCGGAGAGCATGAGCTTGGAGCGACGCGCACTATTGGAGCTCTTCGGTGCCGAATTGGTGCTGACCCCGGCTGAAGAACAGATGAACGGCGCGATCGCCAAAGCCGAGCAGCTAGCCCGAGAGCACGGCGCCTTCATCCCGCATCAGTTCGACAACGCCTCCAACCCCGAAGTCCACGCGACTCACACCGCGCGCGAGATTCTGCACGCCCTGGATGAATCAAGTCTCGACGCGTTCGTCGCCGGTGTGGGCACGGGTGGAACGATATCCGGCGTCGGCAAGGTGCTGCGCGAAGAACGCCCCGAGTGTCGCATCTTCGCCGTCGAGCCGGAGAGCTGCGCCACGATTTCCCGGG
The DNA here is from genome assembly GCA_050301735.1 of Polyangiaceae bacterium. GTDB lineage: Bacteria > Myxococcota_A > Polyangia > Polyangiales > Polyangiaceae > SZUA-265. Next base: position 588 of record JBNKZR010000171.1, on the reverse strand, counting down.
GTGAAGTCGGCCCCACGAAGATCCAAGGCTGGGCCCCGGGCTTCGTGCCAGGGAACTACGACGCCTCCGTCGTGCACGAGGTCGTCACCGTCAGCGATCGCGCTGCCTACGACACGAAAATCGCTCTCGCCAAAGGCGCGGGCCTGCTCGTGGGGATCAGTGCTGGTGGAGCCGTTCGCGTCGCGCTCGACCAGGCCAAGCGATTGTCGCCGGACAAGAACATCGTCGTCGTCTTGCCCGATACCGGCGAACGCTACTTCAGCCTGGACGAGTACTTTGACGCCTGAACGACGCCAGAAGCTCGCCCACTCGACGCTGCTCGTCGTGGGTGCCGGGGGACTCGGCTGCGCCGCGGGTGCGGTGTTGGCGCAAGCTGGCGTGGGCCGCCTGATCGTCGCGGACGATGACGTCGTGGACGAGAGCAATCTGCATCGTCAGCTGCTCTACACCGAAGCCGACGTCGGCAGTGACAAGGTGCCAGTCGCAGCCAAGCGACTGAAGGAGCTCTCGCCAGAGCAGCTCGAGGTCGTGTCTGCGCCGCGTCTTGTGCCGGACAACGTCCGTGCTTGGGTGCGCCAAGCGGATCTC
>JBNKZR010000170.1:0-14465 GCA_050301735.1 Polyangiaceae bacterium | reverse complement strand
TTCAGCGGCACGAAGGTTCCGTGATCGAACCCTCGAGCATCATCAGCTGCCGTCTCGAAACCCGCCGCGCCGAGAAGCTCTCGAACGCGAGCCGCCAGCGCCGGATCCCCGGGCGCTGACCACCGGATCTCGTACGACTCCGGCGGGAAACCGTAGTAGTCGTAGAGCATCGGCGGCTGCGGCGACGTCATCACCGTAGGCCGCGCCTCCTCCCAATGAGCGGAGATGACGAGCAGTGCTCGCACGCTGCTCGTAGGAACGTCCTTGACGCTGCGCAGGTAGCCGGCAAGCGCGTCCCAGTCACGAGGGTCGCCAAAGCCCAAGTCGACGAAGGGCCAGGGGCCGCCGCCATGCGGCAGGTACACGACAGGTAATCGCTCTTGCGACCGAGTGGATTTCATCCCCTGGTCCTCGGACTCGCCTTTCGAGGCGCCTTCAGGGTCCCCTCGCTCCAACGCCGAGAACCCAGCCAGACCGGCGGCTCCTAGCCCGACGCCCAATGCGAGCGCTTGTCGTCGCGTCTTGTCCATTCCAACGGCTGCCATGCAGGGGATATAGCAACTCCGCTCGCGCCGTCATCCCCAGCCGCGCCTCTGTGCAACGAGTTACGGCTGCGACAGAATGCTCGTGACCCGTTCCAGCGCCCGAGGGTGAGTGATCATGAAGCGGTGCAGCGGCAGCGCCAACCGGTGTTCTTCTCGCGCGTGAGGCAACCGCGCCGAGCGCGGCGGGACGATCATCAAGTCGAAAGGCGTCCACATCACGTGCACGTCGACCTCGCCGAAGGGGTCCTCTTCGGAATGTAGCTCTCTGAGCAACTCACTGTTCGGACGCATCTGCTTGACACCCTCTCGAGGCAACGACCAGGCGGTCAACGTCCCGTGGTGCGGGCCACAGATGGAGACGAAACGTCGCGTACACTCCTTACCCGCCATGCGCTGCAACCAGTAGCGGCTCACCAATGCGCCCATGGAGAAGCCGACGACGTCGAGTCTCTCCGCGCCGCTCTGGCGCAGCAGTTCGGCGGCTTCGCGGTCGACCTGGCTCGCCAAGGTCTCGATGCGCGCCCGCCCGTCGTTGGGGCACAAATCCATGGCCCGCACTGCATCAAACCCCTCTTCGGTGAGCCTGCGGACGAGTCGTCGAAAGTTGCCTTGGGTGTTCCACAGGCCGTGCACCAACAGTACGGGGTGGCGGCTCACGCGCTGCTCCTCTCGCAACCCCTCACGGACCAGGGCAGAATCCACTCGGCTGCCCGTAGCCGAAGACGATCTGCCGAAGCGGGTGACTGCCCGTGTAGCTGCCCTCTCGGACTTCGGTCCACTCGACACCATCCTCGCTGCGATAGAAGCGCTGTTTCTCGTACCAGCCAAGCCATTCGTCTCGTACCGCAACGTAGGTCCCTCGGGGGCTGAGCGCCACCGGGCCTGGGCGCAATGTGCCCCCAGTGTCGAGAGTTGTCGGCTGCTGCTCCCAATCGATGCCATCGCCGCTCGAGTAGCGCGTGTCTCGATACTCGTCGTCCAAGCCCCAATAGACGAACTGTGTGCCCGTCCACAGTGTCGGGGTGTTGGCCGCAGCCGGCAACTGCAGGGGCTCCCAAGTCAATCCGCCGTCCGTCGAGCGACAGCCGCCCTCTCCCGCCATCAGCAGCACGCCCCCACCGTACGCGATGTTGTTGCCTCCACAGTACTCCCCCCCCGTGGCAGAGAACTCCCAGTTCATGCCGTCGGTGCTCGTTGCCAGCATCGACTCAGCGTCTTGAGCGAACATGACGAACGTGCCTCCCCGGGTCGGAGCGAAAGCGATCTTGCGCACGTTCCACACGTCGCCCAGAGGCAGTTCGGGGCCTCGTTCCCACACGTCTGCTTCGGGCCCGGCCACATGCGGGCTGCGCGCGCCCGTGAGAAACATGTCCAAACCCCACGCCAACCCACTCGACGTGATGGCGTCCGCGTCATCGCCCTGCGCCACGATTTCCCAGTTCAACCCGTCAGGGCTGCGTCGGATCGTCCCGGGAGAGCCCCAGCCAAAGGTCGCGACGAACCAGCCGTTGCCGTAGGCGATCCCAGTGCCTGCGTCGCTGCTGTGATCACAGTCGAAGCTGCCCGCCGCCTCGTCGAAACAACGACGGCCCACGTCATCCGAGCGGTCCGCGACCCACGACCGCCCGTCGTCACACGAAAGCACCGTACGTCCTGCGTGCCCCACGGCAACGAACATGGGCACGGTCCCCTCGGGCTGAACGGGCTCGATCGCTGCGGGGGCCTCCGAACCGCCAGCATCGCCCGACGTCTCGTCTGCGGTCCCGGGCCCACCCGCATCAGTGGCGCCTTGCGGACTGTCCGTTCCCGAAGGCTCGACGTCCCCGGTCTCCGCAACCTCTTGCATCGTATCCGTGTTTGCGACGGGTGAATCCGTCCCTTCGGCGTCGGGCTCGACTCCGGTCTGTGGGTTGGGGGAGGCGCCGCTGTCCCCATCAGTCGTCGCATCACCCTGGCCCCCACCAGGCGCGTCCATGCCGACGTCCGTGCCCGACGTGGCGCCGTCCGTCTCCGTCGTTACTTCATCGCTGTCCGCGGAGCGCTCACCCGTCGCGCTCTTGCCGCACCCAAGCACGAGCAGACAGCTCAACAGGAGCCGACTCGCGCCAGTACCACGCGTCATGCGAGCGCACCCCGCGCAAGGCCACCTCCCGCTACGTGACGCCGCGCGCTGCGGCCCACTCATCGCATACATCCACCCCCAACCCGATCTCGACCAGACACTCACACCTGGACGATAGCGCGTCTGGCCCGACGCGACGACAAACGACACCCAGAAGAGCCAGCGGCATGCGCGAACGCTCCTTCGACGAGCAGAAGCCGCAGTCGACCGCAGGGGGCCCGAGACCGCCGAAGCGATACTTACCACCGCCGAACGGAGGCCGGCAGCGAATGCCTACATGCAGGACGCCCGCAGTCCCTCGAACGCCGCCCGACTCTCAGTAGGGCAACTCGGTGGTCTCACCGACCACTTCGAGTTCCACACTGAGTGGTGCGACGCCGAGCAACCGTACGCTGCGTGCGTCAGGTTGACTGCCCCCGACGCTGACCCGGAAGCGCCCCGGTTCCAGCACCCGTCGACCGTCGTCTGCGATCAACGAAAAGTCCCGAGGTGACAGTTGAAACTCCACGCGGCGTGATTCGCCGACCGCGAGCGTGACTCGTGAAAAACCCCGTAGAGAATGCACTGGAACGTCGCACGAGGCTTCCAAGTCTTTGACGTAGAGCTGAACCACCTCGTCCCCCGGACGAGTGCCGGCGTTCTTCACGGTGACGCCCACCGTTACAGATTGTTCGGTCAGAATGCGCTCCGAAGAAAGCGACAACTCACCGTACTCGAAACGCGTGTAGGAAAGGCCGAACCCGAAGGGGTACAGCGCTTCGCGCTCGGCGTAGCGGTACGTCCGCCCCTTCATCGCATAGTCCTCGAAAGCCGGCACATCAGCGAGGCTCGTCGGGAAGGTGATTGGCAAACGTCCACCTGGATTGACGTCGCCGAATAGAACATCAGCAATCGCCAGACCCGCCGTTTCTCCCGGATACCAGGCTTCGACGATGGCGCCTACGTGCTCAGCTGCCCAAGACAGATCGAGGGCACTCCCGGCGATCACGACCAGAACCGTAGGTTTGCCCAGCGCCACGATCTGTTCCAGGAGCGGCTGCTGAAGCCCGGTCAACGAAATGCCCGCCCGATCGCCACCGGCGTCGGAGTTGCCAATGTCCCCCTCCTCGCCTTCGATCGCTGCGGAAAGACCGAGCACGAGCACCACGGCTTCGGCCCGCATCGCCACGCTCACCGCTTCCGGCAAGTTGCCGTTTCGCACCACGCCGTCCGTCTGCACTCCCGTGAGCTGGCAGCCCTCGGCGTACATCACACGCGTCTGCTCGGAGACGGCCGCTCGGATCCCTTCGAGGGGCGTGACGACTTGGGTCGGCGTGCCGTAGTAGTTAGCGATCAACACGTGGTCGTTGGCAGCGTTGGGGCCAATCACGGCGATGCTGCGCAAGTCCTTCTCCAGGGGAAGCACGCCGTCGTTCTTGAGCAACACGATCGAGCGCCGCGCTGCATCCAGCGCCACCTGCCGATGTTTCTCACAGGCGTTGAGCTCGTACGGGATCGACGCAAACGGCACTCGTTCGGGTGGGTCGAACATGCCCAAGCGCATGCGCGCGGAAAACAGCCGCGTCAGGCAAACGTCGAGGTCGGCCTCCGTCAACAAGCCGCGATCCAGCGCGCCGGGGATGTGCTCGTAGGTGCAGCCGCAATTCAGATCGCAACCGGCTTTGATCGCGATGGCCGCGGACTCTTCCGCGCTGCGAGTGACCTCGTGGTTTTCGTGAAAGTCTCGCACGGCCCAGCAGTCGCTGACGACGTAGCCTTCGAAGCCCCATTCTTGCCGCAGGGTCTTTCCGAGCAACGTTTCGCTCGCGCAGCACGGCTCACCGTTGGTGCGATTGTAGGCGGCCATGACGCTCCCCGCCCTGGCCTCGACCAGACAGTCGAAGAATGCGGAAAGGTAGGTCTCCCGCAAGTCCTTGGGCGTGACTCGAGCATCGAAGCGGTGACGCAACGCCTCGGGCCCCGAGTGAACGGCGAAGTGCTTTGGCGTCGCGACCAGTTTGAGGTATTTCGGGTCGTCTCCTTGCAGACCACGACAGAATGCAACACCGAGTCGCCCCGTCAAGTACGGGCATTCGCCGTAGGTCTCGTGTCCGCGCCCCCACCTCGGGTCACGAAAGATGTTGATGTTCGGACTCCAAAAGGTGAGCCCCTTGTACATGCCCCGGTCGCCTTGCCGCAGGTACTCGTGGTGCTTGGCGCGCGCCTCGTCGGAAATCACCGTCGCGACTTCCTGCAACCCATCTGAACTCCACATCGCTGCGAGCCCGATCGCCTGAGGAAAAACCGTCGCGACTCCTGCCCGGGCAACACCATGCAGCGCCTCGTTCCACCAGTTGTATGCTGGGATGCCCAGGCGTTCCACTGCGGGCGCGGCGTGGAGCATCTGCGCGGCCTTCTCTTCGGGAGTCAGACGAGAAACGAGGTCGGCGACTCGCTCGGGAACTGACAGCTCTGGATCTTGAAAGGGGAAGGTAGGTGCTTCTGACACAGGGGGCTCACGCTGCGCGAAAAATGGCACCGGGGGAGTACGATCACGCCGGCACTGGGTCAACGCAGAAGCCCAACCGTCCCAAACCCGGGATTGGCCTTTCTAGCCCAAGTGTGGGATGCAGAAGCGACCGAGGCTCCACGGGTAGGAGCGAGGAGGATGAGATGAATCCCGATCAAGTCATCGTGATCGCAGGGGGAGTTGGTCTGTTGCTGTTGCTGGTTCTGTACCTTCTGAACCGTCGCCCGACCCTAGACTCTGACGAACTGCAAGACGACGAATCACCGTTTGCGGACCTGATGAACAGGCACGTCGAGCGTAAATCTGCAGCCGCTGCCAGCGTCCCTCCGCCCCGTCCGCTGAGAAATCCCAGCGATCACTTCGAAGCGGGGTGGGATGCAGCGGTCTCATCGGTGCCTCCACCGCCAGGTACGCCGCAGCTGTCGTCGCTGAAGCCGCCGAGACTCGACACCCCGACGCCAGGCACGCCTGAAGCGCGGCCTCCGACGAATGAACCGACCCTCATCGCGGTACTGCAGCGCGCTCTCGCGCGGGGGCAAAAAATCCACGCCATCAAGGCATTGCGCGAAGCGTGCGGGCTGGGCCTGAAAGAGTGCAAAGAGGGCGTCGAACATCTCGCGACGACGGGGCAACTCCCTGCCGCCATCGTGTCCGCCCTTCACGCCTCGGAACCACGAGGCAACGCGCCTTCGGACCCCTCAACCACCGAACAATCACCGCCTGCCACTATCCAGCTGACCCTGACCGATCCTCGGGTGCTGGAAACGGCAAAGCAGTGGCTCGAGGAGGGCAAGAAGATCCACGCCATCAAAGAGGTGCGTTCGCTCACTGGGGTCAGTCTCAAGGCGGCCAAGGACTTCGTCGAAAGCCTCTGAGCTGGCACACACGCGGCCACACTGACGGACACGCGTTCGCCACGACGAGCCGGCGCGGCAATACTGCCCTGTTCGTCGACCGGTTCGAAACCCGGCCGGCGGCTTTCCGAGACGGTACGCAACGGTCCAGTCGCGGTGCAGTTCTTCGCTCCCCCTGGGGTTCCTCTTCGGCGTCGGGCGAGAGCTGTGGATCGGTCGTGTCGTGGTGAGATCGCGTGTGGGCCGCCAGCCACGATTTGAAGCACTGATGGGGTCACGACGGACTAGATCCAAAGCGTGTTTGCATCCCGCGGCTGCCTCCTGCCCTTCATCACGAGCGCGTTGCTCTGTGGCGCCTGCCAAGGAGCCGCAGACTCCTCAACAGCACCCCCGGCAAGCTCGACCCCGGTGAACTCTGCGGGCGCTCTGGGCTCTGCAGGCTCTAGCGCAGCGCCGCCCGTGCAAGGGCCGTCGGGTTCGTCGGCTCCCAGCGCAGGCAGCGAACGCGACGTCGGCTCCCTGCCCACGGCAGCCCCAGGAGCGCAACCGGAGGCCCCCAGCCCCAACCCCGTTGGCGCTGGCACGACGCCTGGAGCGGTCGATAACCTGGACCCGGCGAGCCAGCCAGCTCCCACCTCTCCGCCCGCAGAGCCTCAGCCGGACGTCCCGGACCCTGGAGAGCCCGTCGCCCCGGACGAGCCGGCCCCCGATCCACCTGCAGCGGAGCCCGAACCGACGCAAGCTTGGTACGGCGCAACCGCGAGCGCCTTGGATGATGCGCGCCTTCAGCAAGAATACGCGGATTGGAAGAGCCGCTTGGTCGAAGAGTGCCCCAACGACGCCAGCGCCGTCGTGGTCAAGGACGGAGGACAAGTCGTGTCCGAAGGCATCGCCTACGGCATGTTGATCAGCGTCAACATGGATGACCAAGCCTTGTTCGACAAGCTGTGGAAGTTCTACCTCGATCATGTCGACGACAACGGCCTGATGAATTGGTCCATGGGCGTGTGTGAAGCTCCCGGCAACAACGACGCGAACGCGGCCACGGACGCAGAGCTCGACGCGGCCATGGCGCTGGTGCAAGCCGCTGCCCGTTGGGGGGGCACCTACCTGACCGACGCCGAAGACTTGGCGGCGAAGATCATCGAGCACGAGACGGACGTTTGCGACGGCCGCACGGTCATCCTGCCGGGCGACATTTGGGGTGGATGCAACGATCTGAACGGCGAAACGCGCATCAACCCTTCCTACTTCGCCCCTGGCTACTACCGGGTATTCGCTGCCAAGTTCCCGACGCAGTCAGAAACCTGGAATGCCCTGTTGGAAGGAACCTATGAGCTCTACCCCGTGCTGCAGGAGCGCATGATGGGCCTGTTCCCCGACTGGAGTGACTACGACGGCAGTGATTGGTACGGCTCGACCTACAACTACGATGCCTGCCGCACACCGTGGCGTATCGCGACGGACTACGCCTGGAGCGGTGATGAGCGAGCCCTGACGGCGCTCTCACGCGTCGCCGACGTCGTCAGCGGTGACATTCCGGTTGGCGCGTACCCGAACAACAGCGCGTTCCAGGGTGCGTTCGCTCTGGCCAGCATCGACGACGCGGCGACCCTAGACGCCGATGTCGCCAGCTGGCTCTCCTCGGGCGGGGACGACAATCCGTATTTCCAGGCCACGCTTCGCCTGCTCTACATGCTCGTCGCGGCCGGTCGTTTTCCGTCGACCCTATGACGTCGCTGCATCGTCCGAGCTAGGCAGCCACCTGCGTCAATCCCGCTGCTCGGAGCCATGATCACGATGTACGCCTCGGTCAACCAACGTCACAGGGAGATCGGCGTGCTGCGTGCGCTCGGTTTACCCCTGCGCTGGCGATGCGCGTCTGAAGTGAACCGCGCACGCACGCGACTACCTGCTTCTAGAGGATGCGACCTTTTAGCTGTGCGTCATATGTCCCATTCGGGATCCCAATCGTCCAGGCGAACGGCAGCCATCTCTTGCATCGTGCTCGCGGACCCGACCCCAAGCCCCCCGCTCGCCACGCTGAGAACCGTCAACACGCTGTTACCCAACAGCACGCTGTCTCCAGCCTTGAGCAGCATGGCTCCGTGGATGCGAAGACCGGATGCGGTGTAGCTCCCGCAGGTGGAGCCCAAGTCGACGTAGCGCACGTGACCCGGCGCAACTTCGAGCTGAGCGTGCAGACGCGAGACATTTCTGTCGCGGGGAAAAGCGATCTCGCCCGCGCTGCGGCCGATGTCGTGGTGACCCATCGCCAAAGTCCGAGTCTCGACGCTTCCGTCCCAATGGCGAATCTCGAATCGCGCCGATTCGGGTGCGGCTTGGGGCCACTGGCTCACACTCGACATCAAACTCACTCGCACTGTCCTCCTGGCATTGTTACTCAATACGGTCAAAGTGTCCTGGTGGTTTGGGGCAGCACTGCAGAACCCAAAACGACATTGAAGAAACTGAGGCGTCCGGGCCGAGCGGAGGCTGGTGGCACACCTACATGTTGCCCGCCTCCAGAACTGGTGAGACATGCATCGGCTGCCGCTTCCACAGCTCGGTCCAGTCGAGCCGGGGCTGCAATGACGGCGAAACGATGTAAACTCCAGCGGTGTTCGCTTGGTGGCGGCGCTGGCAGCGCGAAAGAATCCTCGAAACGCCATTTCCGGAAGGGTGGCGAAGCATCATTGATGCCAACGTTCCCTACACCCGAACGCTCGACGCGCAAGAGCGGAAACATCTGGAGGAGCTGGTTCAAGTCTTCTGCACAGAAAAGACGTTCGTCGGCTGCGGAGGGCTGGAGATCGACGACGAGATCCGCGTCACCATTGCTGCCAACGCGACAATCCTGCTCCTGGGCCTGGACCACGACCTGTACCAGGACGTGCAGTCCATCCTCGTCTACCCCTCGACTGTACGTCTGCCCGAGCGAGAGCGAAGCGTTTTCGACACGTCGGTGGACATCGTGGAACGACGGCCGGCCATCCTCGGACAGGCTCACCTCCGTGGCCCGGTAATTCTGGTGTGGGATGCGGTGGAGCACGGCAGCCGCCACCCCTCGCGGGGTCACAACGTCGTATTCCACGAGTTCGCTCACAAGCTCGACATGCTGGACAACGAAATCGATGGCACTCCTCCTCTGCGGGGGAGCGAGCAGTACGAGCAATGGTCAGCTGCTTGCGGAGAGGTGTACTTCGAGCTTCAGCGCCGTGTGAAGGCCGGCAAGAAGACCTTGCTCGATCCATACGGGGCGACGTCGGAAGCTGAGTTCTTCGCCGTTGCGACCGAGTACTTCTTCGAAAAGCCAAAACGGCTGCGCAAAGAGCACCCGGAGCTGTACGAGGTTTTGCAGCAATTCTACCGACAAGACCCAGCCGCGCGCCTCGAGCGGGCACACGGCAAGAACTGACTCCGAAAATGCAGAAGGGGCGCGCTCCCCAGGCCGCGCCTCTTCTTTCGCACTTCGGCGAGCCCTACTTCCAGTGACCCACTTCGACGAGCTCGTATCCAGAACTCGCCTTGGCCTGGCCGTCGTACTTGGCAAGCACCACGACGTTGGAACCAGCCTTGAACTTGTCCTTCTCGTAACCCTCGATGCTGCTCAGCGTTACGGTGAAGAACTGCCGGCTCATGCCCATGGGATCGTTCTCCGCACGCGGCGTGTAGGTAACGGCGAGGTCGAAGCCATCATCCGTCAAGTTCACCATGGGTCCTGAAAAGAGCACCCACTTGCCTTTCGCTGACTTATCGAAGGTCTTGATGGCACCTTCTTTGGCTTTGATGGCCTTGTTCTTCTTCAGCTGCTCTTCGATGTCGGTGGCGACGATGAAGCCTTTGGCATCCGCGTAGGCTTTCTCCACCTCGGACCGACGATCGTCCGTGACCTTCGTATCGATGGTCGATGGCCGCTGCGACTTCTCTGCTTCAGCCTTCTTTGCCGCTGCCTTGGTGGCCGCCAGCTGTGCCTTTTGTTCGGCTTCCTTCGCTGCAGCCTGCGCTGCGCTCTCTGCCGCCGCCTTGACAGCCTCTTCGGCCTTCTTGGTTTCTGCCTCCGAGTCGCATCCGGGCAGGGACAGCAAGGCTGCACCGATGATGGAAGCAAACACGATTGAATTCGATCGTTTCATGACGGACCTCCGTGGAAAGCCGCGACCCTCCATTAGCTACTACGCGGCGGGCTCCTGGAATAACAGCCTTTGAGGTTCGAAGAAACCCAGACGCAACTCCGCCCCGGAAGTTGGTGCGACAAGGTAGGTCGGGCGAAATCCGACAGTCATGTAGTTGGACAGCGACTTCGAACGTTCAGAGCGCGGCGTGCACGTCAAGGGTCGAGTGGCAGCTCCGACGACAGCCCTAGATCGTACACGAGTTCCAACATTCCTCGTGGCGTGGGACCATATTCCAGAAGGATGCCAACGAAGATCATCGCCACCAGAGATCCCAGCGCCACTGCAACGACCAGCCAGTTGGAGCGAAACCTGGTTGGCACGGCAACTGAAGCCTCACGCCGACGACGCACCTCGCACATCTTCGCATAGTGAAAGAAACCCGCGGCAGTGAGTACACCGTAGATCGATGAACTCCCGGAGGCGACGAGGATCAGCGTCAAGACGACACCACTGATCAGAACGACGAACCAGCCCCGCCGAAGATCGCCTTCCCGTCGATGATTGGCGAGGCACATGTACGCGCCCGCAGGAACGCCTCCAAAAAAAGCACCCACGCCGATCTGACGGGGCGTGTACAGAACGAGTCCTTGCTGCTCGAGCGCGCCAGCCGCTGCCGGCGGGGCGAAGGGGTTTCTCACATCGTCGGAGTTCACGTCGGGCACCGACTCGGGACCATTGCTCGCTTCCAGCGCCTCGTCGTCACTCGTGGGAGTCGACTTCCGCTGATTCCGCGTCGAACTTTGCTTCTGCCCCCCACCCGCATCACGATGAATACCTAGCCTCTCGTCCGCAACTCGACAAGCCGCTCGAGCGACAGCGTTGGAGACGCTGGTGGAGCAAACATGTCCACGACTTGCTGGAGCATCGCCCTACCGAGCCCGCGCCACTCACCCGACGGCGGCGTCGGACTCGCACGGCTGCAACGACACACTGCGACTCGATTGAACCGGGCCCGCGGGGTCTTCTCCCTGTGCACGCAACTGGCAGAGGCTGCGCCCACTGGCGCAACGGGGACGGGATTGGACGGAGGAAGACATGATCGGGCGTGCCCCGTTCACTATGTCCATCTGCCGGCCGCTGACTAGTACCGCGCCGAACATATCGTGGGGCGAAATCGGTCCCGAGCGAACGCTTCTGTCATATTTCGATAAGCAGAGCTGAGACGTGATGCGCTTTTTGCGCTGGCACTCAACGCTCGGGACCGAGCCGCTCCACCGCCGTGATGACGCAGCGGAGCTCGGCCAGCCCCTTGAGACGTCCGCACCAGGAGTTACCCCGGCAACTCGATGATGTCCCCTTCCAAAACGCGACCGTGGTCGGGGCGTATCACGATCTGGGTGAACGGCTCGCCGCTGACGGCGCGCCGCCGCTCATCGATGACGAGCTCGCGAACGATGCCCCCAAGTCGACGGCGCCTTCCAAGTGGTTGGCTTCGACGAAGGAGCCATCATCCTCGGTGGTAACGGCGCGCAAGTGGGCAGGGGCCCGAACCAACGCCACGCCTGCAGCGAGGATGGCACAGCTTCCGCTTCCACATTGCGACAATCCACTGTATGCGGACCGGATGGGAACGGATGTGTGGCTGCGGGCCATGTCTTTCCTCGGTCTGTTCGTGCTACTCGGTCTCGGTTGGCTGCTGTCGGCACGACGCCGGGGAGTCAACTGGCGCCCCGTGATTTGGGGTATCGGGCTACAACTGGTGCTCGGCCTCGTGATCCTCAATCCAACGTTGCAAGGCTTCTTCTTCACCGTCACCGACGGCGCGGTGCGCAAGCTGCTCTCCTTCTCCGAAGCTGGCGCCAGCTTCGTCTTCCAGAGCGTCGAACCGCACCAGATCCTCGGCCCCTCCGGCAAGGCTGAGACCTTCGTGGGGAGGATCTCCCCTCCGGTCAAGACCTTCGCGTTTTGGATCTTGCCCAGCATCGTGTTCTTCTCGAGCTTGATGGCCATTCTCTATCACCTGAAGCTGATGCAACGGGTGGTCATCGCAGTCGCTTGGCTCATGCAGCGCACTATGGGCGTCAGTGGAGCCGAGTCTTTGGCAACAGCCGCGAACATCTTTCTCGGACAGGTGGAGGCGCCTCTCGTAGTCCGTCCCTACGTGGCGAGCATGACGCGCTCGGAGCTCTTCGCCTTGATGACGGGTGGCTTTGCCACCGTCGCCGGCGGCGTGCTGGCCGCCTACGTCGGATTCTTGAGGAACATCCCTGGCATTGCGGGCCACTTGGTAACGGCCTCATTGCTCTCCGCACCTGCGGCACTCGCCGTCGCCAAGCTGATGGAACCAGAAACAGGCGAACCGGTGACACGCGGCGTGGTTCGCTTGGACGACAAACCCGAGACCGTCAATCTGTTCGACGCTGCGGCTCGCGGCGCCACTGACGGCGCCCGCCTGGCGATCGGCGTGGGCGCGATGCTGATCGCTTTCGTCGGGTTGATCGCCCTTTCTGATGCTTTGATCGGTTGGATCGTGATCGCTGAGGAGCCCCTGAGTCTGTCGCGCCTGCTCGGCTGGGTGTTTTGGCCCATCGCTTTCGTGATGGGCGTCCCCTTCGACGATTGTGCCCTGGTTGGGCGGCTCTTGGGAGAGAAGCTGATCCTCACCGAGTTCATCGCCTACGTGCACCTCGGCGAGTTCGTCAGTGCGCCAACCCCAGCCCTGGCACCTCGCTCGATCGTGATCGCGAGCTACGCGCTGTGCGGCTTCGCAAACTTCGCCAGCATCGGTATCCAACTCGGGGGCATCGGTGGCTTGGCACCCAAACGTGGCCCCGAACTGGCTCAGCTCGCGTTCAGGGCCATGGTCGGGGGGTCGTTGGCTGCGTTCATGACGGGCTGCATCGCCGGGCTGTTCGTAGGTTGAGCCGCTCTTGATTGTGACGGGCTCGGCCACGGCCCGAAGCTCGACGGGCTTTCGGGCTGCGCCGCGCAGTCATGCCGCCTGCGACATGAGGCGCTCTCGCAGCATGCGGCGACCGCGATGCAAGCGGCTCATGACGGTACCTACCGGCACCCCTAACTCCTCCGCGGCGTCGCGGTAGGGAAACTCGTGTACGTCCACCAGCATCAGGACGTCGATGTAGGCGTCTGGCAGCTGCTCGAGCGCGCGCCGCATACCAGGAGACAAGTTCGACATCAGAGGCGCCTGCTCCGGCTGCGTCCACAACACCGGATCCATGGCTGCCCCATCCATCACGCGTCGCTCCCGCTGGCGTCGACGACATTGGCTGACGAACACGCTGTACATCACCTGAGCCAACCAAGCCCTCAGGTTACTACCTGGCTTGAAACTCGACTCGAAGCGCAGTGCCCGCAGCAGAGTGTCTTGGACCAAGTCTCGGGCACGCTCCGGATTGCGTGTCAGTTGCAACGCTCTGGGAACGAGTTGGGGAGCGTGGGAGTCCAACTCGTCTCGAAAGGGAGCGCCCCCTTCGATGATGGTCAGGGTGGGGCGCGATTCTGGTGCTGTTTCGAGTTGTTCGGCTGCTTGCATCGGTAACCTCGCAGACGGGTTACGCAAGCTGCGTGCCAAGCGGCGATCGGGCCAGATCCGCGTCTGTGTCGCCCCGGATCGGCAGTTCCACCGCACTCGGCGTGTCAATCTGTCAGCATCTTGGGTCTCTCTGACAACACGTCGTTGGTGGCAGAGCGCAAGTCAGGTTCCCAGGGTGCCCATGACTTCGGGCAACAGATCCGCCGCCTCCCGCGCCAGCATGCCGCTCGTCCCGCCAGCGCGCTCGCTCCAGCGCTCGGCGGCTTTGCCGTGCAGCCATGCGCCGCACACGGCGGCGGCCCGCGGTGGAAGGTGGACGGCCAGCGCGGCAATCAAGCCCGTCAGTACGTCTCCCGAGCCCCCCGAGGACAACGCGCTGTTGCCGGTGGTGTTGATGGCAATGGGCTGATCACCTTCGGCAACCAGAGTGTGCACACCCTTGAGCAGTACGACAGCGCCCGAAGCTGCGCTCAGCCGCCGAACAGCCAGAAAGCGGTCAGCCTGCACCTGGGCAACGTCGACCCCCAGGAGACGAGCCGCTTCCGCGGGGTGGGGCGTGAGAATGCGAGGCCCCGCGGCTTGGCTCAAACGAGCAGCAGCGCCGGAGTAATGGGTCAGCGCGTCAGCATCCACGACAAGGACCCCCGGCCACCGCTCGACGACTGCGTCGATCAGCTCAGTAGCCGCCTCATCCAAACCCAAGCCCGGTCCGATCGCTAAAACGTCGGCACGGCTGCTCTCCAGAACGTCGTAGGCGTTCGTGC
>JBNKZR010000169.1:0-14490 GCA_050301735.1 Polyangiaceae bacterium | reverse complement strand
GCGCTGGCTCACGACATTCCGGACGACATGGTCGCGTTCATCGACGACCACGGTGCGTCCTACCCCGCGATGTTCGCTGCGGCCTTCGGTGACGAGCAGACGTCCGGGCCCGAAGACGAGATCAACACGCGGCGTATCGCCTTCGCCATCGCCACCCACGAGCGTCGCTTGCGCAGCAACCAAACACCTTGGGACGCCTTCAACGCCGGTGATCGAACCGCGCTGACTCCGGCCCAGGTTCGCGGCTACGTCCTGTTCCGCACCAAGGCGGAGTGCGGTAGCTGTCACGCGCCCCCGCTGTTCACCGCGCACCAGTTCCACTTCACTGGCTTCTTCGAGCCGGCATGGGATGAAGGGCGTTATGCCGTCACCTTGAACGAAGGCGACCACGGCAAGATGCGCACACCGACGCTGCGCAACGTGGGGCTACGTCTCGAGGGAGGCTTGCTCCACAACGGTGGCGGCCGGGGGCTGTCGCTGGAGACGATCATCGATACCTATGCCGCGGGTGGTGTGCTGGACAACGAGGCCATCGCCTCTGTTCCCGTCAGTCCCTCCGTGCCGGGGTTCGAGCTGACGGAGCAGGAGAAGGCCGACTTGATCGACTTCTTGCTCAACGCCTTGACCGACCCTCGGGTGCTCAACGAAGAGGCGCCCTTCGACCGACCGAAGCTCGGCACCGAGCAGTAGGGCACAAATGCGTACGTAGCCTCAGAAGGCTACCAATTCTTGCGCGCTTCTGCACGCGGGCCAACTATCGCAGCCGCAGGCCTTAAGGACAGGCTTGGACCGGATTGTCGTGTTGCGAGTGTTTGCTCGAAGTATTGAGCTTGTAGTGCTTGGTGATCGCGCCGGTTTCGCGTGACCGACGCGCTGAATCGAGCGCGCACATGCGCTGTCTTTTCTGGGAGTTGCTCCGGGTCGCGAACGGTCTGCGCGGCTGCGGCGCGTGAGCATTCGTGGCGCATCGCGTTGTGCCGACTGACCGCGCTACATACTCCCAAGTGACGCCATGGCGTTGGCTCTTCAGCAATGCTTGCGTCGGGTGACCCCGTGCCAAGTCGCGTTTGGGTGCGAACTGATAGCGTATTAGAATCCGATACTTGTTCGTTTCCCGGTGCTCGTTGCGTTCCGAACCCGGGAAAGAATTGCGCACACGCGACCAGAGCACAGCGGTGCGATTCATAGTCATTTCCCCGAATGTCGGTGGGGGTGTTGTGTAGGCAAGCATCCTGCATACACTCAATGCCTCCGACTTGGTGCGGACTGCATTGCAGCGACCAAGACAACAGCGATCCACGCAAGACGAAGACTACTGGCGCGCCCTGCAGTCGGTAGTCCTGGGTCACTTCGTTTCTGAAGGAACAAGGCCATGAACGACGCTTCTCATCGAATACTCTCCTGTCTCGTAGCGATGGCTACTTTTCTTGGCATGCACATCAGCTCGGCTGGTGCCGTCGATCTGGACACGGCCGATGCCGACATCTTCATCGTCGGCGCGTACCCCGACAACGAGATGGGGCACGATACCACCCGTGGTGACTTCAACGGTGACGGCTTCGAAGACCTCGTGATCGGCGCGGGTTGGTATGGTGTGTACGTGATCGATGGCTCACCCGCCGTTTCGAACATGACCCTCGACATGTCCGTCGACAACGTGCTGTTTGCCGTCACTCGCGTCAGCCCCAGTGACCACATCGGGCACGCGGTCGCAGCGGGTGACTTCAACGGCGATGGCTACGACGACCTGCTGATGGGTGATCCCCAAGGTGATGGCATTCGCAACCTCAAGCAGGAAAGCGGCGAAGCTCACGTCGTCTTCGGTGGACCCGACGTCACCGGTGTCCTGGACTTGTCGGAGTATGGCGTGCGCGCCGACATCACCATCTTTGGTGCGGAGCCGTTCCAGGGCCTGGGTTACTGGGTTAGCGCTGGTGATTACAACGCTGACGGCTACGACGACATGTTGATGGCAGTGCCTTTGACGGACGGTCCCGGAAACACCCGCGAAAACTCCGGTTCGGCCTACGTCATTTTCGGCGGGCCCAGCCTGGCTGAGAAGTACGATTTTTCGGAGGAGGCTCCAGATCTCGAGGTGCGGGGGGCTGAGCCGTTTGATCGTTTGGGTATCCATTGCAGCACGGGCGACTTCAACGGGGACGGCATCGACGACCTGTTGTTGTCGGGCGTGCTCATGAACGACAATACGAACGAGGTCATCACCAGCAACGGCAAGGTATACGTCATTTTTGGCACGCCAGAGCTCGGAGGGGTGCTCGACATGCTCACGGACGAGCCCGGCTTCATGGTTCATGGCGCCGACAACATGAGTCTCGGTAGCGCCGTTTCTGGCGGTGAGCTCAACGGGGACGGCATCGACGACCTGATCATGGGTGCCCGCAACATGGACTCAGGTAGCTTGATCGACGCAGGGGGCGTGCACGTCGTCTTCGGGTCGCCAGATCTGAGTGGGGAGTTGGATCTTGCGACTGACAGTGCCGACTTCGAGCTCCGGGGCGAGTTGGAAGATGGTCTGCTGGGATTTTGGGTGTATTCCGGGGACATCACGGGCGACGGCATCGACGACCTGTTTGCCGGCGCTCCAACGGCAGACGCCAACGGCGTCGAGCAGAGCGGCTATGCCTACGTGATCAACGGTTCGCCGACGCTCGGAGGCGTTCGAGATTTGGCCGCTATCCCAGCGGACGTACGCGTGGCAGGCGAAGACGAATTCGACCACATGGGGTTTTCGATCGGGTCGGCGGACATCAACGCTGACGGCATCGGCGATCTCGTCGTAACGGCGATTCGAGTCGACCCGGATGAGGAGACGCGGACGAACGCGGGTACGGCATACATGTACCTGTCGGCTCCGCCTGGTCCACCGGTGCCGAACATCTTCGCCAACCCGACCTCTCAAGACTTCGGCACGGTCGAACTCGGTTCGACGGCGGAGGGCAGTTTCTGGATCTCGAATACCGGGACGGACCTGCTCGACGTCAGCGAGCTGACCTCGACCAGTTCCGAGTACACGGTGGTGTCGCCCAGCGCACCCTTCACTCTATTCCCGGGCGCGTCACAGGAAGTGATCGTCAGCTACGAGCCAGCCGGGGTGGGAGGTGCTTCCGCATCGCTCGAGGTCGTCAGCTCGGATCCCGACACGCCCACACTCAGCCTGCAGCTCTCGGGTGAAGGCGTCGAGCCGGAGCCGGAGCCAGAGCCCGAACCGACGCCAGAGATCGCCTACTACATCAACGCTGGCGGCGGAGCCTACACGGACTCGCTGGGCAACGAGTTCGTTGCCGACCAACCCTGGGCACCGGGCAGCTACGGATTCTACGGCGGTCGCACCGGTTCGTGGGGCGGGGAGATTGCCGAGACGTCGGACGACACCTTGTACTGGACGGCGCGCGGCGAGGATGATTTCCGCTATGCCTTCGACGGGCTACCGGAGGGTGAGTACGTCGTCACGCTCTATTTCACGGAGCCCGGCGTCTTGGAATCTCCGCGCATCATGGACGTCCAGATGGAGGGCGCGGTCGTTCTGGATGATTTCGACATCTCCGCAGCCGCTGGCGGTAGCCTCATTGCGACAAACCAGTCAGCCACCGTCTACGTAGAGGACGGCTTGCTCGAAGTGCGCTTCTTCTCGGTGGCGAAGATCGCATTCGTCAACGCCCTGAGCGTCGAGTCTCTGTAGCTGGCTCGCCTCGAGCCGCCGGGATGTGGCGGGCACTTGCCAAGAGTGCCCGCCACGGCGTACCGTCGCCCCGATTCGCGGCGCCGAGCACGATGCGCGTCGAGATGTCGCGTTGCGCCACGGGTGGCCGCAACGCGACATCATTCATCCTGTGCCCGCACTGCGAAAGGGTGGACTTTACGGACAAAGGCTACGTAGGATTAAGCGCTACTCGAGGATACCACGTGCCTGTCTTGAAGAACCTTTCGGCCGCTCTGGCACTCGTCGCAATTCTTGGCGGCACAGAAATTGCTCAAGCGGATGTGACTGCCGCCGGAAAGGCGTTTTCTGAGGGGCAAGCCGCCCAGCTGTCGGAGGACTACCAGCTGGCGGCGCAGAAGTTCGAGCTGGCCCATTCGATCATGCCGTCTTCCGCTGCTTTGCGCAGTGCGGCGCGCATGCGGTTCAAGGCCGGCAATCAGGCCCTTGCGGCGACGCATGCGTTGAGCCTCCAGGCGGACTATCCAGACGACCCGGAATCCGTGGCGCTGGCAGCCCAGTTGCTCGAGCAGCTGGCCCCGCTGCTGACGCGACTCGTCGTCACCTGCGAGGCGCCCTGCACGCTGTCGAGCAACGGGCGCGCCGTCAGTGTGGACAAGGCGAAGCGCCACGAGTTTTTCGTGCAGCCGGGTGCGATCGAGCTGCAAGCTTGGTTCGATGGGGGCGCGGCGGCTGACGCAGAAGTCGACGCGCAGGCTGGAGCATCTTTCAGCGTCGAGTTCGCGCCTCCGGCTGGGGCCGGAGATGCTGCCGAACCGGCGCTGGCGCCCGTGGCTCAGGGACGGGAGGACGAGGCGTACGAGCCAACGCCTCCGCCCGACGTGCGCCGGCGGGAAGGAGCGCATCCCGCCTGGTTCTACACCGGTCTCGGTTTGACGGTCGTCGGCGGCGCGGCGACGACCTGGCTCGGGCTCGAAACCCAGAGGCTGCGCGACGACTTCGACGCCCAGCCGACCCGCGCAACCTACGACGATGGGATGCGGACGCAGTTGCAGACGAACATCGCCGCCGGTGTGACCGCCGCACTTGGCATCACGACGGTGATTCTCGCTTTCGTGACGGACTTCGATGGGCCGGGCGCGAGTGAGCCCGGGGTGGTCTTCACGCCCTCAGGCGTCGCGGGGAGATTCTGACGGTGGCAGATGCCGCGCATATCGAAGCCCAGACGTACGGCCGCTACGAGGTCATCGCCCGTGTGGGACGGGGTGGCATGGGCACCGTATACCTCGCTCGCGCCGTCGGCGAAGGAGGATTCCACCGTCTGTTCATCCTCAAGGTGCTCCACGAGCACTTGGGCAGCGACCCCAACTTCCTCGAGATGATGCAGCGCGAGGCGCGCCTCGCCGCTCGACTCCATCACCCCAACGTCGTGAGTATCGTCGACGTGGGCACGCAGGGCGACTGCTTCTACATCGTGATGGACTACGTGGAGGGGTGCACGCTAGCCGACCTTTTGAACCACCACGTCAATCACCGTCCGCCGCGTGTCATCGTTCCCGTGCTCTTGGACGCTCTGAGCGGACTGCAGGCAGCGCACGACATGGTGGATGATGAAGGCCGCCCGCTGAGCCTCGTGCATCGAGACATCTCTCCCGAAAACCTGCTCATCGGCGTGGATGGCCATTGCCGCCTCATCGACTTCGGCATCGCCCAGGCCCGCGGTGCCGTCCAAACGACTCAGCCAGGCGAGATCCGAGGCAAGCCCGCGTACATGTCACCGGAACAGGTCACCGGCCAAGCTGTGGACCTGCGCTCCGATTTGTTCTCCGCGGGTGTCGTGCTCTACAACGCGCTGACCGGCAGACGGTTGTTCGACGGCGCCAGCCATCACGCCACGATGTACAACATCCTCAAGCGTGTCGTCCCGCCGCCGAGTCGAGTGGGGTTGTGCCCCCCGGCGTACTTTGATGCCGTGTGTTTGCAGGCGTTGCAGCGAGATCCCGAACGCCGTTTTCAGTCTGCACTGGAGATGTCCGAAGCTCTCCGTGCCGCGGCGTTGGAGTCCGGAATGTTGGGCGCGCCCAGCGAGGTCGCTCGGCTCGTTGCGGAGACCTTCGGTGGCAAACTGCAGCAGCGCCGTGACCGAACGCGCGAGTTCGTGCGCGGGCGGACACAAGAAAGCCCTCAGGTCGTCGCGCTTCCGGAACTGACGCTTTCGGTGAGCAGCATGCAACCCGTGCTCACCCCCACGCGAACGGAGCGTCACGGTCTGCTGACCTTCGAAGAGCTCAGTGGCGGTCGAGAGTCGTCGATCCCGATGGCGGAGGCGGCGCAGCCTCCCCCCGCCGCGAGCGTCGCGGCACCCCTGTCGAACTCCATCGGGCCCACGGAGGCCGACGTGGGACTGGCTCGCAAGAAGTCGCGGCTGGGTTATCAGGTGGGGATTGGCGCCGGATTGCTGGTGTTCGTCGGGGCTGCGATTCTGCTCGGCTCGAGCTTGGCCGATGATGCGGAGCCCGCAGCAGCGGTTGCTGGCGAACCCCCCGTCGCCTCAGCTGAGGGGCTGGCAGCAGGAGCCCAACAGGATGTTGCTGCACGGACTGCCCCATCCAAACGCGACGACGTCGTACCCGGTGCTGCGAGCTCCAACGAGGTGGAGCCAAAGGTTCCCACGACGACTGAGCGCGCTGCAGCGGCGGTTGGAGACTCCGAAGTTGAGCGCGAACGGACTGCGCGACGCGAAGAGCGCGCTGAGCCGCCAGCAGCCGAACCAGAGCCGCCGACGTCTCCGCCCGAAAACGGCGCATCGTCGAAAGAGCGTCGCAAGAAAGAGACCGCGTCAGTCGACGAGGAGCGGTCGGGGCGTGCTGCAGCGGCGGCGCCCCGACCGACCGCTGCAGGCTCCGGCTCTGGCGCCATCGAAAAGGTGGAATCGAACCCCTATCTTCGTGCGGAGTGAACGCCCGATGAACACGCATGTGCGGGCGCTGGAGATACTTCACTACGAGGCTGAGAGGTCTCCGGATGACCCCGCCGCGTGGGCGAAGCTCGGTCTGTCGTTGGCCGAGTCGACTTCCGACGTCGGCAGCCGTGCGGCGGCGGGTGCAGCGTTGGCTCATGCTCTCGCGCTGCAGCCGAAGCAAGCTGCCCTGTGTTCGGCACTCGGGCACGGCTTTCGCAAGCTCGAGTTGAACGCGCAGGCTCTGGCGGCCTTCGAGCGCGCTCTCCAGCTCGAACCGACGCTGACCGAGGCTCGCGAAGCCGTCGCTGAGTTGCTGATGGAGCACGAGCCGGAGTCTGCCGTGCGCGTATTGGAGGAAGCCGTCGAGAGTGGACAGGCGGACTGGCGACTGCATTTCTTGGCGGCCAAGGCCCACCATTCGCTGAAGGACCTGGCGCAAGCAAAGACCAGTGCCGAGCTGGCCACGCGCTCTCCAGGGGCCGAACTACCAGCCTTCTGGCTGTTGGCGCAGATTCTGGGCGAGCTCCAGATGAGTCGTCCATGCATCGAGGCGTGGAGAAGAGTGGTCGAGTTGGCTCCGAACGATCCTGCAGCGCTCACCGCATTCGGCTCTGCTCTCGTAGCTGCCGGCAACGAGCGGGAAGGGATCTCCGTGCTTGCGTCGGTAGCCCACAACAACCCCAA
Source organism: Polyangiaceae bacterium (assembly GCA_050301735.1). Classification (GTDB taxonomy): domain Bacteria; phylum Myxococcota_A; class Polyangia; order Polyangiales; family Polyangiaceae; genus SZUA-265. The sequence goes on along the minus strand of JBNKZR010000169.1, from coordinate 7,165 downwards.
TTCTGCTGAAGCGTGGATCAACGTTTGCCTTGCCCAGAAGGCAGCTGGTTTGGATGTCGAGGCGATGCAAAGCGCGCAACGGGCTGTGGAGCTCGCCCCCCAAAACGCCAGAGCTCAGTTTCTACTCGGTGAGCAAGCGGAAGAGGTGGGTCAGTACCCAGTGGCTCGGGATGCCTACGGGCAGGCGACCAAGGCAGCTCCCGATTGGGCGGAGGCTCATCAACGCTTGGGCCGTATTCACGCCATACAGGGAAGCAAGGACCGTGCACGTTGGGCTTTGCTGCGCGCCACGGAGCTCGCCCCCGACAACCGCCAGTTCCGGGCGGAGCTGAGCCGCCTGATGAATCCCTCTCGGCCGCCTCCTGGGATCAGCACGGGCGCCATCGAGGGGCAATTGAGCGAGTTTTCTGTTGCTGATGCCATCGAATTGCTGCGCAACATGCGTATGTCCGGGCAGCTCGTCATCTCCAGTGGACCAGCGGCGGGCTCGGTCACGTTGACCGATGGCATGATCACCAACGCGTCGTCCCCCAAAGCCCGCTCCGTCGTGCGACAGCTCGTGCGAAACGCAGTCGTGACTCAAGCCCAGGTTGGTAGCCTCACCCGGCAAAATCGGGCTGCGAGTGCAGAACAGTTGGCGAGCAAGCTGTTGCGGGACGGATTGATAACCCAACGCCAGCTACAAGAAGCTCGCCACAAGCAGGTTCGAAGTGCTCTCGGGGAGATGCTGGATTGGAGCAGCGGCAAGTTCGCATTCCACAAGGGCGCCCCGAAGCCCCTGTCCGGCGAGGTCTTGCTGGAACCGACTTCACTCATCCTCGACATCATGCGGGTGAAAGACGAACATCTGAACCGAGTGGGCTAAGCGAAGCCAATGACTAGCAGTACATCCAAACGATTGACAGCCGGGGCCCTTGCAGGCCCATTCCTCTTGGTCCTTGCCGGATGCACTGCGTTTTCGGAAGACCTGAAAGAGCGGATCCCGAGCGCGGCGACCGAAGATGACGTAGAGACCGACGAAACGAATGCCGAAACGGATGCAGACGCGTCCGCCGAGGCGTCGGAGATGAGCGAAAGCGATGCTGACGCGGAGGGGGACGACGACTCCTCCGACGAAGGATCCCCGGATGACGGCGCCGGCGATGAAACCGACGCGGACTTGGCCGAACTAGGGACGGATGCGGGGGCATCGCCCCCAATCGCCGTCGAGTCAGAGGACGTCGACGCGGGTGGTCAAGTGGACGCGGGCAATGACGAAGGCTCTGAAGGTGCAGTCGTCGTGGCGGACTTCTGCGTTCCAGAAGAGGACGTGCCAGTGCTTCAGCCGAGCCACGAGTTCATCCAACTGGACACCCGAAGCGCCACCAACGACTTTGCCGACGTGAGTTCGTGCGGGTTGGACCGCGACTTGAGTACACCCGACGCGTTCTTTGCTCTCGACATGCTCGCGGGGGAGCGCTGGCACGTACGCATCAAAGAGGTTCCGGGGCGAGACGTCGCGCTCTACGTCTTGCCGGAATGCGACCCCCGCACGTGCGAGGCTGTCGCCGACCACTGTCCCGCGGGGGCGCCCGAGCATTTCGACTTCCAGGCAACGACGGATGGTCGACGCCTGATAGGTATCGACGGTATCACCGACCCAGAGGCGGGGCTGGAAGTGATCGTCATGCGTCCCATTTGCGGCGACGGGCAACGTGTACACAGCGAGGCCTGTGACGACGGCAACACGGAAGATGGCGACGGCTGCGACGCCGATTGTCGCATCGAGCTCGAAGGGACCGCCGCTGCGGAAGTCGAGCCCAACGATGCCGTTCACTCGGCGAACATCCTTCCCCCTGGAGTCGAGGAGTTCGTCGTCAGTGGTGCGGTTGGTGGCACCTGCGACATGGACGTTTTTGGGTTTTCGCGCGAAGCTGGTCAGCCCGTTCGGATCGAAATGACGAACGCTTTTGGCCTTCCGTGTGAGGATGCGCCCCAGATCACTGCCAGGATGTTCGCACCCGGGGCTCTCCTCGTTGCGGAACAGGTGTCCACCAGTGGGGCTTGTCCGACACTCGAGATCCCGGCAGAGCTCGTGGCCGCAATCGAGGGTGGAGCATTCTCCGTCAGCGTGATGGCCGAGAGCGGCGCGGACCTGTTCGACTATCAGCTGCACCTATCGATGGCTGTGGCGCCCGAATGAGTGCGGCCTTCGGCCACATCTGTCGTAAGGCTGTCACGAACGGCACAATCCCAAAACAGGGTCGACGAAGTGTCGACGAGTTGTCCCGAAGGAACCCTGGTAGATGCTTGGAATCGTAGGTGGAAGTGGTCTGTACGAGATCGACGGATTGACGAACACGCGCTGGGTGCGAGTCGCTTCCTCCTTCGGCGCACCGTCGGACGAGGTCCTGCTGGGGGAGCTCGATGGGCAGCCGCTTGCGTTTCTTCCGCGCCATGGCCGCGGGCACCGACTGTCGCCGACCGAGATCAACTTTCGGGCGAACATCGATGTCCTCAAGCGCGTGGGGGTGACCCAAGTGTTGTCGATGAGTGCGGTCGGCTCGTTGCGTGAAGAACTAGCCCCGGGCACCTTCGTCCTCGTCGACCAGTTCATCGACCGCACCTTCGCCCGGAAGAAGACGTTCTTCGAACGCGGCGTCGTGGCTCACGTTTCGATGGCGCACCCGGTATGTGCACGACTGGGCGATGCGTTGGAAGCGGCGATGAAAGAGAGTGCGATGGCCTACGTCCGCGGCGGAACCTACCTGGCCATGGAGGGACCCCAGTTCTCGACTCACGCGGAGTCGGAGCTCTATCGCAGCTGGAAGTGCGACGTCATCGGCATGACGAACATGCCGGAAGCCAAGCTCGCTCGCGAAGCAGAGCTCTGCTACGCCACAGTAGCCATGGTCACGGACTACGACTGCTGGCATCCCGACCACGATGCGGTCACCGTTGCCGCGGTGGTCAAAACGCTCCTCGACAATGCCCAGCGCGCCCGAGCTCTGGTGACCCAAGTCGCTCCCAAAGTCAAAACCTACGCGTCCGATTGCAGCCACGGCTGCTCGCACGCACTCGAAACGGCGATCATCACTTCCCCAGAGGCACGCGACCCGCAGGTCGTGGCTCAACTAGACGCGGTTGCGGGTCGGGTTCTCGGTTCACGTTGAACCGAGGCGAGCCGAGCACGCCCTCGGAGTCCATGCCCGTTCAGTGTGTCGTCGAGGTCTAACCAGGTTGTGTGGTTGCCGCGTGGTCGAAGCTTGCAGCCTGCAACGGAACGCAGTGTGCCAAGACGTGACGCGGTGGGCGGAGGCCGAGGTGCGGGCGAGCAGATGGAGTTGACGTTTGAATCGCGCGCTTCAGCCTGAAGCGGCGCATGACCGACCCTCAGCTGGAGGCTGCAAAGGCCATACGGAGTGTTCCGGTCTTGGCGGGGGCTGACCGAGTGGCGTTCTGGTTCTTGACCGGTCTCAACTCGTGGGCGGTCTTCTGGTTCGGCGAGAGCTGGCTTGCGAAGCGCAGCGATTCGGGGGAGCTGGCCTTCTGGGGGACCAGTCTGATCATCGCGTATGCCGTTGCGTCGGCCTTGGCGCGCTGGCTGTTGTTGGGCCTGATGCGGAAGCCTGTGCTGGCGGACTCGGTTCTGCCGGGGCGCATCGGGGTGGCTACGACGTTCGTCCCTGGTGTCGAATCCCTGGAGATGTTGGAGAGCACCGTCCGGGCTTTGGTCGCGATGAGACTGGCTCACGACACTTGGGTGTTGGACGAGGGCGACTCGCCGGATGTTCGAGCACTTTGCCAGCGACTTGGAGCACGGCACTTCACTCGCAAGGGACTCGAGCAATACCAGCAACGTTCCGGACCATTCGCCGCTCGCACCAAGTACGGCAACTACAACGCGTGGTTGGATGTAGTGGGTTACCGTGAGTACGACGTCATCGTCGGCTTCGACCCAGACCACGTGCCCGATGAGTCCTTCCTCGAGGCCTCCGTGCCCTTTTTGGCTGATCCAGGTATCGGCTACGTGCAGCTGCCACAGGTCTACTACAACCAATCGGCGAGCTTCATCGCTCGCGGAGCGGCGGAGGAGACGTACTCGTACTACTCCGCTTCCCAGGCGGCCTCCTACGCGATGGGGTTTCCGATCATCACAGGCTGCCACAACGTGCATCGAACGGATGCCCTGCGTCAGGTTGGAGGCTTCGCCGAGCACGATGCCGACGACCTCTTGATCACGTTGCTGTACCGCGCGGCAGGTTGGCGGGGGGTGTACGTGCCCGAGGTACGAGCGTGGGGCCTGACTCCGACGGATTGGCCATCGTACCTGCAGCAGCAATTGCGCTGGGCGCGCTCCGTGCTCGACGTCAAGTTGCGGGCGTATCCTCGCGTGGCTTCGGCCATGCCTTTGAGCACTCGGCTCGTGAGCTTCGTGCACGGGGCGTATTACGTTCAGGAAGGTGTCCTGGGTGCAGTGAGTGTCCTCCTGTTGGCGTATCTGTTGGCGGGCGGCCCGATGCCGGTGGCACCCTCGTACGCGCTGACGCAGAGTTTCGTCGCGATGGCGGTGGCTCTGGCGCTGACCGACTTTTATCGGCAGCGGTACTTCTTGCAGCCTGCAGCGGAGTGGGGATTGCACCTGCGCGCCCGTTTCCTGCGTTTCGTCAAGTGGCCCTACATCTTCTTTGGCATGGTCGATGCGGCTCTCGGCCGACGACATCCCTACTCCATCACGAGCAAAGCCGGGGCAGGGCGGCGCGCTCCGTTGATGCTGTGGCCCCACTTCGTCGTTTGTACTCTACTCGCCGGCTGTTGGGTGGTGGGACTGGCACGAGGGATCGGCGTTCACCCTAGCCTCGAAATTGCTGCGGCCAGCTACTTCGGTTTGACGGTGCTGGCTCTTGCGACCGCGCTGTTCATGCCGTTGGCCGCGCCATTTTCGCGAGCCCTGATGGAAAAACGCATCGGCGCAGCTCTTCGCGGCGAGGCTGTCGCTGCTGGCGTCAACAAGTTCGACGCACCGCTACCCGTGCTGCACAACAGCCACTTGACACGCGACTGAGTGCGCGCTGGCGTGGAGAAATGGGTCGGCGTCCGTTCACACGCCCTCAGCGACGCTGATCTTCTGGGTGTCCTCGTCGACCTCTACCGGGTAGATGGAAGGTACGGTCAAATCGAAGGCGTCTGCGACCCGGTTGATCACCGAGTACGCCGTGCAGAGGTGGATCGCCATCTTGACGTCATTCTGGGCGCAGCCGGCATCCAGAACGCGTTCCACATCGTTCGCATCCACGCCCATCGGGTCGACGGTGAGCTTGCGGCAGAAGCGCGCCAACGCGGAGAAATGTGGCCCCAACGGCTCCTCGTCGGAAGATCGCAGTGCGCTGCTCACCGTCTCTTGCGGCAGGTAGCGGCACGCTGCCTCGGCGTGCCCCACGGTGCAGAAGGCACAGCGATTCGATTGTGAGATGATCGCGGCCAGCACCTGGCGTTCCCCGGTCGATAGCGTCGAGGGGGCATCGTATTGGGCGTGACGCCAATACGCGTCGAACGGCCTTCCGAAGAACGGTGAGCGGTAGAAGAGCACCCGATGGATGTCCGTGACCTCACGCTGCTGCCGCATGCGTCGCCAAGCGAAGCGTGCCCGGTTGAGTAGCGTCTGCCTCTGTTGAAACAGCGAAAGCCGCATCAACCAGTCTCCTCCGTGCGCGGAGTCTGACGAGTCGCTTCCTCGAGCGCTTGCAGGCCCCGTAGCATGCGCGCCTTGGCAGCGCCGACGGCGCTGGCGATGACTGTTTCAAAGGCAGCGTCCTCGCTGGCGTGTTCAGCGACTACGGCGTGAATGTCGCGGTCGGGGCGTTCGCACATCGGCGGACGGGCGGAGGAGCTGCGGTATTTTCTCCCAGGCCCACTATTTGGGGGTGCCGAACGCTCGCCAACGGGTCCTCTGGATCGCCTATGATGCGCCGATGAGGGATACGACGACCAATCGACTGCGCCGCGGTTTCGGACTGAGCCCGCTCATTGCCGGCGCTCTTCTTTGCGCCCATGCTGCCCCCGCGGTTGCTTACCCCAACAACGGCCTACTCGTCGTCAAGGAGGACCTCGGCGTCCTGCCCGGAGACGACTTCAGCGCGGCCTACGCCATCAATTCATCGCGCTGGATCGCCGGTCGTAGCGGCCTCGAGGCTTTCGTTTGGACGCCCGACGACGGCATGGTTGCGTTGGAGCCCGAGGAGCTCATGTGGGGCTCCGACATCAACGACAGTGGGCAGATCGTCGGAACGGCGAGCTTCCTCGACTACGCATTGGATGCGTTCTCGTGGATCCCGCCGGGGCCTGCGGTCTACGTTGAGCCGCCGGCGGGCACGCTGTTCGACGAGTTCGGCAGCGGCGTGAACGACCAAGGCACGATCGTTGGGTCTTGGGAAGATCCGCCGCACCGACCATTCATCTGGACGACGCCCGGGCCAGCCGTCGATCTCGGGACACTACGCGCCGACGACTCGGGCGGAGGCAGCGCGAACGACGTCAACGAGCTCAATGCTGTCGTGGGCGGGGCGGACGCCGACGACGGGGAGTACCACGCTTTCTACTGGACGTCGGGCTTCGGCATGTGGGACTTGGGCGTCGGCGATGGGGTGTCGAGTGGCGCCAGCGCCATTAACGACGGGGGAGAAATCGTTGGCAACTACAACAACGGCATCTTCACGTTCGCCGTGTACTGGTCGTCGCCGCTGGCGGCGCTGCAGTCGCTGGGCACCATTGCAGGTCTCTATAGTAGGGCCTACGACATCAACACTGATGGCGTCGTGGTCGGGGAGTCGTCGGTGGGTTTCTTCGAGGTGCCCATCAATCACGGTTTTCGAGTCGTGCCGGGCGGTCTCATGCTCGATCTGGGCACGCTCGGGGGGGACAACAGCTCGGCGTGGGGCATCAACGACGCGGGTCACATCGTAGGCAGCGCGGAGCGGCTCGACGGGGATACCCATGCCATCGCGTGGTGGGTTTACAAGATCAACGGCGTCCTGTCGTTTCCGAGCAACAAACTGGTGGCGCCGGTGCCGGATCCGCCCATCAAGCACGCATCTCCCCTGCTGCCGCCGTCGCCATTGGAGGGGCTTACGCTGCGCCGCAGCGCCCGTTGCCATAATAGACCGCGCCCGCCCTGCTACACGGAGCA
>JBNKZR010000168.1:0-14545 GCA_050301735.1 Polyangiaceae bacterium | reverse complement strand
GCTCATTTTCGCGGGCAAGATCCCCGAAGCCGAACGGCTCGCCCAACACGGCCTGTCGGGCCTGCCGGAGCACCAACGCCACTACGCGCCGTTGGGCGAACTCGGGTTCGAGTTCTCACACCAGGGCACTGCGCAACACTACGCACGAGAGCTCGACCTGCAGACGGCCAAGGTCACCCAGCGCTTTTCCGTTGATGGTGTGTGGTTCACGCGACAGTGCTTCGTCTCCCATCCCGATCAAGTGCTCGTCGTGCGCGTCTCGGCGGACCAGCCCGGGCAGGTCGCGTTTCGCGTTCGCACGAGAGCAACCAGTCGCATCGGGGGATTTGCATGTGGTGACCACTTCGTCGATGAAGTGGAGCAGGTGGGCAATGGTGACGTGCAGTTCCGCGCGCAACTGGGCAAAGGCGGCGTTGGGCTGGTGACGCGAACCACGGTGGTTGCCGAAGGGGGTAGCGTCGCGCGACTGGGGCAGACGCTACTCGTCGAAGGCGCCGACAGCGCGACCGTCCTGGTCGCGGTCGCCACGACCTACTACGAAAGCACCCCCGACGAAGTCGTGTCAGCCCAACTCGAAGCCGCGCGGGAAGTACCCTTCGTTTCTCTTTCGGAACGCCACGAAATCGACCATCGCGAGCTCTTCGATCGGGTAACCCTCAGCCTACCCCCTAGCGACTCTAGCGGCGCCCCGACAGACGAGCGCCTGCTGCACGCCCGCAGCGGAACCCTGGATCCTGCGTTGGCCGCCCTGTACTTCCACTTCGGCAGATATCTACTGATCGCCTGCAGTCGGCCCGGAACTCTACCCGCAAACCTTCAAGGCGTGTGGAACGCCGACCTGATCCCTCCCTGGGGGGGCAAGTACACGATCAACGTCAACACCCAGATGAACTACTGGCCCGCTGACGTCTGCAACCTGAGCGAATGCCAAGAGCCGCTCTTCGAGCACCTCGCGCGCATGGTTGCGCCTGGCAGCCATACCGCCCAGCAGATGTATGGGTGCCGAGGCTACTGCGCGCATCACAACACCGATCTGTGGGCCGACACCGCACCGCAAGACGAATGGATCCCAGCAAGTTACTGGCCACTGGGCGCCGCCTGGCTAGCCATCCACGTCTGGGAGCGATACCTGTTCACGCTCGACATCGACACTCTTCGTCGAGACTACCCGCTTCTCGCTGGCGCGGCCCGATTCTTGCTCGACTACCTGGTCGAAAGCCCAGAGGGTTACCTCGTGACGTGCCCGTCGGTCTCGCCGGAGAATACTTATGTGCAAGACGACGGCGTCGAAGGACGCCTTTGCTACGGACCCGCGATGGACTGCCAGATCATTCGCGCGCTATTCGCGCACACCCACGAAGCAGCCCTCGTGCTGGGCGTGGAAGAACGGTGGCACGAGGAGTTGGACACGGCCGCCAGCCGCCTGCCCCCGATCAACATCGGACGCCACGGTCAGATCATGGAGTGGCCCATCGACTACACCGAGGCAGAGCCCGGTCACCGCCACATATCGCAACTGTGGGGTCTCTACCCGGGGCATCTCATCCAGCGGCGCGACGAGCATTTGGCGGCGGCGGCCCGCGCTACCCTGGAGCGCCGGTTGGCCCACGGCGGGGGGCACACGGGTTGGAGTCGAGCATGGATCATCAATCTGTGGGCACGCTTGGGCGAGGCGCAGCGCGCTGAGCAGAACATTCAGAGCTTGCTCGCCGACAGCACGCTCGCCAACCTGTTCGACACCCACCCACCATTCCAAATCGATGGTAACTTCGGGGGGACAGCGGCCATCGCCGAGCTCTTGCTGCAGAGCCGGGTCCTTGGAACCGGTTCTGATCAGCTCTTCGAGCTCGATTTGCTGCCAGCTCTTCCCCAATCTTGGACCCGAGGAGAAGTCCGCGGTCTCAAAGCACGAGGCGGGTTCACGGTGACACTCACGTGGCAAGACGGAAGAGCACGGCGGGTGACGGTGGGGGCGAGCTCACGACAACGGTGTCGATTCCACTCGGCCGCGCCGCTCACTCCGATCGGTGGTGGATGGCACCGTATCAGCGACAGGGCGCTGGAGTTTGTTGCGGAGCCGGGAACCAATCTGCAGTTGGCGCTCCGCTGAAGCGGCGCTGTTCGAGCGCCAGCATCGGAAGGTTGAAGCAGATGCCGACGACGACGTCCGAGAACTGCTTGCAGCGGTGAGCGAAGACCCATATGTACCATCACCGTACGTGGCGTCGTGCGAAACGGTTCGCCAGCACACGTCGAGATGCCCTTGGCCAAGCCTCCCTCAGTCCCGTCCGCACCCACCATCCGCACCGTCGCGAAACAGGCGGGAGTCGCCGTCAGCACGGTGTCTCGAGTCATCAACGGCGGGTCTGCAAGTGAAGCTACGCGTTGCAAGGTCAACAAAGCGATCGCGGAGCTTGGTTTCAGCCCCACTCTGGCGGCTCAAGGTCTCGCCAATCGGCGCGCCCTTGCGGTCGGCCTAGTCGTCAACTCAACACGGGGTTCTTGGTTTTCGGAACTCATCGCTGGCGTCGAAGAAGCGCTCGGTGACAGCCGCGAAAGTGTCCTGATCGCCAGTCTGCGGCTGACGGGGCAATACAACCAGACGGTGGTCGAGGACTGGATCCGCAAACGCCGCGTGGATGGGCTGCTGTTCGTTCGCTACTCGGCCCGCGAAGCGCCACTGCTCGAGGCCGCGACCGAGGCGCGCATCCCTGTGGCGTTCATCGCGCCCGATGCCTTGGAGCGGGTCGAAGTAACAGTCGCAGCTCGCAACGTGGATGGGGGGCGGCTCATCGGACGCCACCTGACACAGCTAGGCCATCGACGGATTGCGTTCGTCGGAGGCCCAGCGGGCTCGCGGGATACGGAAGACCGACTGCAAGGCCTCCGAGAAGCGCTCGAACGGGCGGAGCTCGACTTGCCGCCGTCTGCCGTCACCTATAGCGCAGACTACTACTCAGAAAGCGGTGCGGCTTACGCTCGAGCCTTCTGTGCGCTGCCCCCCGCTCAACGCCCGACCGCCGTGGTTGCGGCCAACGACGCCATCGCCCTGGGATTTTCCAAGGCCATCCTGCAGCGCGGGCTTCAGATCCCCACCGACGTGGCAGTTGCTGGCTTCGACAACTCGCCAGAAGCAGAGCTTTTTTGGCCGGGTCTGACGTCCGTGGCTCAGCCCAGCCGCGAGATGGCCGCTGGCGCGTGCAGGGCGCTACTGAGCCACATCGACGACAGCTCCAATCAAGGCAGCGAAAACTTCGTTTACGATGTCGAGCTCGTGCTGCGCGAAAGCTGTGGCCCACCGGCAAAAGGCCACTGACGACTCACTCCGTGGCGGTTCGCACCTCGGGACCGACATAGCGGGCGCGAGGTCGCAACAACTGCCCGTTCTCGTACTGCTCCATCGCATGGGCCATCCAACCGATGGTGCGACCCAGGGCGAACAGCACCACGGGGGCATCGCCAGGCAGCCCCCAGCTGCGCGCCAACGTCACCAACCCGAAGTCCAGGTTCGGCCTGAAACCGGACAGTTCGTAGACGTGTCGGGCGAACAGCTCACAGCGACGCCGCTCGGCGCCTGCTTTGCCGGAGGCCATCAAGCGCTGGCCGCGTGGATCTCCTGCCGGATACAGCGGATGGCCGAACCCCGGTAGCTCTCCGGACACGGCCAACGTCTCGCGAATGACGTCGCGCGGCGCGGCGGGGTTGTCCAACAGCCGGGCAACGAGGTGAGTCATGCCCCCGTGTCGACTTCCGCTGAGCGCCCCCAACGCCCCGCTGATGGCCATGTAGGGGCTCGCGCCTGCTGACGCGATTGTGCGCGCCGTGAAGGCGGAAACGTTCAGCTCGTGATCGGCACTGAGGATGAGTGCCGCTTCGAGACTGCGCGCCGCCGGGGGCCTTCCCCAGCTTCGGGCCATCACCTGAGGAACGTCCTCGATGGGTTCGAAGTGCAGCAGTGCCGCTTGAGTCAAGCCCAAGAGGATCTGCCGCGCGACGGATGGTAGGTGCGAGCTCGCCAGCAGCTGCGCCGTCGGATCGGCGTTGGCTCGCCAGGCGAGATAGCTCTGTGCCCTCGGAATGAACGACATCTTCGCCCATTGGCGCTGCAACCCCCGTGAAGGCACCGGCAACGTCGCGCTGTGAGCTTGGCCGCCCCACAGGAGCTCGATCACCCGCTCGAGATCGCCACGTTCTGCCAACACCAAGACGTCGTGGCCGCGGTAGTAGAACCTTCCGCCATCAATCAGCGTCACCGAGGACTCGAGGATCGGTAGGCCCTCGAAGCCGAGAGTCTTGGCTGCCGCACGAACGGGGTTCTGTCTGCCTTCTTTTTGCCTGAGCAGCTGCTGAACGTCCGCGACGGAGTACTGGCGCTGACGACTACCCGTCACCGCCCGACTGCGAAGCCGCCCTCTGCTGACGTAGGCGTAGAGCGTGGCGCGGCTCACCCCCAAACGATGCGCCGCCTCCTCTGCAGTCAAGTAGTCAGAACCCATGTCGTACCTCGCGTCCGCGTTGCCAGCTCGCTCCGAGAGCACGCCACATTGATTGTTGAATCAAGATTGACCGAATCAGTCAATGCATCAATCTTCAGGCAATGACTGAATCAACACCACAGGGTGCCGACGGCCTCGAGGGCGTGGTTGCCGTCAGTACACGTTTGAGCCACATCGATGGCGACAAGGGCGAACTCACCATCGCTGGCTATCCAGCAGCCGACGTCGCAGAGTTGACGTTCGAAGCCGTCTCCTACCTTCTGCTCTTCGATCACCTGCCGTCGCCCACACAGGAGCGCACTTGGCGGGGGACACTGGCACGAAAACGCGCCCTGCACGGCGCTACGCTCTCGGCGCTCGCTGCCGCAGCAACTGGCAACTCCGCTCACATCGACGCACTGCGACTCGGCGTCAGCGCAGCCGCTTGCCAGACGGAACTGGACGTCGAAGACCTATTGGCCCAGCTGCCCTCGATACTCGCGGCCTTCCTCCGTCTGCGACACGGCAAACCTGTCGTGCAAGCCCCTCCGACGCTCCGTCGTGCAGAAGCATTCCTGTTCGAAGCGGAGGGGACCGTCCCCGATCCAGCCCGCGCCGCGGCCTTGGACACCTACTGGAACACCGTCTGCGAGCACGGTTTGAACGCCTCCACCTTCGTAGCGAGGATCATCACCAGCACTCGCAGCGATGCTGCCTCGGCCGTGGAGGGCGCCCTCGGTGCCCTCAAGGGACCGCTGCACGGCGGCGCGCCGGGCCCGGTGCTCGATGCACTGCTCGAACTCGAGCAGCGCGGCGGCGATCTGAGTCGGGTCACGACCGAATGGGTCGAGCGGCAAGTCGCCTCCGGCAAACGCATCATGGGATTCGGACATCGCGTCTACCAAACGAGGGATCCGCGCGCAGAAATACTGGAGTCTGCGTGCGAACGCCTGTTGGCGCACACGCAGCTGCTCTCGGCCGCTCGAGTCCACGAAGCTGCCGTGCTGCAAACGCTCCATCGCCTCAAGCCAGGGCGGCGGGTAGCCACCAACGTGGAGTTCTACACCGCGCTGCTACTTCACGGGCTAGGATTTGCGCCCGAAACGTTCAGCGCGATCTTCGCACTGGGTCGCTCTGCTGGCTGGCTCGCTCACTACCGTGAGCAGCGGGCCAACGGACGGTTGATCCGTCCTCGCGCTGCCTACGTGGGCGGCTACCGACGCAGGTAGCAGCATCATGCCTTTCATCGAACCGCATTGGCGGCGCCCCCTTTGCCAAAGCGATGCTCTCACCAGGGCTCGCCGCCGAAGAAGAGCCGAGGTACAACCTGCCCATGACGCGAATCGAGACTCCGGACGCCGAATGCCTGGTGTTCACCTTCAAAGACGGACTGCTCTCGAGCGTGGGCCACGACCTTCAGCTGCGAGTGGGTCGATTTTGGATCGAGGTCGAACCGAGCAGGGTGCGTGCAGAGTTCGACTCACGCTCGTTGGAAGTCGTGGGAGCAATGGAAGCCGGTCGACTGGCACCAGAAGCGCTGACGGAGGAAAACAAGAAGCAGATCGCCGCTACCGCGCGCAACGAGGTACTGCACGCAAATCTTCACCCCACCGCCACTTTCGAGTCCAAGCGAGTCACGCGACCCGACGAACAACACGCACAAGTCGTTGGAACGCTGTGCCTGTGCGGCGCAAAGCGTACACTGACCTGCAACGCAAGCGCGACGAACGGCCAGTGGCTCGTCGAAGTCGAGTTGTTGCAGAGCGATTACGGCATTCGCCCATACCGGGCGCTGATGGGCGCGTTGAAGGTACAGGACCGCGTACGCATTCTGCTGCGTGCACACGGAGCGACCAACTGAGAGCTCACTATTGAGCGTGGTCGACGCCGAGCGAGCATGCGCTCAGCGGTCGAGTTGCACCGGCTCCCAGTCGTCCTCATGCGCTAGCTCCGCAGAGTCTTCGTGAACGAAGATAGCATTCTTCTTCTCGAGCGCCTTCGTTCCGACACTGTGCTTGGCGTAGTGCTCTTGAAAGGGATCGGATGCGAGCAAGGTGAGGATGTAGTCTTTGTTGAGCTTCTTCTTGTCCGTCTTCTTCGCCTTTTTTGCGGCACCTCGGGCAAACCCGGTCGAGCGACACGAGACGACGTAGTCCGGCGCTTGCCCGAGCGTGTACTCAGGATCGATCTTGCCGTGACCGATACCTGCACCCTTCTTCTGCGGTAGACGTGCGATGTGCTTGTCGTTCTTGCCGAGCACGTCGAGCGACCGCAGACGAGAGTAGTACGGCACCACGCCGGCAGGGACGACGGCTACGGAAGCATCGGGCGAGGCATTCTTGCGCAGCCAGATGGCGGCCACCAGGTGCTTCGGCGGACGGCCGTTGTTGCCGACCTTGGCGATCTCTTCGAGGGTGTTCTGCATCGGAATCACGGAAGCGACGACGAGAACGAGCCACATCATTCTGGCGATGCGATTCTGCGAGACCAGCCCCGCCCCAATCCCAGCCGCGGCGAACGCAATCAAGATGGGCATCGAAGCCGAGAAGAAGCGGTAGGGGCGGAAGTTGTCGCCTCCAGCGCTCATCGCGTAGGCACAAATCGGCAGCCAACACAAAGGCCAGAGCAAAGCGCTGCGCTTGCCGCTGCGCAAGAGTGCGACCGTCGCGCCAGCGCCCATCAGCAAGAGGAAGGCGTAGCGGCGGCAGAACTGCTCGATGTAGCGCCAGCCCGACAGGATGCGCCCGGTACGCCCCGTCACCTTCAGATAGTAGGTGTTGGGAAACCAATCCCCGTAGTACGCGACACGGAATGCCAGGTGAGCGACGAACGGTATCAGCGTCAACGCCAGCAGAGGTATCGTGCGCCAGGGCTTCTTTGCCAGAACGAAGACCAGCAAGGCATCCCCGCCCCAGAGCACGATCGAGTCGCCGCGCACCAGGGGCAACAGAGCCAACGCGATGGCGGACCACTTGCCCAGCCTCCCGGTAGAGATCACCCGAGCCACGACGAACATGTGGAGGAACGTCGCCAGTGGAGTGGAAAAGCCGGAGGCCGCCCAGTACATGACATCCGTGCAAAGTGCGACGGTGAGTGCTGCAACGCCCATGACCACACGACTGCGTATCCCCAAGCTCCGCAACAGATCGATGGTCAGCCACATCGACGCGATCACGAGGCCCAGAGCGATGCCCTTGACGAAGACGGACGAGAGGTGGTCTGGCGCACCCAACAGGTGAACGAGCGCCATGACCATCGTCCACAGGAAATTGGAGTAGCCCTCGACGTATTCGCCGGGGTTCCAGACCAGGCCGTTCCCCTCGACCAGGTTGCGCGCATAGCGCATCGAGATCATCTGGTCGTCATCGAGCCAGAACCAGCGCACCCCATCCAGCACTCGATTGGAGAGCACCGTGTGCCGCACGAAGATGAACGTCGCGAACGCGGCTGGGAGCCCCAATGCCAATCGCAAAGACCACGCCTCCGAGGGTTGGCACTTCTGCGACCAGCTGAGCACCCTCACCCATGTCGCTCGAGCGAGGCGCTGCCACGTCGGCTCGCTGTCCTGACGGCTCTTCTCGGAACTCACACCCCCGTCTCACGTTAGAACGCTCCGGAGTCAAGCCCCAGAGCTCAACGTACTGGCCGGCACTGCGACAGCAGCCTCAGGTGTTGCACCAATCGGCGGCAGGACCGCCGGCCCGCAGGACCTCACGCCAGGTCCAAAACCGCCACGGTCGACCGCACGCGACGCCCCAGTGTCACATGACTGGAACAGCTTGCGCAGCTGCCTGAGCAAGGTGGATCGCGCCTGCAAGAGCCGTCTTTTGTGACCCGCCGAAGCCGCCGAGTCGTGGCTAATTTGCCCCACCAAGGCAGGTGTGGGTCAACATGGCGCTTCAGGCGAAGGCGTCCGAACGGGAACCATCGCCGCACCACCCTGGGGGGAGGCCCAGGGGGAGCATAGAAAGGTTGGGAAGACGGAAATGAAAAAAGTATGTGCCGCTGGCATCGTGGGACTGTTGATGACGACCGTTGCTGGTTCGGCCATGGCCGAACCAGTCGCCCAAGGACTCGCCATCGGCGTGGAACGTACCTTTGGGTTGGTGATTGCGAGCGACACCCAGGAGGGCGACTTCGGAACGTCCACCGACTCCAACACGAGCATCTCGTTGGGCTTCTCCCCTTTGGACGGCTTGGCGACCACCTACTCCGCTCCAAGGGTGGGGATCGACTACATCATGTCCAGCGGGCTGAGCATTGGTGGTGGGCTGGGATACACCACCGTGTCGAACTCGTCGGAGTTCGACCCCGATACGGGACCCACGGTAGAGTCGGACAACGGCAGCCTGTCGGCGTTACTATTCTCTCCACGGGTTGGCTTCCTCGCGGAGCTCGGAGACGGGCTGGGCATCTGGCCCCGGGGCGGCCTCACCTACGTCTCGCGTTCGACGTCAGAGGGTGACGACGGCGGCGCGGATAGTTCACAGTCGCGCACCGCGTTCACCGTCGAGGCGCCACTGGTGGTGATGGCTGGTCCGCTGGGTTTCTTGATCGCTCCGACGCTGGACATCGGACTGAGCGGCTCGGCTGAGGATGCCAACGGCGACGAGGTCGACGCGGACTTCTCCGCAACCGAGTTCGGTATCCAGTTTGGCCTGTTCGGCGTGCTCTGAGCCTGAGAGTGGCATTGGGCCGGCAACGGGGCACGCTCCGATGCTCAACCTCAACTAGCTGATATCACTGCGACAACCCACGTATCTCTGATGCGTGGGTTGTCGTTGGAGACGAGTTGTCTTGACAACTTTACAATTGTACCTAATGACCATGCCTCGTGCTGAACCCGAACTCCCCGCTACCGCTCTACCACCAGCTCGCTGAGGAGCTGGCAGCACAGATCCGCAATGGCAACCTCGGGCCCGGTGAACGTCTGCCTTCCGAACCGGAGCTCGCCAAGCGTCACGGCATCGGGCGCCCCACCGTACGGCAAGCCACCGATCTGCTCGTTCAGCGCCGATTGATCGAGCGCAGGCGCGGGTCGGGCACGTTCGTACGTCCGGCGACGGAACGGGTCGACATTTTCTCCCTCGCGGGAACGCTCCAGAGCTTTCGCAGCAGTGGTCTCGAAGTGCGCACGAAATTGCTCGAAGCAGTCGCCCTGACCCGTGTCGGGGAAGACGACAATCCGCACAACCCCTTCCGCGGCAAGGACGCGTACAGTTTCGTCCGTTCGAGTGAAGTGGATTCGGTTCCGGTGCTCGTGGAGCACGTTTACTTGGACCCGATCGTGTTTCGCGATCTCGACGAGGTTCCTCTGCGCGGCACATCCCTGTCGGAACTCGTCCGTGAGCGCTACTTCCTCGAGCCAACTAGCGGCGAGCAGAGCTTCTTCGTCACCCCGGGCCCGCCCCGAACCCAAGCGGCTCTCGGACTCGCTCTCGAGGCACCCGTGCTGCTCATCCGACGCAGCTTGAACTTCCCAAACGCGGCGGGAGCGCTGTTTTCGGAGCTCTATTGTCGAACTGACAAGATCACCTTTGCCCAACACCTCGGAGATCCCCAGGCATGACCCAACCCATTCGCGCCGAACGAGGCTATTTCGAAGGCTTTGGCGGCGCCTTCATTCCCGAAATCCTGCACGAGACCTTCGCCGAATTGAACACTGCGTTCGAAGATGCCCGCAACGACCCGGGCTTCTGGCAGCAGTACGAACAGCTGATGGGTACCTACTCTTGTCGCCCGACGCCGATCACGTTCGCCGAAAATCTCACGCGCGAACTGGGCGGCGCCAAGATACTCATCAAACGAGAAGATCTGAACCACACCGGCGCCCACAAGGCGAACAACGTCATGGGCCAAGGCCTCCTCGTCAAACGCATGGGCAAGCGACGAGTGATCGCGGAGACTGGCGCGGGACAGCACGGCGTAGCCACGGCGACGATGGCAGCGAAGTTCGGGTTCGAATGCACGATCTACATGGGCGAAGTCGACGTCGCCCGGCAACGCCCGAACGTGTTCTGGATGGAGCGTCTTGGGGCAAAGGTCGTGCCCGTGACGGAAGGCAGTCGAACCTTGAAGGACGCCATCAACGAGGCATTCCGCGACTGGGTCAGCAACATGGATGATACCCACTACGTGCTGGGTACCGCGTGCGGACCGCACCCATTCCCGGAAATGGTGACCTACTTCCAATCGATAATCGGCAAGGAAGCACGAGCTCAGATGCTCGATCAGCACGGGCGCCTGCCGTCTCACGTGTACGCCTGCGTCGGTGGCGGCTCCAACGCCATGGGCATCTTCAGTGGCTTTCTCGACGACGAGGCGGTGGAATTGATCGGGGTCGAGGCAGGTGGTTCGGGCTTGGACAGCCACCGCCACGCCGCACGCTTGGCGTCCGAAGACGGCAGCATCGGCGTGGCCCAGGGTTACAAAACCTACTTCCTTCAAGACGCGGATGGCCAGATGAACGAAACCCACAGCGTCGCCGCCGGACTCGACTACGTCGGCGTCTCACCAATCCTGGCCCACTTGCACACGAAAGGCCGAGTTCGCTTCGAGGCGGCTACCGACGAAGCCGTCGTCGAAGCACTGAAGTTCACCGTGAAAAACGAAGGCCTGATCCCCGCGCTGGAGTCATCTCATGCTTTCGCCCAAGCCTTCGCCGAGGCGCCGAAGTTGAGCAGCAGCGACGTCATTTTGATCAATCAATCCGGCAGAGGGGACAAAGACATTTTCACAATCGCAGACGCGTTGGGCGATCCACTCTGGGTCGACTTCATCAAGCGCAAAGCGGAGGCCTACGATGCTTGAGCAATACCTTCGAGAACCGCAAACGGGCGCACGACGTCCTGCTGATGACCCACATCGTCATCGGCTACCCCGACTTGGACACGAGTTTTCGAGTAGTCGAGGCAATGGTGGAGGCCGGCGTGGATCTGATGGAACTTCAGATCCCGTTCTCCGAGCCCATCGCAGACGGTCCCGTGATCCTGCACGCGAACCAGCGGGCCCTCGAAGCCGGCGTGCACGTCGATGACTGCTTCGAGTTCGCAGCCAAGGTCACGCAATGCTTCGACATCCCGTTTCTGTTCATGAGTTACTACAACATCGTCTTCCGTCGCGGCATCGAGCGCTTCGTCGAGGATAGTGCCAAGGCCGGCATCCGAGGAGCCATCGTGCCTGATCTCCCACCGGAAGAAGCCGCTGAGTACCTGCAAGCGATGGACCGGAACAAACTCGATCCCGTCTTCATCTTCTCTCCTCGCTCCACGGAGGCGAGGATGCAACAGGTCGCCGAACACGATCGAGGGTTCGTCTACTGCGTGGCCCGCAAGGGCGTCACGGGAGCAAAGACGGACTTTTCAGAAGACCTCGCTCACTATTTGCGGCAAGCCCGCAGCGCAACAGACCTGCCCCTTGCGGTCGGCTTCGGCGTCAAGAGCAAGGCCGACGTGGATTTCTTGCGGGGCAAGGCAGACATCGCCGTCGTCGGGAGCGAGAGCATCCGCGTGCTGGACGAACAAGGTCCAACCGCCGTCGGCACGTTTCTGGCTTCCCTCCGGTAAAACGCGCGCACGCACCCGCCGAGGCACCGGAAACCAGTGCGGCTGGTTTGTGGGCATGGGGGAAATCCCTGCCTCATCCGAGCCATACATGGGAGAAACGTCGGAGACGACATCCAAACCGCCGGCGCTGATGAACAGCACTCCTTCAATGTCGTCACACGGTTGCGCCAGTGCTTTCGTGCCGCCCCCAGGCAGCGAGTAATCGTCTACACTCCACGTCGTGCCGCGTTCGAGAACACTTCGATCTGCCCGGGTGGAGGACGCCGGGGATCGGCAGGGCGCAAGCGCGCCGCGGGTCGCACCTCATTCCAGCGGGGAGAGGCCCCAGGTGCGCAAGGACCGCGCCGAGCGACAACAATTGCACCCCGGCCGGGCACGAGAACGCGACGACGACGTCGAGAAGCCAGGAGCAAACGACGACCACCTCGACGAGCTGACCGCAGTCCGCCTCACAGCCAATCGCTTGAGCTCGTCACAGCTCGGCAGGGTGGAAGCTCATCTCGAGAACTGTCCGCAGTGCCGCGACCTGGTCCGGCGCGTGGTGGGTTGGAGCAACTCGACGCGAGACCGCGAAGCGGGTCCGGAATGGCGTGGGAGTGTCCTGCGCACCGGCATGCTTCTGGCCGGGCGCTACCGCATCCAGAACTTCGTCGCACGCGGCGGGATGGGGGAGGTGTACGAGGCCTTCGACGAAGCGCTCGGCGAGCGCATCGCCATCAAGACCGTGGCTTCACACTACGTCGGAGACACGGAGGCGATCGCCCAACTCAAAGCAGAGGTACAACTTGCCCGACGCATCAGCCATCGCAACGTGTGCCGCATCTACGATCTAGAACGCCACCGCCCCGAAGAAGGCCCACCGCTTTTCTTCCTCAAGATGGAGTTCATCGAGGGCCAGAGCCTCGGAGAACGCTTGAAAGGTGAACATCATCTGAGCGAGTCCGAGGCTTGCCACACGTGCATCGGGATCCTCGAAGGCCTTCAAGCAGCCCATGAGGCCGGGGTTCTTCACCGTGACCTGAAGAGCGACAACGTGATGTTCCGAACCGATCGCAGTGGTCGTCTGGCACCCGTGTTGATGGACTTCGGCCTCGCTAGTGCTTTGAACCCCAATTCGAGCAGAGTCAGCGGGGACCACGCCCTGATCGGCAGCCTCTCATACATGGCGCCAGAGCAGGTGCAGGGCGACGCCCTCCGCCCTGCGACGGATCTGTATGCGGTCGGCGTCATCCTCTTCGAAATGCTCACGGGTTGCCTCCCCTTTCCTGCACCGACACCTGCGCTCGCTGCCATCAAACGTCTGCAGGAGGACGCCCCACGCATTCGAGATATCGACCCCTCTTTGCCCGACGAATTGGACCGCATCGTGGCGCGGTGCCTGAAACGCAACCCGAGAGACAGGTATCGCTCCGCGCGGGAGATGTTGGCGGACCTGCAGCCTGACGACGAACGTGGCGCCACCGGCGGGAACACGCCCCGGGCGCGGAGCCCCAACACCACGCTGGTCGACTCGCGGGGCAATGGCAACGTGCACCCCTTCGAACAGGAACCCACACCGTCAACCGTCGCAACGCCATCCGTTCACTTCGTTCCGCGCCTGACGGCACAGCGGGGAGCGCTCGTCGTTGGCGCTTTACTCGTCGCTGCGGCCGCGCTGGCAGGCACTCGCCAGGTGCTACGAGATCCCCCTGCACAGTCGACCGCCGACAGCCCAGCATCCTCTCCCGAGACGAGGCCCACGGAGCAGCCGTACATCGTCCAGCGACCTGAGCCCACGCCCCCAACGAGCACGGACGACCCCACTCTCGTCGAGGGGCGAGCTTCGAAGGCAGACATTCCCCCCGCAACCTTCGAACCCGAGTCTGCGACCCCGGAGCGCATCGACCAGAGAGCAGTGCCGAAACAAACGCGTCGTTCCGCACTGCGTTCAGCAAAGCGGTCGTCTGCAAGCCAGATCCGTTCAGGCTCCCAATCGGAAGCTCCGACCTTGGGGACTCTGCCGGGCTCGACCGCGACGCCCGCGAGACAGATGCAACGGACTGGGCCGGCTGCGGTCCCCAGCGGAACCCACTCCCCCACCGCAACGCCGCAAGAACACGCGCAACGGCGACACGCGTGCGAGACCGAACTCGTGTGTCCCGAGTCCATCACCTCCGGCAGTGCATCCTCACACCAAAACGCAAACGGCGCCCCAGCGAGCCGCGATAGTCACGACGCGCTCGGCGAACGCAGCGAGCGGCAATGACCGCCGCACGCACGCTAACGCCCGCTTTGGCCCAACTCTTCAATCACCTCAGCTAGCTTGTTCATCAGGAGGCCTCAATGTTTACCCATCGTTCGACCACCTTGCGCGCCGTCTCCTTCGGAGTCGCCAGCCTCTGTCTCGCCATGGCGTGCACCGGCGACGAGTCGGCGGAGGCGGACTCCACCGACCTCGAAACGATGACCGACGACCCGGAAACCGACTCGAGCGCAGGCGGAATCGAACGCGATCAACCCGAAGCT
>JBNKZR010000167.1:0-14592 GCA_050301735.1 Polyangiaceae bacterium | reverse complement strand
GGTGGTCCAGGCGCTCGCAACTTCACGCGGGAGCTCCAAGACCTCGACGTGTGTGCACCGCCGCCACCCGCTTGTCCAGCCAACGGCTGGCTCGAAGAGAGAGAAGTCACGATCGAAGGGGTCGACTGCGGCGACGGTCCCGACCCCTCCTGGTTCGAGGTCCCGCCGGCACCAGACTGCTCCGAGCCGAGCACCGAGCCCGACGTCGACCCTCAGGCGACGCCGAGCCCGGCAACTGGGACCAGCGCCACACCTTCGACGCCGGTTGAGACCTCTCAACCGCGCCCTGGTTCGGAAGGTTCGGGAGATGCCGGGAGCGACGCGGATGACGAGAATACGGAACCCGCGTCCAGCGACAGCGCCGAAAGTGACGACGCGGAGCCCACGGATGGGGACGATGCCGACAACGATGGGGGCGTCGGAGACTCTTCTGGTGGCGGCAGTGATAAGAAGAAGGACGATGGCTGCAGCATCGCGACCGTCGGCACCGCCAATCGAGGTGATGTCTGGCTCGTCTTGTTCGGCGGTGCGCTGTGGTTGACCCGTCGCCGACGACGCACCGAGCGGGGATGAAGCCCCTCCCCGAAACCGCCAAGGCGTACAAACGCACTCCGGAGTTCAATCAGGAGACGATCCCTCAGGGCCTGCTCCGGGAACACCGTACCAAGGCCGACGTTTGGGGACGAATCGTCGTCCTGGAGGGCGAACTCGAGTACGTTGTTGCGGGTGGCAGCCCCACTGAGCAGGACCGAAGGTGGCGCCTGTCCTCGGCTTGTCCTGGGATCATCGAGCCCCAGGTCGTGCACTCCGTAGTGCCCGTCGGCCCGGTTCGCTTCTACGTAGAGTTTTTGCGGGCGGAAGACTGAGCGTCAGCCCTGCTTGCTCGCCCGTGGGGGCACGCGGTGACGAACGCCGCTGAGCGGCGGCTCGCTAGCGCGGCTGCTCTCCCACGCTCGCTCCGTCCTGTCGGTGTTCACCAATACGCGCAATGTCGAGTCCTTTGGAGGCGTCTTCAGAGCCCGCTGACGGGCGGACCACAGAGAGACGTTCCGGTCTACTAGCTTCGCAATACTACCTGCCATCTGCCAATACTCCTGCACGGGGCCACCAGGCCCTGGAAGGGCTAGGGTAACCCGTGGGGGAAACTGCGGGAGCTCAAACTGTGGTGCGTCTTGGGTGAATGTGGATTTGCTGCGCTTTTCGAAAATTGCACTCCTCTAGGTGGTGGGCGTTCTCCTTCTGGATTGTTACCCCGTTGGTAGATGTTGCGCTGCGTGAAGACGTGCTTGGCATGTTGTCTTGGGTTATCGCAGTGGGTGTGGGTTTGGCCGCGTTGCTCGGCTGTTGCGGTGCGTCGTTCGTGGCTGAGTTCGTGGGATATCGCGCGCTTGACGCGCGCCGTCGTGGTGCAGTGTTCACTTGGGGCCAGAGTCCCACCTGCGCGCGCGCATAGCGAAGTCACCGACGCATCGAAGCTTTCTCGTGTGTGTGGGGATATGTGGGGGCTGGTGGTAAGATGGTGCCATGCGGAGGCGTCGGTGCGCGTGCGTGCATCCCGTTGGTTGGTTTCTGGCCGGTGCGCGGCGACGGGGCCTCGGCAGCCGACCTGGGGCATGACATTGACGCCACTCGCCGGCAGGATGGGACCATGTGTCGCAACATCCGGACCCTCTACAACTTCGATCCCCCGGCGACGGATGAAGAGATCCAGGCCGCAGCTCTTCAGTTCGTGCGCAAACTGAGCGGCTTCACCAGGCCATCGCAGGCGAACAGCGAGGCTTTCGAACGAGCCGTGTCTGCCGTTTCAGACGCCGCTCGGGAACTGGTGGACTCGCTCGTGACCAACGCCCCACCCAAGAATCGCCAGGAAGAGGCCGCCAAACGCAAGGCTCGCTCCGTTCAGCGCTTCGCCAAGGCGTGACACCCGCGTTTGGCGGCGCTTTTCCTCCAGCGGCCGGGGTTGATCCTCGCATTGCGCTTGTTAGGCTGAGTCATGCTTGAACTTCATGGCTTGATGAGAGTGACCCTGGCCGCATCGTTGCTGCTGGTCTCGGGTTGTGGCGACGACGGGGCGTCCACCAGCGAGGAGACGGAGCGGCAAGCCGAGGAGTCCGATACGCTCAGCGACGCCACCGACACAGACGGAGCCGACTCCTCCGCAGCGTCGACAGACGAAGCGGGGATGTCCGAAGCGGGGGCTGCCGCTACGGATGGTACGGACGAGGAGGCCGACTCGGACGCGGGCGCCGAAGACGCTGGGGTGGGTTCGGACATGCCGTCCAGTGCTCCGGCCCTCGACGACTTGGTCGTCGAGGGAGTCCGGATACCGCTGAAGCCGAACTTCGACCCCTCGCGCCGTCGCTATTCCGTGCTCGCGGATGAACCCGTAGGGGACGTCGTAGTCACCGCAACCGCCAGCGAAGACCTGATGATCACCATCGACGGTCAAGCCGCAGAAAGCGGCGAGCCATTGGAGCTTCCCGACGTCGAGCCAGAAGGTGAGTTCAAGGTCGTGGTCGAAGACGAAGACGGCAAGTCGCGGGTTTATACGATCGTCTACCTACCATGGGACTTTCCGGACTTGAAGATCAGCCATCACGAACCCACCGCGTCCACCGATCCCATCTATTTGACCATCCGGCGGCGTGGCAACATCGCTCACTTCGTCGTCAAGGTCGACAACGAGGGAGTCCCGTTGTTCTACCGACGTGAGCCGCGCCCGGTGTATGACTTCAAGAAGCACCCCAATGGGCAGATGTCCTACGCTCTCTTGCGCGAGGAGGTGCGCTCGATGGAGCAAATCGTTCTGAACGAAGACTTCGAAGAGGTGGAGCGCGTGACCACGGTGGGGCTCGAAGAGACCAACGAGCACGAGTTCCACATTTTGGCCAACGGGAACCGCATTCTGCTCGCCTACGAAGAGGCGGTTCACGACGCCAGCGACTATGGTGGCTCAGCAGCGCAAGACGTGCGCGACGGAATTCTTCAGGAGGTCACGGAGGACGGCGAGCTGCTCTTCGAGTGGAACAGCTGGGGCTACATGCCCTACGACGAGAGCCTCTACGGAACGGTCGACTACGCGCATCTCAACGCGGTCGACGTCGACACGGACGGCAATTGGCTCGTTTCCTCACGGGGCTTGTCTCAGATATTCAAGCTCGATCGCTCGACGGGCGAAGTCCTGTGGCGCTTCGGAGGGATGTCCAACGAATTCGAGTTCATCGACGATCCTTTCGGCAACTTGTGCGGCCAACACACCGTGAGCCGTTTGGAAAACGGCAACATCCTGCTTTTCGACAACGGGCAATACTGCTGGCCCGAAGTGGAGGAGCGAGGGGAGCACACTCGCATTTCCGAATACAAGCTCGACGAAGAAGCGATGACGGCGGAGCTCGTGTGGAGTTACCACCAAGAGGGCGCCTATAGCTACTCGCAGGGCTCGTCGCAGCGGCTGGACAACGGAAACACCTTCATCGGTTGGGGGCGTGGGACTTTTTACTTGGCGACGGAAGTCGACGCCGACGGCAACATCGTCTTCCAGATCCTGGGCGATGGGGGCGGCGACGAAGTCCAGACCTACCGCGCGTGGCGCTTCCCGGATTGAGAGTCCGCGGGCTTTTTGGTTTGCGAGCCTGCGGCTGGCTGGGTTTGCGAGCCTGCCGGGTGTGCCCTTTCGGGCATGAAGCGGTACAGCAGCGGCGTTACCTCGCCGGGACCGGGCTCACTTTCTGGGCTTAGCCGACGAAAGTGCTGTCCGATGATGGCGCCGAACCCGGTCCGGCGAGGTTGCTCCTCTTCGAGGAGATGGCTGCTCAGCACGATACTGTCGTAGTAGCCGGAGCTGAGGCGTTTCCGGAATGTCCGCAGTGCCGGGTGCTTCGCCAGCGCCAGCTCGTAGATGGACTGAGGGCGGTCGAGAGGTAGCTGATCGGGTAACACGGACAGCCAGAGTGATGTCGCGCCGTAGAGCAACGTCGAACGACCGAGCTGGACTTCGTGTTGCGCGAGCGTTGCCAGCTTCTCGGCACGCGCGCTGGCGTTGGCACGCTCCTGTTGGGATTGCGTTCTTTCTGGTGGCGCTGCCAACAGCAGCACGCCGAGCGCCGCCGGAGCGAACAGTGGCCACCTGCTGGCGAGCAGGGGGCTGAATCGGATGCCGAGGGCGGTGGCGCTGATCACCCACGGCAGAAGACTGTTCTCACGACCGCCTTCTTTCAGGTAGGCGAGCATCGATGGCAATGAGAAACCGAGAGTGAGCAAGGCCAACCGCCCCGCATCTTTCAATGCTCGACGCTTCGAACCGTCGTTCGACGGCTGGAGCCGCTGCGCCATCCACACCAGGAGGACCATCGCGGCGGCGCTCAGCAGTGCTTTCCCTGCACCACTTCGTAGCGAGTCGCTCCAAAGCTGCCAGCGGATCGGATGAGATGCCTGCAGTTCGATGGCGTAGGCGCTGAATTGTCCCAGGGTCGCATCGAACAACGGGATCGTTGCCAACGATAGTACCGCGGCGAGCGCGAGCCAGCCTAGTTCCACTGGGCGCCACGGCCAAGCAAACGCCAGCACCAAGCCGAGTCCGATGCCCGCGCCCGTCAACTTGGCGCTCGTCGCGAGCACGGGCACGGCAACCAAACCCAATCGAAACGCCCACCGAGGTAGACGTTCTTCGCCGAGCACGAGGGCGATCGCCAGGCAGAAGGCTACCATCATCAGGTGATCTGGGTGCAGTAGCGGTGCGATGAAGCTCGATGTCACCGCGAGCCAAGCGCAAAGTGCGAAGGCGGACGTCGCCACCGCGGCGAGCCACGAGGGCGCCGCACTCTCGTGTATCTTGCGGATGAACGATTTGGTGTATGGTAACAGCGCCCAACAAAGAGTCAGCGTGGCCAAGATGTGCCAGAGCAACAGCAGTGCTCGATTGGCAGTCAGCGACAAGTTGAGCCCGAAAGGACGTAGCAGCGCGGTGTGCAGCAACTCCAGCAGAGGCGAATAGGAGTAGGAATTGCAGTCTTCTGCTGGCCCGTACACCGGCACACCCAGCTCCAGCTTCAGCAGGTTCAGCAATAACGGAGACTCACTCCATTGAAGCTCGTGAGGCCAGGTGATGCTCGAGAGCATCCATCGTCCTCGGACGAGCAGCAGCAACACCAAGCCGGCACCGGCCATCGTCGACAACCACTTCGCGAGACGCGGTATCCGTGCACCGTCGCAGACGCTGGCGAAGCTCACGGCACCAGCCACGAACGTGGCGAGCAGCGCTCCCAGCGACTCTTCTGACGTCGGCCACCCTGCCGTGAGCTCCATTCGGAGCGCCGTCGCGCCCGGGCCACCCGCGCCCAGGAGTCCAACGATCGCAAGCGCCGGCAACACCACCGCCAGCGTGGATGCCGGCAGCACTGCGCGCCGGTCGGCGGCAGAAGCGTAAGCAAACGGAAGTGCGACGCACCAGGTACACGCCGACAACAGCCATAGCGCGGGATCGAGCCCGAAGCCACTGAGCGTCACCACGGCGAGAGCGAGCCAGAGAGCCCAACCTCGCGCCAAGGGTGCTGCAGTGCCGAGCAACAAGCCGAACCACAGCGCTCCTAGCGCCGCGCCCTTCCACGGGGTGATTGGCAAGACCGTGAGCGAAAAAGCCAACACCAGGCAGCAAGCCACGGTCCACCTGAGCGCCAGCATCGACCGGTCCACGAGTGGCTTCAACCCCGCGTCGAAGGCCTGCCCCAGTCGTTGTCTTGGTGATGGCACCTGACGGCAAAGCTTAGTCGATGCCGCCGTCGGGTGCGAGCTCTGGCCGTGATGGGCAGGCACATGCGGGTGGCCACTCGTGCCAGCCTCTTGTCTAGGGCGAGAGCGCAGCGTAGGTTCGGGGCCTGATGAAGGCAGCCGCGCGAGCATGGAACGCTTGAACACCCTCTTCGAGCGCCTCGACCCGCGTACCCGCGCCGTCTTGATTTGGCTCGGATTGATCCCGATCGTGCTGCTGGGCTGGTCCGTCTCCGGGTCGCGTTCGGTAACCACCTACCCACTGGACGCAATTCCCACGTTTCTTGCCGCGCGGGTGTGGGCGGGCGGGCATCCCGAAGCGATCTATCACCCGACGATCTGGCTGGTGCAGGGCTCGATCCATCCCCAGTGGTTGGCGGAGGCAGCCAAGCACGGCTTGCCGCTTCCGGATACGTCCTTCGTCTACAGCCCCGTCTATTTGGCGTTGGTTCTACCTCTGGCGATCTCGCTGTCGCTGCAGCAGTTTCTCGCTGCGGTGACACTCGGAAGCGCGGGCGCCGCGCTGGTGCTCGGCTACGAAAGCACACGTTTCCTTCCTCCGATGAGCTCGTGGGCGCGTTGGATTGTGGCGTTGGGCGTGAGCCTGTGTTTTCCAGCGTCCTACACGGCGCAGCTCGGTCAGAATGGGCTCATCGCGGCGTGTCTGGTCCTCGTCGGTTTTCGTTGGGCAGCAGCGGGCATGCGGCGTCGCTGGGCGGGCATCGGCCTGCTCATTTTGGCCTGCGCGTTCAAGCACTGGTGCGTTTTGTTCCTCGGCGTCTTTCTCCTGGCGCGCGAGTACAAGTCGTTTGCGGTGGCGACGACAGCGTATGGTGTCCTGTTGTGGGGGATCCCGAAGTTGGTGTTGCCGCAGTCGTTGTGGGAAGGCAACCTCGTGATGTTGGAGCGGCTGCCGAAGGTCTCCTTGGTGGCTTTCAACGACGTGTCGCTGCGCGCGCTCATTCGTCGCTTGGAGTGGCCTTTTTGGCCTCAGGCGTCGCGGGTGTGGAATAGCAGCACGCCCGTCGACCCCAGCGCCCACGCGCTGGAGTTGGGCGTGGCGGCCCTCGTCGGGTTGGTGTTTGCCTGGCTCGTGATACGTAAGCGGCCGTCACTGCATGAGCTAGCCGCTTGCGCGATGGCGGTGGTCTTGCTGCCCCTCGGCATCTGCTGGTCACACTACCTGGTTTTCGCGCTGCCGTTGGTCGTTTTGGTCGCGGGCAGCCCTCGCGCACCACGTTGGCTGCGCGCGCTGGCTTGGTTCGATGCGTTCTGGATGGCTGAGTTGATGGCACATTGGGCGCCGCTGCCCGCCGATCTGCACCCGTCGTGGGCGTGGGCGTGGGTACTGAGTGCGCCATTGCTATTGAGCGTCATTCTGGCGCTCGCGTGGTTGAGTACGCTTCCCGACGCCCAACGCCGTGATGAAACCGCGCCTCGAGCGTCGGCGACGTGACTGCACGTTGGTTTCTCGGCGGTCCCCCAAAAGCTCTACAATCGTAGCTACCGCCGAGCGAAGCTCGGCCAAGATTCTGCTATGATGGCCCGGTGTCGTTGCGACCAATCACCACCCCGCCATCGCTCCCGGCGAACGTCGGCGTTTGCGCGTTGCGGCATACCCTCGTCCCGCGGGTGAGCCGGGCCGGGCGAATGGTGTGGCTCATCGCCGTCACGGGGTGCAGGTGTGGTACCGCTTGGCTCGCGTTGAGCGGGGCCCTCTTCACTGCTGCCTGCGCTGGCGAGGGAGCCAACGAAGAGGACTTGGGAAGTCTGCAAAACGACGGCTTGAATCCTACCGAACCCGACGCTGGTTTCGACCCAGACGCCCCGCCGGACCAGGTTGCGTGTGAGTCGCTCTTCACGCGTCCACCTGCGGACTGCGATCCAAACGTTCCCGAGAGTTGGAACATCGACTGTGATGAGGATGGTTCACCTGGAGCACAGATGACGTCTTGCGACCCCGCGCAGCTCCTCGTGCACACTCCGGGCAGCCCTCCCGGGCGCTTCGATTGTGACGATCACTCGGCCGATGTCCTGCCGGGCGCCGTAGAACGATGGAACGATGGGCTCGACAGTGATTGTGATGGCCAGGACGCTCCCAGCTGTGCGGCGTTCGAGGAGCAACTGGTGGGCACGCCTGCGGATATCGAGCCAGGCGCTTGCGACGGATCCAGCTTATACTTCGGGGGTGTGGTCGCCTGCCCTCATCTCTGCGACGATGGCGTCGCCAAGGTTTACTTCTACCTCATCAACGGGGGCGGGGAGCCATGGCTCGGTGACATTGCCATCAGCTACGTCAGCGGGGATGACGGCGGTGAACTTTCGATAGACGGGCCACTTCAACCGGGAGCCGCGACCGTGCCTCTAGGGGTCGACTACGAACCGGAAGCAGGCTTGCGTCTCAGTGTGGAGGCAGGGGATTGCTCTCCCGGTCAGGTGGAAGAGAGCATCGAGGGTATCACGCCGCCCTGCGTGCGCTGAATCGGTCGACCGCAAATTGGCGGACGCTCCCGTCGCCCAGTTGTGCCGCACCGGGCTCGGTTGACCTCGCTGGACGAGCCCCGTTTGGGTTTCCCTGCATTTCTGAGGGGGTGCGCAGGGGCCGCAGGCTTGCCGTGCCTCGCGTCGGTGGCTATGCCTCCTCACTGGGCTACCCTTCTGGGACGAGCAATGGAAGAAAGCAAGAAGCAAAACAACCGAGTTGGACGCCGTTCGCTGTTGATGGCGGTGCCTGGGGCTGGCATCGGCTTGAGCGCCATCGCCGCTGGTTGCCGCAACGCCGGGGACCGCTCCCAGCTCAGCGCGGAAAAGTCCCCTCCGGCAGAGGTGCCGAAAGGGCGCGCTGAAGTGCTCGAAACCTTCGTCCTTGGCCGGCCACCGTGGAAGACGCTCGACCCGTTTCTCTTCTGTGTTCACCACAAGGACGACTATCCCGAAGGCAACGAGGCGATGGGGCCTGCCACTCCGCTCACCGGGCGCAACATCGGTAGCGATTTCGCCGGCAAGGATGGCTGGAACATGTACCACGGCGCCGTGGTGCCGGGCTTTCCGCGTCATCCTCATCGGGGCTTCGAGACGATAACGGTAACGCGACGCGGCTACATCGATCACTCCGATTCACTCGGAGCAACAGCCCGCTATGGCGAGGGGGACGTACAATGGATGACCGCTGGTGCGGGCATCGTGCATGCCGAAATGTTTCCTCTGTTGGAGTCCGCAGGTCGCAATCCCGCCGAGCTATTTCAGATTTGGATCAATCTGCCCAAAGCAGATAAGTTCGCCAACCCGTACTTCTCCATGTTTTGGAACAGCACGGTGCCGAAGAAGACGTTTCGCGACGAGCACGGCAAGGAGACGAGCGCGACGATCGTGGCGGGAAGCTTGGCGGAGCTGACGGCACCCAAGCCTCCGCCGAACTCGTGGGCCTCTCGAGCACAGGCCGACGTCGCGATTTGGTCGCTACAGATGGCAGCCGGCGCACGCTTCGTTTTGCCGGCCACGGCGGCGGGCGTCAATCGCACACTCTACTTCTTCGACGGCGAGTCTCTCGACGTCGCGGAGCAGACGTTTGGCGTCGGCAACGGCATCCGAGTCAAGTCCGATGCTGCCACACCGTTGAAGAATGGAGCCAAGGCGAGCGAGGTCTTGGTGTTGCAAGGTAGGGCGATCGGCGAACCGGTGGTCAAACACGGTCCCTTCGTGATGAACACACGGGAAGAGATCCGCCAAGCGATCAGCGACTATCGCCGGACGCGCTTTGGGGGTTGGCCGTGGTCTGGCGATGCGCCGGTACACACTCGAGACGAAGGCCGTTTTGCGGTTCACGCCGACGGGCGTCGCGAGCGCGGCACCTGAACGGCGAGCGCCTAGCGGTCCTCAGGCGGCGGGTTTCGTGCTACGCATCCGGGTATGAACGTGACTCGCTGGTTTCTGGGGGCCGGTCTCTTCGCGACGAGCTGGGCACTTCTGGCGGGCTGCAGCGCACGTGTCTCCACGCCAGCAGATGGGCGCAGCTGCGAAGAGAGGCGGGCCCACTTGATGGAGGTCCTCGCGCAACTACCGGAGGAAGGACTGGCCGCGCCCATCGAAGTTTCGCTGCCTTCGTCGACGTTGAGCGGCACGTTCGGCAAAGGAACCATCGTCGAGCTGTCGCCTTCTCGCCTGGCGGTGGATGGCAACGAAATCACCGCGCGAGACAAACGCGAGCAGTTGACGGAACTGCGTCGACTCATCGCCGACGTCGATGACCAGCAGCCCGTCTACATCGCTGCGGCTTGGGACCTCGACGTGGCGACGCTGCACGCCAACTTGGAGGCGATTCCCGAGCAGTACGAGCTCAAGCTGCTTTTCTCCGTTCCTCCCGCGCCCACGCCCGAAGACGGCGCTGTGGCAGAAGCTGCGAGCGATCTGGCGAGCGCGGTGCTCGCAGAACGTGACGTCAGCAAACGTCACGCTCTTGCGGATGCCGGCTACGAAAGCCTTGCTCAGTGCATGGCCGTTGGTCAGGCGCTGCCCTCCCTCAAAGGGCTGAGTGTGCGAGAGAGATGGCCTCGGGTGAGGGCGCTGATGCAGGAGAAGTTGCCCAGCTGTCAGTGTGAAGAGCTGGATGCCGACGCCTTGCGACACTTGTTGGTTGCGGAGCAGCGCGCTGGCACGTTCTCGCTGGGCTCGATCCCGGCGTCCTTCTTGCGGGATCGGCGCTGCAGTGCCGCGATGCCCATGGACACCATGCAGCAAGTTCTCGACGAGATTGACGCTTTCGATGCCGAGTTTGCCGGCGACTGGAAAGAGGACGCGCTGGTGTTCGACAAGGTCGTCACCGACGATCGCCTCCTCGTCTACATGTGTGTCGCTCTCCCGGACGAGACGTTGGCGTACGTTCAAGAAACGGGAGCTGAGTTGTTTTGGCGAGTGCCCGGAAGTGACGTCTGCCAAGCTTGGCGTTTCGAGCAGTTGGCACATGGCGCGCCGATGGGCACCTGGCGTCGCATGGATCCGGGGGCCGCGCCCCTCGCCGTTCACTATCGTCAAGGCGGCAGCGAGATTCGACTTTTTGGTCCGGTTCGAGGGCCCGAAAGCAACCCGACAGATCCGGGTCCTTGGCCGTGCAACGAGGACATGAAGCTAACGGCCGTGAGTGAACGAGGTTTCGAACTCGACAAGAATGGGCGCTGGTACTTCGACAGGGCAAGCTGTGAATCCGCACCGGCTAGCGAGGCCCGGCTGTCTGGCTGTGTCGCGAATCTGGCCGCGGGCATCGCACCCCCGCCGCCCGCGCCGGAGGAGGGGGCTGTCACGTCCGCGACGGACGGCAGCGACGCTTCGGCTTCGTCACCTTCCGTCCAGTGAGGCGACGACGTTCCACATAGGCCAGTCACCAGATCATCGGCATTGGGCTACAGCGCGATGCGCGTACGACGACTCTTGAACCCACTCTGACCTACACGGGCTGACGAACATTCGGTAAATAGCCTGTGTTGGCTATAGCTCATCTCGGTGTGGCTTCGCTGGGCCACGTAGGGTCAGATTGCGCCAGTCCGTTAACTTTCTTCGCCTCATACATATGTACCCGCGACCAACCCATTCGCTCGTACTCGTTTCGAGCGATGGCATCACGGCAACGCGTGGGCGTGCGGGTGGCCGCCCCACGTCAACACTCCAGATTCGTGGGGAACAGAACAGCTGGGTGAGGGCGTTGCTTCGGATTTCGCCGTGCACGTGGCCATTGTGACCTTCAGTCGCCGTGACTGGTACCGGCCTGCGCCGAGTTTGCGTCTAATCAGGATTGCGGACGCAGGTGTGGATCGATGTGCGACACGCGGGGCACTTTGTCGCTCACACACGTGAAGCGACTCCACGACTGACGCGCCCGCAGTTGCTTGCGCGGCGCGCCATACCGGCATATGGTGCGCACTCCTAGGTCGTTTGAAGACGGCATCACGCGCTTGAAGTGTTCGCGAGTGAACGCGCTTTCTTCTCGAGACTCGAGGGCATCGTTTCTCAGTGCTGATACGAGGTCATTGTGGCTGCGAAGATACTGTTCGTGGATGACGACGAAGGAAACCTCGTCGTGTGCGAGGCCCATTGCAGCACGGAGTTCGACGTTCTGTCCGCGCGCACCGCGGAGGAGGCCCTCGAGCTGCTGGCCAAGGAAGAGGTCGGCGTCGTCGTTTCGGACCAGCGTATGCCGGGGACGACGGGGGTCGAGTTGTTGGCGAAGGTGCGCGACCAGTATCCCGACACCGTGCGCATCTTGATCACGGCGTATTCGGACCTGTCGGCAGCCATCGCTGCGATCAACGAGGGTCAGGTCAGACGGTACCTCCGAAAACCCTGGCAGCCAGAAGAACTCATCGCAGAGCTGAGGGACGCGCTCGACGTCTACGAGATGTCACGTAAGCTGCGCGCGCTGGGATCGCGGTTGCGCGAGACCGAACGTGTCTACGCGTTGGGTATCATTGCTGCGGGCCTTGGTCACGAGTTGCGGAATCCGGTTAGCTGGATCCACGGCAACTTGCAGCTGATGAAGTCACAAACGGAGCGGGTGGAGCGATTGCCCTCGGAAGATCGCGACGAGCACCGCATGACGTCGTACATCTCCAAGATCCGCCGCTCCCTCGACGATGCCGAAGAGGGCGTGAACCGAGTCTTCGACATCGTGCGGGGTATCGGCAACCCGTTGAAGGCTCCACCGGCCTCGGCGGAGCCGGTCGACTTGGACGAAGTGCTTCGTCTCACCCTGCGGCTTGTTTCCGGTGAGCTCCGCGACACCGCGCGCTTGACTCAGGACATCCGTTGCCGCCCATTGGTATTGGGCAGTACCACCAAGGTCGGGCAGATCGTTCTGAATCTGCTCGTCAACGCGATTCAGGCGTTGTCCGAACGCCCCGTGCCGTCAGAACAAAACGAGATACGAGTCAGTCTTTTCGAAGCGGACGGTCTCGCGCACTTGGAGGTGAGCGACAATGGTCCCGGCATTCCGGCGGCGGATCGTGAACGTATCTTCGACCCGTTCTTCACCACCAAAGCCGGGGAGGGAACCGGTTTGGGCCTCGCGATTTGTCGCAGCATCACACAAGAGCTCGGCGGCGACTTGCAGGTCGATCACGACCCCGTGCTCGGGGGGGCACGCTTCCGACTTTCTTTGCCAACGACTGCGCTCGGTGGCGTGCAGACGCCAGACATGAAGACCGCGTAGCACGCCGTCGCGGATTCGACAGGTCGCCACTTCCCAAGTGCAATTCGGCAGAGCTCGCTCTGGGCGCGGGGCGGTTGTTGGGCGCGTTCGCCGTTCAGTCAGCCACGAAGCGCGCCTTGAGTAGACGTCCTTTGGGGACGCTGCTGCTGTCCTCGTTGTGGGTGCATAGCTCGTAGGTCACGGCGTACACGAATCCGTCAGGTCCGACCTGCCACGCGCTGACTCCGGCAGCGTGGCCCAAGTGGCGATCGTCGATGAGCGTGCCATCGTCATCTGTGGTGATGCCGCGCACGAACCCCAGACACATGTCGCCGTACAGGACCCGGTTGCGCAGCAAGCCGTGGTAGCGGTCATTGTCCTCTTCGGTGTACTCGAGTCCGACCCAGGCGACCCGGGCGTTGACCGCTTCCACGTCATCGTCTTCCAGTTCGAATTCGTTGGTGGGGCGTCGCTTCCACGAGCGTACGGGGGCCATGGTCCCCTCACACGCATCGTCCGGGCACGGGCCTTCGAACATGTTCCACGCGAAGTCGAGACCATCCCACTTGACGACGTTGATCTCTTCGTAGGAGTCATCGCCATTGGAACCCACGTCGCCCACCCAATAGCGGCCCCGTGAGTCGTGAATGACCGTCCAAGGCGAACGGAAGCCGATGGCGTAGACCAGTGGGATGTCCTCATCCAGACCGAAGTCCGGGTTGGGGGGCTCGGGGGCTTCGTAGCCACCTGCTTCGAGGGGGCGGAACCTCACCAGGGTGCCCAGAAGCGACGCTGGGTCGCGAGCGCTGCTGCCCTTGGCCTTTTCGCCGACGCCGGTGTACATGTTGCCGTCGGCATCGAAGCCGATCTTGCCCACGTTGTGAATCGCGCGCTCGGCGTTCTCGTGACCGACTCGCAGGATCTCGACGCCGCTCTCAGGTGTTGCAGAGTAGTCTTCCGTGTTCAGCTCGTAGCGAACGATGCCGCTGAATTGATCGCTGAAACAGAAGCTCAGGTAGAAGGCATCGTTGTCGCGGAAGTTCGGATCGATTGCCGCTCCGATGATGCCGCAGTCGAGAGCGGTGTGCACGTCGGGGATCTCGAACTCCCCGAGCAGCACGGTCGTATCGCCATCCAAAGCGTAGTGCATGACGCGGCCGTGCTTGGTGGTCAGCAGAAACTCGTTGCTGTCTGGCAGAAACTCGAAGTGAGTGACGCGGGTCGGCGCATCCTCGAGTGCGATGGCGTCGAACTCGAGGTGTCCTTCCACTTCGGGTGGACCGGTCTCTTCACTCTGCGTTGCCGCGTCCGAGCGGGGGCTGTCCGAACCGGTTTCTTCCTCCGTCGCGGTGGCTTCGTCGGTTTCTTCCGCTTCGGTGACTTCGGTGTCGGGAGCGTCTGTCGTGCTGCCCGGGGGCCAGGGGCCGCCGCCACTTTCACACGACGTCAGAGTGATGAGCCCCACCGCGAACAAGAGCGCTGCGGTGTGGGTGGGGGGGCATGCGTCGAAATGTCGAGTCTTCATGGGGCGTGTTGTGCTTCGCAGGGTGCGGGGGCCGGCGCTCGTCTTGGTTTTCAGGTACGTGCCTCAATCCAAGTTTTCAATCCATTCACGGAAGAGCGAAAGCCCATGCTGATCACGCAACTGC
>JBNKZR010000166.1:0-14637 GCA_050301735.1 Polyangiaceae bacterium | reverse complement strand
GGCGTTGTTCGGGGGCGACTCGGGCCTGGGCCCGAACTCCGCCGTGGTAGCGACGTCGAGCCCGGCGTTTTCGAGTTGTCGTAGGAGCTGCAGGTCACTGACCGCCAACAGCGGCTTCGCTGCGGGAAGCGGGTTCGCCCCAGGGCCGTTCATCGCAGCGCCCGGCCCTTGCCCAGGGAGCCGCTTCGCGGCGGCCGGCGCCGGGGCGGTCGTCGAAGAAGGGCTGGAGATCGTTCGGTCTGGAACCGTCGGAGGCGACTCGGAGTGTTCGACTTTGATGCACCCCTGCGCCAGAAGTACCAAGATTGGACACGCCCAAGCCAGCGTCTGCGACGTTCCCACGCCGGGAGCATAAACGAGATGTTCGTCGTGCGCGAATCGGAGGCCGCGGCGGCTGCCCACATTAACGACTCCCTCTCCGTGTCCGTTCGCCCGATTGATGGCAGTCGCCTCCAGCGAACTAGAGTCCTGGGAGGCCCCAGCAACGGACGCCGATCCGCCCGAGGACCTCGCCGAGGCAGAACTGGCGGCCATCGTCGGGAAGCTGCAGGGCCTAAAGCCGTTTCCAGAAGCTGCCAAGCGGCTTCTGCTGCTGATTTGGGACCCCGACCACGATGCGGAGGCGGTCGTCGGCATCATCCAATCCGATCCCACGCTCAGTGCGAGGGTGCTGCGTCTGATCAACAGCGGCGTGTTCGGATTACGTCGCAAGTGTGAGTCCGTGCGCCGGAGCGTGGTGCTCCTCGGCTCCGAGCAGGTTGCTCAGATCGCCGTGGCTCAGTTGGCGTTGGACCAGTTCGACGGCACGGGACCCGTCGGCAAACAGATCTGTGAGCACTGCCGACTGGTGGGCAATCTCTGTCGCAAGTTGGGCTCCAGGCGTCCTCGGTTGCGCAACGTCGACGTATTCACGGCCGGGATGCTGCACGATCTGGGCAAGTTGCTCTCGTTGCAGGTCGACCAGGGGGAATATCGTGAGCTCCTCGAGAGCGCACCAGCCGAGCCTGACGCCCTGCATCTCCTCGAACGGGAGAAGTTCGGCTACGACCACGCCGTGCTCGCCGATAGGATCATGGAGCAGTGGAAGCTACCGGTATTGCTCCGAGAGGTGATCGCCTTGCACCATGATTGGGAGCGGGCCGAACAGGCCTCGGTCGGCTTGCGCGAAAGCGTTGCCGTGCTGCGTGTTGCCGACCAATTGAGCTATGCCGTGAGCGTGGATCCTCTGGGAGAGGGGGAATTGCTGGAGCGGATTGCGACGATGCCGGAGGCCCAGGTTCTGGAGCTCGACGTCCATCGGCTAGCCCAGCTCTGGCCCCAATACGTCGAACTGGCGTCTGTTTGAAGGGCACCGCGGTTCGTGGGCCAAGTGGTTCGACGCCAGGCGCCGGCGAAGTGCGGCGTTCAGTCGGGAGCGCAGAACGCTTCGAGCTGCATCTCGATGCTCGCGTCGTCCGCGGTGGTGTTCAGGCGCAGGTGCTGTCGTGGTGTCAGATTTTGCACCGGCTCCCAACTGCGTTGGAACTCGACGTAGATCTCCTGCCGACCGTCGCTGACGCTAGCTTTCTTGGCGCGACGTTCGAGGCGGGCCATCGCTTCAGCTTCCGGAACGTGGCACTCGACGAAACGAAAAGGCACGCGGAGCGATTGGGCGAGCGCGCGGACAGACTGTCGATGGGCTCGAGAGCGAAACGTGGCGTCGAGTACGACGGAGCGTCCGCTTTCGAGCACCACACGGGCCCTGCGCAAGACTTCGTCGTAGACTTTCGCGGAGGCTTCGGCCGAGTAGGCGCCAGCGAATGCCGATTCGGTGAGCTTTTGTTCGGTACCGACACCCCACAACTGCTTGCGCGTTCGGTCCGTGTCGATGACGGGGCAATGCAGTCGTCGACCGACGCGGCGGCTCGTGTGGCTCTTGCCCGAGGCGATCAGGCCACCGACGGCGACCACCACCGGCGGCGTCAGTGGTCTTCGTTGCGCGGAGAGGGCGTGAAGGTAGTAGCTGCGAGCCACTCGCTCTGCCGCCGTGCGGGCGACGGGTGTCGCCGATTCGTCGTTGGCCAAAAACGACGCGACCTTGGCTCGCACGTACGCACGGTAACCTTCGTAGAAGTCGACGAGCGCGTAGAGGTCGTAGTCGCCGCTGCTCTGTGCGTAGGCAGCGAGCAAGTCCTCTGCCAAGTCCGTGCGCTCGTGATGACACAAGTCCATCGCCAGGAACGCCAAGTCGGCACAGACGTCTCCGTAGCGGAAGCGCTCGTTGAACTCGATGCAATCGATGATGTCGATGTGTTCGTCGGCAACGTAGATGTGCTCGAGCCGTAGATCACCGTGGCCGTCGCGGATGCGTCCGTCGGCGATGCGGCGTTGCAACAGGTCCGTCTGGGCGTCGAGGAAGTCGAGTTGTGCGCTTTCGATTTCGCGCTCTTGCTCCCGAGTGATGTACTGGGCGTATAGCTGTCGTGTCTGATCGAAGTTCTCTCGAACGTTCTGGCGGATGCTGTCTGGCGTTCCGAAGCTGTCGATGTGCGCGGAGCGTGCAGCACAGCGGTGAAACTCGGCCAGGCGTCGCGCGACGGCTTCGAGTCGTTCGGGCGCGAGGCTGCCTTCGGCGAGCAGGACGTCGGCGCGCTCGCGATCGCTGAGGCGCCGCATATGTACCGCGAAGTCCACACACGGACCCTCGCCGCCGAGGCGGTGCACGCCGTCTGCGCCCCGCCTGACCTGGACGACGCCGTGGTAAACGTCGTCGCTCAGACGTTGGTTGAGGCGTACTTCCTGCTCGCAAGCGGCTCGGCGGAGCTCAGCGGTCGAGAAGTCCAAGAAGCCGAGGTTGACGGGCTTCTTGAGCTTGTAGACGTGCTCGCCTTCGAGAAAAACCCACGAGATGTGGGTTTCAATCAGCTCGCGTCCCTGCGCGAGGTCCTCTCTCAGCGTGCCCACCCGGCGCGTTATAGCGGTTCTTCGCGCTGAGTGCAGGGGACAATGGCCCGCTGCGACCGCCGCGCAAGCTCTGCATCGCGGCGATCAGTTGGGCAGTTCGGTCGGCAAGTCCTCGAACGCGAGGGCTACGTCGGCATTGGTCAACTTCCCACCGCGGATGTTCAGTGATGACCGATGACCGGGGCTTTGCGCGATGAAAGCATCGAGCCCGAGTCTGGCCAACTGCCGCAGGTACGGAACCGTAGCGTTGCACAACGCGTGCGTGCTGGTGCGCCCGACGGCACCCGGCATGTTCGTGACGCAGTAGTGCACGACGTCGTCGATGACGTATGTCGGCTCGTGATGGGTCGTCGGCCGCGCCGTTTCCACGCAGCCTCCCTGGTCGATGCATACATCCACGATCACGCTGCCGGGCTTCATGCGCTGTACTTGCTCGGCGGAGATCAAGTTGGGAGCACGCCTGCCGGGCAAGAGCACCCCGCCAATCACGAGATCGGCGCGGGCAACGTGTTCCTCGACCGCATGCGGGTCGGAGTAGATTGTGGTCACGTTTGGCGGCAAGATGGTGTTGAGGTGCCGCAAACGGTCGAGGTTGATGTCCATCACCACCACGTTCGCGCCGAGGCCCGATGCCACCTTGGCGGCATGAGTTCCAACGACGCCGCCGCCCAGCACGAGCACCTCCCCCGGTTCGACGCCAGGGACTCCCCCGAGCAAGATCCCACGACCCATCATCGGCCGCTCCAGGTACTTGGCGCCCGACTGGATTGACAGGCGGCCGGCGACTTCGCTCATGGGGGTCAGGAGCGGCAGGCGGCCGTTCTGATCGACGAGAGTCTCGTACGCGACGGCCGAATAGCCGGCGTTCAACGAGGCCTCCGTCAGTGCGCGAGAGCCGGCAAAGTGAAAGTAGCCGAACACCGTATGTTGCGGGCCGAGTTGGGCGATCTCTTGTGGTTGAGGCTCTTTCACTTTGACGATGAGCTCTGCGCGCTCGAAGACAGACTTGGCATCGGGGACGATGGTCGCACCTGCGGCGGCGTACTCCTCATCCGTCAGGCCGCTCCCGCGCCCGGCGTCCGCTTCGATGATGACCTCGTGGCCGTCTCGTGTCAGAAGGTGTGCACCCACCGGGCGTAGCGCGACGCGGTACTCGTCCGACTTGATTTCTTTCAGGACTCCAACAATCACTCGTCATACCTCCAAGGTTTGCATCGCCGGTGGGCGCGGCATCACGGAGCCCTCCGTTCCCCTACCTTCTTTGGGGTTGAAGCTGTCTGCATCGGCGTGTTTCCAGAGGTGCATTGTTTCTGCGGAAGCTTGTCCGGTCAACAAGGCGTCCTTCGGCAGGAACTCGTAGATTTCTCCGTAGTGACGGATCTCCGTGGGGCTGATGCGACGCTGCAGATTCCACGGACGCAAGTCATCGGGGTGGTTGAAGCCGCAGGCCGCGAGCAACTCCATGAAGCTGTGCACGGTCTGCTCGTGATAACGATGGGTGCGCTCGGCCTTGTCGTCAATATCCAGACCCTTGACGAGCGCTGGGTCCTGGGTCGCCACTCCAGTGGGGCACTTGTTGTTGTTGCAGCGACGGGCTTGGATGCAGCCGATCGCCATCATCATGGCCCGCGCCGAGTAGCACGCGTCGGCGCCCAAACACAGCAGGCGAGCGATGTGGAAGCCGGTCGTGACTTTGCCGGCTGCGATGACTTTGACGCGATCGCGAAAGCCGATGCCGTTGAGCGAGCTATGGACGAAGGCGAGGGCTTCGGTCAGCGGGAGCCCGAGGCTGTTCGAAAACTCGAGGGGAGCAGCACCCGTGCCTCCCTCGGCACCATCGACCGCAATGTAGTCCGGGTGTTGGCCCGTTTCGACCATGGCCTTGCAGATGGCCAGGAACTCGCGGCGCTTGCCCACGCACAGTTTGAACCCGATGGGCTTGCCGCCTGATAGCTCCCGCAGACGCGTGACGAAGGCGAGCAGTTGCCTCGGCGTGGAAAACGCCCGGTGTCGCGGAGGCGAGTTGACGTCCTGGCCCATCGGCACACCGCGGATCTCGGCAATTTCCCTGCTGACCTTGTGTGCAGGCAGGATGCCACCATGCGCGGGTTTGGCCCCCTGGGAAATCTTGACCTCGATCATCTTGATCTGGGGATGGGTGGCTTGTTTGCGAAACTTGTCCGCGTCGAATCCCCCATCGGCGGCACGGGCGCCGAAGTAGCCCGTCCCGAGCTGCCAGATCAGATCGGCGCCCCCTTCCAGATGATAGGGACTGACGCCACCCTCTCCGGTGTTGTGGGCGAAGCCGCCTGCTCTGGCGCCTCGACTCAGCGCAACGACCGCCCGGCTGCTGAGCGCTCCGTAGCTCATCGCCGAAATGTTGAGCAACGAAAGGTCATAGGGCTGTTCACAGCTTCCCTGTCCAATCCTGAGTTTGAACGGTTCGTGTGGAACTTCCGCTGGCACGATGGAGTGGGTCAACCACTCCGAACCGGGCGCATACAAATCGCGTTGGGTCCCGAAAGGCACGGTATCCATCGCTCCCTTGGCGCGCTGGTAAACGACCGAGCGCATCTCTCGGTTGAAGGGAGTGCCATCCGTGTTCGACTCGACGAAGTACTGGTTGATCTCAGGGCGAATCGATTCGAGCAAGTAGCGCCCATGGCCCACGACTGGGTAGTTGCGGCGAATGGTCTGCTTCTTCTGCAGCACGTCGATGATGCCGACCAACGTCAACAAACCAACGGGGCCGAACAAGAAGGCCATCGGCGGCCACAAGTACGCGCCGACACCGACCAGTGTGTTGAGAAATAGAGCTATCAGAACGAACCAACCGCGCACTGTTTCCTCCTCTTCAGGGACCTACGGAGTCGAACTCCAACTCGACCTCTCGTCGCCCAACGCCCGCTTCCTCGAGCATTCCCATGCTCATCTCGAAGTCGGCTTCCCAGCGCTCTGGGATGGTCAGGCCAGCCGGATACACGACTTCACTCACGCCAGCCTGAAGCAACGAACGCGCGCATCGAGTGCACGGCGGCCAGGTGACGTAGGCGACGCAACCACGGAGCGACACTCCGATGCGAGCAGCGTGCATGATGGCGTTCTCTTCTGCATGGCAGATCAACGGATACTTCAACTCGCGGTTTTCGAGTCGTTCCGGCTTGTCGGCGATCCCCCGAGGAAAGCCGTTGAAGCCAGTGCTCCGGATCTCGCGGTCTGGTCCGACGACGACGCAGCCGACTTTGGTTGAGGGATCCTTGCTCCAATTGGAAATGTGCCGAGCCAGTTCCAAGAATCGACGATCCCATTTCATGGGTGCAGTCTGCCTCATCCCGAGACGTCCCAGTTAGAGATTTTGCGGCGCGGGCTGGCCGGATGATCTGGCCGTCGTCATGAATCGCGTCTGCGTCTCGACGGTGTCCTGATGGCGCCGCGGGGCGCCGAGCGCGCGTCGGAATGGGGAGCTCGCATACCCTGTCGCACAAGAGCGCAGGTCCTAAGACTGACTTTGGCTGTTCTTTGGTCGC
Organism: Polyangiaceae bacterium; assembly: GCA_050301735.1. Lineage (GTDB taxonomy): Bacteria > Myxococcota_A > Polyangia > Polyangiales > Polyangiaceae > SZUA-265. Next base: position 8,167 of record JBNKZR010000166.1, on the reverse strand, counting down.
GAGTGGCGTACTCTGGCGCGCGCCTCTGGGCTATGAGACCCCATGCTGATTCGGCAAGGGCAACCTCGAGACCTGGCGCGGACGTTGGAGGTCGAGCGCTTGGCGTTCGGCAGCGAGCTGGAGCCACAGCTCGTTGCTGAGCTACTCGAAGATCCGACGGCGGCACCTCTCTTGTCGTTGTTGGCTTGGGAAGGCGCGCGATGTGTGGGGCACGTATTGTTCACGGCGGCGCGAGTGGAGTCTAACCGCGCGCGCGTCGATGCCTCGCTGCTGGCCCCTCTCGCGGTGGTTCCCGAAATGCAAGGTAGGGGTGTTGGTATAGGGTTAATGAGAGCTGGCGTCGAGCAGTTGGCTACTTCGGGTGTCGAGCTGGTGTTCGTCTTGGGCCATCCGACGTACTATCCGCGCGTGGGGTTTCGGCCAGCTTTGCCCTTGGGCTTCGAGCCGCCGCATGCGATCGATCGCGCCCACACGGATGCATGGATGGTGTTACCACTGAAAGTAGGCGCACTGGATGTGGCCCCAGCGAAGATCCGGTGCGCGAAGGCGCTGGACGCGCCGGTGTACTGGGAGTGATCTCTACGCGCGCTGCGTGTCGCGGCAGCCGCCGAGTTCGCTGCCAGAAGCTTCGCGCTGACCCACACTGGGGTTCTGGGTGAAACTCATCACAGCCACACCCCAAAGTCGCGCTGGACCTGCATCAGTATGACACCGGCCTACAGCGCGCTATGGTCCGGGGGGCAATGGCTGACGAGAGCGAACGAGCGAGTTCGAGCACCGAGACCTCGAACATGGAGATTCTGAGCACGGCAACGTCGAGCACGGAAACGTCGAAGGTCGAGATGGCTCAGGCAGCTGTGTCGGATGATTCCGAGATCCAACCTCAGGGCGTGGAAGCAGAGCTGTCGCAGGACGATCCGAAGTCGGCATTGCCCGACGCCAGCAGCGAGTCGTTTCGTTCCCGTCAACAGACCCTCGCAATGGGTGGGAACGTCAACTACCGCGAGCGCATGCCGTCTCTGCGTGAGATGGCGGAAGAGTTCATCGAGCACGCACCACCGCCGACCAGGGAACCCGAGCCCGCTCCGGCGCCCGAGGAAGAGGAGGAGCGCATGACGGATGTCGCGTTGCGGATGGTCTCCGAGGTGCCGAAGCCTGGTGTTGCGGCTGGTGGCGGACTGTCCAAACCGCCACCGGCGCCCGCCCCCCCGCCGCGACCGGACCCTATCCCGGTTCCCGCTGCGGGAACGTTGGCAGACGTAGCTCCCGTCGCCGCGGCGGGCTCTGCTCGCGAATCGACCGCGCTTCCTGTCGGCGAGGTTTCGCCGTCCCCTCAGATTTGGGAAACGCCTCCGCCGTCGGCTGCCGAGCCGCTCGTCCCGGAAGCTCAGCGGGTGTATGGCGAGTCGGCATTTCCCCAGGCGGGTGGGAGCGAACGGGCGACCGAGCCTGGGCCGCCGGTGGTGTCGGTGCCTTTCGCGACTCCCGAGACCTTGAGTGCCCAGTTGTTGAGTGGGCCTGCGGAGCCCGTCGCAGAAGAGGTGTTGGGCGAAGGTTCAGTGGTGGCTCGGCTGCGTCGTGACTGGTCGCCGGTAAACGGCCGTCATCGTTGGCAGAGCCTGGGCTTGATTACTGCGCTGGCGCTGGGCGGTGGCTATTGGGTGGGGGCTGGCTGGTTCCAAGGTGACGTCGAGGCCGTGACACAAGAGGCTGCAGCAACTGCCGCGAGTACCGACGAGGGGCCCTCCCCCGAAGCGGTTGGGGCTTCGTCGGCGGCTACGCAAGCGCAGTCCCCCACCGATGAGCCCAACAAGGCGGCCGCGGCTGTGCCAGAGAACGGCGAGCTGGCGCTGGCCAAAGGCGCCCCGGATTCACCGAGTGAAGCTACGGCCGTGGAGAACGGAGCGCGCGATGAACACCTCGCCGTGAGAAAGCCTCAGCAAGCAGAGTCCTGCGAAGCTGTGTTGGGTGAACCCTTCATGGCGCAACCGAAAGCTCACGCTGGCAAGGGCGGTGCCTTCTGGTCGCGGTCTCGCAAGGCGCTGATGCGCGGCAAGGCTCAGAGCGCGCTGAAGTTGATGTGTCAGTCTGCGAGCTGGGATCTTGCTGGGCGCGGGACCTACGGTCTGTCCGAGTACTACTTCAAGAACGCCGACTTCGACCAAGCGCTGCAGTGGGCCAAACGCGTGCCTGAGGGCAGCAAACGCTACGGTGACGCGCGGACGATGATTGGCGACGTGTACAACCAACTGGGCCTCTCCGAGCGCGCTCTCGACGCCTATCTCTCGTATTGGAACTTGGACGCGGCCGCGACGGACAAGCGCGCTGAACTCGCGTCGCGCTTCGTCAACTCCGCTACTCTGGCTCGTCGAAAAGGGGACTGGTGGACGGCAGAGCGCTTCTTCCGTCGAGCACTGGTGCTGGATGCCGACAATGCGGTCGCAGCCGGAGGGGTGGCGCGCGCGTTCGCCCATTTCGAGTTGCACGAGGCGGCGGTGCATTGGGCCGAGCGCTCGCTGGAGCTGGACGCAAAGTCGACCCAGGGCGCACTCGCCCTGTGTGAGACCTGGATCGCGCGGGGGGACAAGAACGAGGCCGAAAAAGCCCTGCGTCGGTTTCAGAAGGTGGCTCCCGGTCACCCGGGCACCCGGCTGCTCATTCGTCAGGTGGGCAAGCTAGAGTAGCGTCGTTCTCGATTTGCCCCGACGGTTCAGCCTGCCAGTCTCGAGGAGTGAAGGAGTGTCAGCGTGCCAAGTGAACGACTTCTTCGTCCAACTGCTCGGGCGTCTCGATGGCGATGGGTTGGGCCGTGCCCCCAGCGACGGCAATCGCGTTGAGCAGTTGGGCCGCTTGTTCCGAGCCGGGCAAACCGAGAACGTGCGTCTCGACGCCCATCGACAGCCACTTTGCGGGCAGTTCCGTCAGTAGTGCTTTTTCGGTGGCGCAGTTGGGCTCGCCGTCCGTGATCAACAGCACGTTGAAGCGTTCTTCGAGCAGGCCGCGTTCGCTCGCTTCGGCGATGGCGGCATCTGCCGCGATGAAAGCGCTCCCAAGCGGGGTGCCCCCGACTGGAGCGAGTGCGTTCGCGATCCACTCGTCGAGAAAGTCACCCGCGACGTTCCAACCGAATTGCGCCTCCGCTTCGAAGTCGGGCACGCCGCACTCGGTTTCCATCGGGAAGCGAACCGCGGCGACCTTGAGTGAGGTCCACACCGGGGCCAGGGCGGCGTACAGGGACTGATTGGCGGCCTCCCAACGTGTCCTGCCGTCCCAATACGCTTCCATGCTCCCCGAGTTGTCGAAGATGACGAGCACACTCAGGTCGTCGACAACCTCGAGCTCGACCCCGGATTGCTCCACGCCCGCCAGCCCCTCCGGCGGAACCCATTCTTCCGCCGCCACGTAGGTCGACTCGATGGGCAGCTCGGAAGCGGAGCCGAGGATGTCGGGGCCGGGAATCTCCGGGATCACCGTTGGCGCTGGTTCGTCGGCGTCTGCTGCGTCCGCAGCCACGTCTTGACCATTCACCTCGATGTCACCGTCTTCGTCGTCCGCGTTCGTGGTCGTCGTCACGGTGACATCGACGTCGACGATGAGTTCTTCTGGTTCGTCCGCCGCGTCCTCGGCGCCCGTTTCTTCGTCGCCGTTCGAGGCGGAGTCAGCGCCGTCAGCGAGCTGCGCTTCTTCTGCCTTTGAGCTGCCGGCTCGTGCTTCGTCGTTGGCCCCCTCGGAGGCTTCCGATTCACCGTCTTCGGTCTTGGAAACCGCGCTTTCGTCCATGCCCTCGTCCCCCAGATCGGTTTCGCTCATGCCGCCACACGCGGCCAGGGCAAGTGAGATGGTGGAGACGAACGAGACCGATTTGAACGTCGAGATGCTGAGCATGGGAACCTCCGTTGGCGCCCACGAGTCCGTGAGCGGATGCAGGGTGTGTATCCAGCGCGTCCCGGCGTGAGCAGTCGAGGGCATTCTTTTTCGCTTCTCGCCCCGGCGGTCCTCGAAATGGCATGTTCGAAGCGTCCCGTTGCGCCGTGGCGGGTGCTGGTGCCATCATGCGGCTCTGCCCAAACCACGCCGCTGGCTGACGTGAAGGGTGTTGCCGATGCTCAAACCGTCGTATCCGTACTATCTTGCGAACGAACCGATCGCAGCCAATCAGGACCTGGCGGTCCTGGACAAGTACAGCGGGGAAGTGGCGACCCGCGTCGCGCTGGCAGACGAAGGAACGATCGATCGTGCCATTTCGGCCGCTGCCGGAGCCGCCGAAGCCATGCGTCGCCTCAAGAGCTACGAGCGCCAAGCAGTGTTGCAGCACTGCGCGCGGCGTTTCGCGGAGCGCTTCGACGAACTCGCGGAGAGTCTGTGCGTCGAAGCGGGCAAGCCGATTAGGGATAGTCGCGGCGAGGTGAGCCGCCTGATCGATACCTTCCGCATTGCTGCAGAAGAGTCCGTTCGGCAATGCGGTGAAGTCCTGCCGTTGGACGTCAGTCAGCGTGCTGCGAACTATAGCGGCATGTGGCGGCGTGTCCCAATCGGACCTTGTTCCTTCATTTCGCCGTTCAACTTCCCACTCAACTTGGCAGCGCACAAGGTGGCGCCGGCGTTGGCCGTGGGCTGTCCATTCGTTCTCAAGCCGGCGAGTGCGACTCCCATCGGGGCACTCATCATCGGTGAAGTACTAGCCGAGACGGACCTGCCGTCAGGTGCGTTCTCCATCCTTCCTTGTCGGCGCGATGGCGCGCGCTTGTTCACGGAGGACGAACGGCTCAAGCTCCTCAGCTTCACGGGCTCGGCGGAGGTGGGTTGGCAGCTCAAGGCGCAGGCAGGAAAGAAGAAGGTTGTGTTGGAGTTGGGAGGCAACGCGGCCTGCATTGTGGATGAGACTGCGGATCAAGACGACGCCGTAGAGCGACTCATGATCGGTGCCTTCTATCAGTCGGGACAGAGCTGCATTGGTGTTCAGCGCATTCTGATCCACTCGTCCATCTACGAGACGACGAAGGCCAAGCTGATCGCCGCCGCTTCCGAGCTAATCACCGGCGATCCCAAAGACGAACGGACGTTCATCGGCCCGATGATCTCGGAAGTCGAGGCAGTCCGGCTCGAGGGATGGATCCAGCGCGCGCTCGACGCGGGCGCGACGCTTCTGTGCGGTGGGCAGCGTCGTGGAGCACTATTGGATGCAACGCTGTTGGAAGGCGTTACGAATGATCAGCACATTCGCAACGAGGAGGCCTTCGGCCCCGTCGCCATTCTGAGCTCTTTCGATGACTTCGACCAAGCGTTGAAGCAGGTCAACGACAGCAGGTACGGCTTGCAGGCTGGCGTATTCACTCGGGACATTTACCGCGCCCACCGGGCCTGGGAGGAACTGGAGGTTGGGGGCGTGATCATCGGTGACGTTCCTTCGTGGCGCGTCGACCACATGCCCTATGGGGGCGTCAAGGATTCGGGGCTGGGGCGAGAGGGCCTGCGCTGGTCGATGGAAGACATGACGGAATTGCGGCTCATGGTTCTCCGCACGCGCTGAACGACGAGCGCGATTTCGCGAACGCTGCAACAGAGAATGGAGTCGAGAAAACGACTGCCCGACATTTGCGCTCGCCCACTAAGGCCGAGCTCGGTTCAGCTCCGCCGCGCCTAAAATCGCTGCTGTGGACCTCGTCATCTCGGTGGGTAGCTGGCGTACATCGTTGTCGCAGTGGGAGCTTCGCCCCGGTCTCGGAGTGTTTGCCCACGTTCAACCACGATAATCGTCTGAGGTCCCGCTGAGCAGTTCCGTCGCGCTAGCCAAAGCTGAAATTGGAGATAGCCTAGGTCCACGGGGGGAGTGATGGCAGGACAGTCTGCGAGAATGCCGAGGTCGGAAGTCGCCGCTGGGTCGAGCGTCGTCGCGACTCGGGTCGAAGAGCCCAGGGCGTTGACCGATCTTCTGGACGACTTGCCCGATCAGGCAGCGGTAGTCGATGACAGGGGTGTCGTCGTTTCCGTCAATCGAAGGTGGCGGCACTTTGCTCAGAATCGGTGTGGGGACTGCGTGCTGGCGGAGCCAGGGGCAGACTACTTGTCCGTCCTGCGTTCGACCGAAGGAGCGCGTTCAGAAGCTCGGGCATTCGAGGCCTTGTTGCGAGGGCAGCGTCAGCATCTCGAGTGGGAGTACCCGTGTCATGGCAGTCGGGCGCGGTGTTGGTTCTTGACGCGGGCAACGCGGCTGCGAGGTGGGGGAGTGCTGGTCGTCCATTCCGACATCACCAGTCGGAAGCTGATGGAGATGAAGTTGATCAGTGAGGCACACCACGATCAGCTTACGGGCCTCTTGAATCGACGTGGGTTGGAACAGCGGTGGCAGCACGACCCGTCTCGGTTTGGCGTGGGGCTGATGCTCGACTGCGACGACTTCAAGGCGGTCAACGAGCGCTTTGGGCATGCTGGAGGTGACCAGGTGCTTCGCGAATTGGCTACTCGCTTTCGTTCCTTGCAGCGCCCGGGTCAACGCATTGCGCGAGTCGGGGGAGACGAGTTCGTTTGGCTTCTACCCGAGCACGACAATCATGCGGCGCTCGACTTCGCCGGCCGCCTTCGGCGCGCTGTGGGGGCGCGTCCGGTGAACTGCACGCTCGGGACGGCGACTGTAACGGTAAGTGTCGCCGTCGTCGCCCTGAATCCGTGGGTCACTACGCTGCACGATCTACTCGAAGTGACTCACGGCACGTTGCGAGAATGCAAGACGTCGGGCAAGAACCGTGTGTCGTGTCCGCCCGACCTCGAGTTGCGTCGCTCCTAGGTTCGGTTCCAGCTTGGCGCCGGGCCTGAGTCACGTGGGGCTCGGCTCTCAGCGCGGCTCGATCAGTTGAAAGGGGAAGGCGTCCCGTGCGACACGCGGAAGGGCTTCGCTCAGCGCGTTGACCACGCGAGTGCGGTGCTCATGGCGCGTACTGTGGGGGAGTTCGATGTGGAGCGCAGGACTGATGAAGGACAGTACGCCGAAGCGGCGTGCGTGGGTTGCGTTGTAGTGTATGGGTTCCAGGGCATCGAGGCGCACGTCGAGGGCAGATAGTCCCTGCGCCTCGAATGCTTGCGTGAGCGTGTCGTGAATGAATACCGCTTGCGAATGGGAGATGCCCACGGTCGCGATATCGACCGTATTGGTCAGACCCGAGTGATCGTGCCCGTGGATCTCCACGTAGAACAACACCTTCGGTGAGAGTCGGCGAATACGATGCACGTACTTGGCGTAGACTACCGCTGCGCTCCCACTGAATCGCGTCTCGGACAGACGGGCGCCTTCGGTTGGGCGGTTGACGTTGATCATCGCTTTTTCGTCGCGAAATCCTTCCGCGATCAGGCAATCCCAGCGTACCCGTTCACAGAAGTCGTAGACGAGCTCTCCCGTATTCGCGTCGTACTCACCGTGCGGCGCCGCGATCAAGTAGGGCGACTCGCGATTGAACATCGTGAACGTGCCGATCAGCAATTCCGGCACCTGGGGTTCCGCACAGCTTGCCGTCAGACAAGAGAACGACAGAAGAAGAGCACGTGCGAGGTTGTGGGGATGCATCGTCGTCGACGAGCGCTGAAGCATGGCCCCGGGGTATAGTCCGCCCACGAAGCAGTGTCTTCGGGTACGCCAGCAATTTCGCCGAAGCTGCGTCGGCCCCGCCGGGAAGCGAAGCAGCTTGGAGCGCTCGAGACAGGCTCGTTTCGGATCCTGCACCGGGACGGAGCGCCAACCCCCGCGCGGAAGCTTGCGGGAGCCCGGGGGCTCCCGCGACGCCATGAGCGTGCTTCTGCCGCGACGGCGGGGTACAATCACCGGCGGTGCGTGGGAAGTGGCATAGTCCGGGCGGCGCGTTGGTCGGGATCCTCTCGTCGTTGTCAGCTGCCTGTGATTCCGGTGTGGATTTCGCCGCGCCGGAGAGGGATGTGGTTTCGGGCCCGCATGGTGCAGCGTCGACCGTTAATTCTCAGCCATCTGTCGATTCTGCTGAGCCCATCGACGATGCGGGTGCACCCATGGGAGCGACGCCCGAGCGGGCAGCGGCAGTACCGAGTGGACTCCTCGATCGCGACTCTGGCGCCGGGACCGAACCACGAGGTTCGCTCCCGGGTCGCCAAAGTGTCGATTCCGGCGCAGACGCCCGGGACGTCGAGGACGCGGACTTCGGCT
>JBNKZR010000165.1:0-14668 GCA_050301735.1 Polyangiaceae bacterium | reverse complement strand
CCAGTGTTTCTCGAGGGCATTCCAGCCCCCGCCTCAGCTTCGCTGGGGCCCCACCCCAAAAATGAGCGACTCGCATTCGCGCTCGCTCATTTGGCAGGCACCATGTCTTTTCTGCTCGATTGTTCCCACGGGTATGGCTGAGCGCGGGTGGCTCGTTTGGGCTAACCGGCGAAGACGCACGGGACGCGGCGATGCGCCCGACCACTATTTCGACACAGGATCCAGCATTGATGCTGGTGATGCGCGCATTTCTTGTTGGGTGTTTGGTTGTTGGTTGTGGGTTGTTGGTTGTGGGTGAATATATTGATGACGCGCTGCGGCTAGCTGGTGGGGTTGGGGAGATGTATTAATCTGCAGCCGGGATGCGTCGTGGGTGCGCTTGACTTCGTTGAATGGTCGGTGTTAATGCGCCGCATCTTATTCGTTGAGCGCGCTTTGCGGCGCGCGAGAAGGGAACTATTTATGATGCAACGCGTTTTATCGTACGCGCTGAGCAGTGTTTTGTGCCTAGGGCTCATCGGCTGTTCGGACGATGACGACAATAATACGACCACAGATGCCGGAGCCGACACGGACACCGGCGACGGTACCGATACGGGAGACGCGACAGATACCGGCGACGCGACCGACACCGATGCGGGAGATGTCACGGATACCGGTGACACGACGGACACGGATACCGCCGACGGCACGGATACTGATTCGGGTGACGGCACGGATGTCGAGGCCGATGCTGGTGACGGCACGGACAGCGAGATGGACGCCGGCGACGAACCCGAGCTCGATGAGCGCACGCAAGCCCTTCTCGACCGCGCGGATGACGTCGAATTCCCGATCGCGGACACGCACATTCATCTCTATCAGCCCTCGCGCCCTGGCGTGGTGTGGCCGGAGCCGGGCAATGACGTGCTCTATCAGGACTACCTTCCCGGCGCGTACATGGACTTGGCGTCGGAGCTCGGCATCCTCGGTTCTGGCATCGTGGAAGCGAGTCCGTTCAACGACGATACGCAGTGGGTGCTTGCCCAGGTCGCGGCCGATGAGGCTACCGACGCGTTCTTCCCCTGGTACGTTGCCCAACTCGACATCAGTTCGGCGGACTTCGTCGACAACCTCGACGCCTACTTGGCGGAAGATACCGACACGAACCCCGACGCGGACAAAGTGGTCGGTTTGCGCGTGTACCTGTGGAGTGCGGCGATCGATCTCGATGATCCGATCCAGCAAGAGAACCTCGAGGCCGTGCAGGAGCGCGGACTCACCCTCGACATCATCAGTCGTGGTAAGCCGCCGAACGAGAAGAACCCCAAAGCGGGTGTGATCGAGATCGCGGCTGCGTATCCCGACATTCGCATCATCATCGACCACATGGCTGGCGCCAAGATCGACTCCGCCGAGCCGGATGAGCGCTGGGAGGACGACATCGCCGCGCTGGCGGATGAACCCAACATCTACATCAAGTGGTCGTCCTTCTTCGACGCGGCCAACGCGACGGGCGACGAGAGCGCACCCTGGGAGTCGCCGACGGATCTCGAGAGCTATCAAGGCATCTTCGACATGCTGTGGGAGAATTTCGGTGAGGACCGTCTGGTTTGGGGCTCGAACTACCCGGTGGTCCAGCTGGGTGGCACCCTCGAAGACGAGATCGTGCTCGCTGAAGCCTTCTTGGCGGACAAGACCCAAGCACAACGCGACAAGGTGATGTTCGAGAACGCGATCCTCTTCTACCGTCGATTGCCGCCGGACGCGTCGACGGATCCGGATGCAAACACTCAGGCCTTGCTCGATCGCGCCGACGGCGAGGACATGCCGATCATGGACACACACGTGCACATCTACCAGCCGTCACGTTCGGCAGTCGTGTGGCCGGAGTCGACGAACGAAGTGCTGTTCATGGACTACCTGCCCGAGAGCTGCACCGAAGAAGAGGACGCCAAGGCGCCTTGCGGTCCGACCTATGTCGAGGAGACGGAGAACGCCGACGTGCTCGCGGTCAACGTCGTCGAGGCAAGTCCGCGGCATAACGATGCCACGGGCAGCCACATCACGGATTGGGTGCTGAGCCAAATCAAGGACAACGACCTGTTCTTCAACTACACCGCCGAACTCGACATCAGCGCCAAGGACTTCATCCGCAACCTGGACCTCAACGCTGCCGGCATGACGGCTGACGGTGTGGACCGTGAGGAAATGGTCGCGGGCCTGCGTGTGTACTTGTGGAGTGCTGCGATCGATCCCGAGGATCCGGTCCAGGCAGAGAACCTCGCCGAGGTTCAGCGCCGAGGCATGACCCTCGACATCATCAGCCGTGGCAAGCCGCCGAACGAGAAGAACCCGAAGGCGGGCGTCGTCGCTTTGGCCCAAGCCTTCCCCGGTATCCGCATCATCATCGACCACATGGCGGGCGCCAAGATCGATTCGGCCGAGCCCGATGAGCGTTGGGAAGACGACATCGCGGCGCTCGCCGCCGAGCCGAACGTCTACATCAAGTGGTCGTCGTTCTTCGATGCGGCCAACGCGACGGGTGACGAGAGCATGCCGTGGGATGCGCCGAAGACGCTGGATGAGTACGAGTCGATCTTCAATACGCTGTGGGATAACTTCGGCGAAGACCGCATCATCTTCGGCAGCAACTGGCCCGTGGTGAGACTCGCCGGCAGCTTCGACGAACAGGTCGCGATCGCCGAGGAGTTCTTGGCGAGCAAGACCAAGGAGCAGCGGGACAAGGTGATGTACGAGAACGCCGTCTTGTTCTACCGCCGCGTTCCACCGCAGTGAGCGGTCGCCTCGCGCTCGATGGCCCAGCACGTTTCTGGCGTGCTGGGTGAGTCGGGATCGTCGTGAGGAGGTAGCAGCGCCGAGTGCACCGGACCGGGTGTTGCTCGGCGTTGCTGCGTTTGCCCGCCTGCGAGGTGCGGTCGAGCTGGTCAGGTTGGACTCGTGACCGCGCCATCGCCCCGAGGCAAGCTCGCGCGGTAGACGCCCAGGAACGCGATCCGGCACCGGCAAGTCGCGCTCATGACCCTTAGGAACGCGATTGGGGCTTACAAGTCGCGCTCATGAGGCTTAGGAACGCGATTGGGGCTTACAAGTCGCGTTCATGAGGCTTAGGAACGCGATTGGGGCTTACAAATCGCGTTCCTAAGCGACGTGACGCTTCGCGTTATCGTTTCACGCGGTAGCTTGCTCGCTTTCTTCCTGTTGCTCCGTGCGGCCGGGGCGCCGGGGGGAGGGGCGCACCTTGTTGGCGAGTTCATCTTGGCCGGCGAGGACGAAGAGCCCGGTCAGCACCGTAGCGACGCCCTGGAACGCGCGGTCGTACTGTTCAATCGCGCGGTTCTTCTTGGCCAGCGTGTCCTGGGCTTCGCGGACTTCTCGCGCCACGACATCGAGCCGATTGCGCAGTTCGGCTTGCGCGCCGCTGATGTCCTCCGCTAGCTCGGAGACGTTCAGCTGTGCCCCTGCTACGCGGGGTTCCGGCAGATTGATGTTCGCCAGCGTCGTGCTGACCTGCCCCGCGAAGCGCTCGAGGACGACCGGATCTTGCGGTGCGGCTTCTGGCAGTGCGGTTCGCGCCAGGGCTTGCCCGTACAGTCCAGTCAACACCTCGCGCAACTCGACGAGTTTGGCGGTCAACGCATCCGCCGCCTCGTCGCGTTCAGCACGCGCCTGCGCGTCGTCCGCCAACTCTCGTTCGTGGGTTTCGTCTGCGCGGACCATCTCGTCACGACGCCCGACGAGCGTGGCCGTCAGTTGAGTCACGACGCTCTGCATGGCGCCGGGATTGCCACTCGGTATCACGCGAGTCAGTGAATCCGCCAAGGTTTGCAGTTGAGCCTCGGCGATCGCCGCTACCGCGTCCGCACCCTTCTGACGATCCGTTACGAGCTTTGAAGCCATTGATTCCACCCTTCTCCGTTGATGTCATCGGTGCACCCCTTGCGACCGATCCGGTTGGATGTCGGCATACATGCCCGTGGAGATAGTGACAAGTGGGTCTTCAGGCTTGTGGCGATGTTGACAGACCGTCGGGGCGAGTTGCGTGGATGCTCCTACGAGTTGAGATGGTGGGGTTGTGAAAGTTTGATCGATGTGTTTTCTCGGTTGGTGACGGTGATGCAACAACGGGAGGACTGCAGCGCGCCGTGCCAAGCACACGTCAGATTCGACCTGTTCTGCGCGAAGCCTGGGTTGAGTGTGCTGCAATCTTCCGAACGCGTCGCGCACCGACAGACCTCGGGTGAACAGCTCGAGTTGACGTTCGAGCGCGGTGTCGTGTCGAGCCCATGGAAGCCGCCTACCAGCGCAAGAATGGCGCCCACCGGCGAACGCCACGAACCGCGATCTGATCAAGACTGACTAAAACCACGCTTCTTCTGGTGTTCAACCGGGCTATTGAACCCGGGAGAGCCTGCGTCGCTTGTTCATCTTCTGGGGTCTGACTTTTCCGAGCTGCGGACGTTGACGTCGAGGGCGGGGGCGCCTAGCACTTCGAAGCCCGCGGTAGCGATGTTGATGCGGCCTTGGGAGCGATCCACCTCCTGCAAGATGCGCGTGAAGAGGGCATCTCGCGTGCTGCGGCGCTTGCGGTAGTCGACGATGTAGCGGAGGGTGAACTCGATCCAGTTCTGATCGGCTTGTAAGGTGACCACGGGTTCCACCTTGGCGTCCTCGATGCGGTACTTCATGACCACGTCCTTCCAGGCCAGGGTGGATTGGCGCGCGTAGTCGCCCACCAACTCTTGTGCGACGCTTTGCAGGACCTCACGCGTGTAAGCCCAATCCGAACCGTAGCGAACGGGAAAGACGATCTCATCCCACAGGAAGGGGAAGTCGGCCGAATAGTTGACGACGGGCTCCTTGAACACGAAGCTGTTCGCCACCCGCACGATGCGTCCGTTGTAGAGATCGGCGTTCACCCACTGGCCCACTTCCATCAGCGTGGTGCGGAGCATGCCGACGTCGATCACGTCGCCTTTGACGCCACCGAGCTGCACCCGGTCCCCCGGGCGGTAGAAGCTGCCGATGGATAACGCCAGCCAACCCGCCACACTGCTGATCACCTCTTGCAACGCGAAGGCCAGGCTGGCGCCCACGACGCCCAGCGCGATGGTCATGCTGCCCAGGCGATCGCTGTACGACATGGCGACGACCAGGATCGCCAAGGCGTAGGCGACGAAGCTGGTCGCCTTGCGCGCGCGGTAGCGAGCGTCCTTGTCGTGGATCGAGCGCTTGACGAGGCGCTGTGCCAGGCGCGTCAGTACGAAGACGGCGATCAGCACCACGGCGGTCAGGGCAAGTCGCAGGACCACGGGGTGGACTAGCCAGTGCGGCAGTGCCTCGGTAAACAGGTTCATGGGGTGGTACGGACGCCAGCGGAGCTCATCGACTGCGCAGCGTACTGCGATTCGAACGGGCCGCCTACCGGCCGCTTCGCTTCCCAGCGCCGGTAGGCCGCGACGAGCTGCCGCAGCGGCGGAGCTGGCCCCAAACGAAGCCCCGTGCCGCGCGCGGTTGATTTGCCACCGCCAGCTCTGAGATGCTGCTCGAATGCTGCGAAGCCCTGACAGCGGCGGTGCCGAGGCCGCGACGGACCGAGCCAGCGCTTCACCCGAAGTCGCCGGGGAGGACGAGCGGGGCAGGTTCGAGCGACCGACGCCGACGTTTCCGCCCGAGGGCAGCATCGAGCGCTGGGCCTACGACTACATCCGCTCTCAGGACTTGGCGTACAAATGCGCGCCGCCCGCGCCGCCGAAATGCTTTGCTTCCGAGACGGTAGCACTCGACGTGCGTGCGCCCGGTCGTCCCGAGGAATTGCGAGTGACCCGAGCGCGACCGCGTTCGCTTTCCGCCAGCGCGATGCGAGAGCCGGCAAATCGCGCCAAGTTGCTGCACAAGTTTTGGCATCACGAGCTGCAGGCGGCGGAGCTGATGTGCTGGGCGCTGCTGCGCTTTACGGAGGCCGAGAGCGAGTTTCGGCGGGGACTGGTCGGGATCTGCCAGGATGAGATCCGCCACATGGGCCTCTACCAAAGGCACATCGAGCGGCTGGGATTTCGATTGGGGGACTTTTCGGTGCGGGATTGGTTCTGGGAGCGAGTGCCTACCTGCGAGAGCCCGGTGCAATTCGTGGCCTTGATGGGTATGGGGCTCGAGGCCGCCAATCTGGAACACACACCGAGGTTCGAAGCTTGGTTTATGGCCGCGGGTGATCACGTCGGGGCCGAGCTTCAAGCTCAGGTGGGGCGTGAAGAAGTGGGGCACGTGCGCTTCGGCATGCGCTGGTTCAAGACTTGGACGGGCTGCGACGACTTCGAGACTTGGCAAAACGCCCTGCCAAAGCCCCTCACCCCATTGCTCTTGCGCGGCAAGACCATCAACCGTGCGGCCCGCCTGCGTGCTGAGATGAGCGAGACGTTCATCTCTCAGCTCGAAGCTTGGCGCCCCGAACCCCACGGACGACGCTGAGCGATGGCTCGCCTGTGGTTGCTCAATCTGGATGCCGAATTGGAACTGGACAAGCCCGCGGGTTACCAGAGTCCGCAGGTGCTTCGACGGCAGATGAGCCAGCAGCGTCGGCAGCTATCTTGGTTGGTGGGGGATGAAGCCGTGTGGGACGAGCAGTCGAGGGTGCCCCGGGGCACGGAGGCCTTGTGCTGGTCGCCGACCCCTTCGGCGCTCCGCCGTTGGCGTCGCTACGGGCAAGAACTCGCTGCGCCGTCGATCGATGTGCTGCAACAGGTGAACTGTCGACGCCTGCTCGTCGACTTCGATCGCGCGGGACTCGAGCGCGCCTTCGTCGACGCCGATGGTGACCTCGGGTGGTTGGAAATGGGGCGGAGCTGGCGCCTCAAACGCGCCTTCGGTTTCGCGGGCAAGGGGCAAAGGGTCTTGCGCGGCGTCCCGAGTGCCGACGATCGACGTTGGGTGGCGGATTCTCTTCGCCGGGGCCTGTTGCGGGAGCGCGAGGTCCAGGTGGTGGAGGAATGGTCGCTCCACGGCTACGTCGATGCGACAGGATGCCTGTGGGGGCAGCCTTGTCGCCAGCGAACGGACGCCCAGGGGCGTGTCGTCGAGCTCTCACGTGCGGAGCTCGCTTCGGGCTTTCGTGACGCGTTGATGGACGCAGGTGACTCGGTGCGGGCTGCCCTCGAGCTGGCGGGCTACTGGGGGCCGTTCGGCATCGATGCCTTCGTCTTCGAGGGCGACACTGGCGTGCGCTTCAATCCCGTCAGCGACATCAACGCACGCTTCTCTCTGGGCTGGTCCATCGGCATGGGGGAGCGGCGTGAGGCCGCGCTGGAGCGCTTGTTGCTGCGCTCGATTCGGGGGTGACTTCGGCGTGCAAGTCGCGTGTGAACGAGACGTTCTCGTTGGCGGGCGTGCCGAACGCGTGAACGAGGCGTTTTCGTCAGCGCACGCGGGCTTGCACGGGGATGCGGAAGGACGCCGACTCCGAAAGGGCGCCGAAGTTGGCGCCGCGAGCGACACCGAGCAAGCATTGCCCCAAGGGGGTGCCGGAGAGCGCGCTGGGGATGAGACCAGCCTGTTGCACGACGCCGCTGGCGTTTACTTTGAACGAGATCTGCACTGCGCTGACCTCTTTGGCCTGTGCGGGGTTGCGCGTGAAGCAGGTCTGCACCCGGCCCTGATGCTTGGAAAAGCGTTGGGTCAAGAGCTGGCCCGTGGGTTTCTGTGCGCCACCGCTCGCGGGGGCAGGGGTGGCGTTCGGCTTCGGCGAAGGCTCGGGCGTTGGGGGACTGCTCGCTGCCGTCGGCTCCGAGGTTGCCGCAGGCGGGGTGACCGCTTCGTTCGGTGAAGCGGTTGGGAGGTCTGGGGCCGTGTTGGTGGTCGCGGTTACCGTTTCGGTATCCGTGCTCGACTTGTCCTGATTGACGACCACGTAGCGAGCCTCAGGAGCCTTGGTGCTGGGTTTGTAGAGCATCGCTGCCGCCAATGCGACCAACGCGAGCGCCAGGCCCCCAATCGCGAAGGCCATCGGTCGCTGTCCGAGCGCGCGACGGCTTCTGGGCGGAGGTATGAACGCCGGCGCGTCGGCGAAGCTGCCTCGGCCGTCGGAGCTGCCCCGGTCCGAGTGTTGGGTCGGGGCTTCCGAACTGCTGAAGTTGCGCGGCGGCGTGCTCATCAGCGGTTGTCGCACGGGCAGTGCGCTCAGGCTCGTTCGCCACGCCCTGTCGCGCTCTGCCAGTGGTTGCAGCTCGAGGATCTCTGGCATGTCCCCGAAGAAGTCATCGGCAAACAGCTCCGACATGCGCGAGCTCACCGCGCTCTCGTCCTCGCCGCGCACCTTGCGCAGCGCGTCCGCCATTTCGGCGGCAGATTGATAGCCGAAGGCGAGATCACGGCTCATCGCCTTGAGCAGCACGTTTTCCAACTCCGGTGCTGCATCCGGTAAGAACTCCCTGAGCCGGGGCAACGGCATGTTGACGATGCGGCTCAACGTGTCCGTCGTACTGCTGCCGCGGAAGGGGTTGGTGCCTGTCAGGAGCTGAAACAAGACGACCGCTGTCGAATACACGTCGGTTTGCGGTGTGGGCTCACCTTTTGACAGCAGGATCGGGTGGGCGTAACCCAGCTTGCCCTTGAAGGTCGTCTCCTGGGTCCGGTACTCGTTGGCTTCGTCGGAGATGCGCGCGATACCGAAGTCCAAGAGCCGTACGTGCCCTTCGACGTCGAGCAGGATGTTGCCGGGAGAGATGTCGCGGTGCACGACCTGCAGTGAAGTACCGTCGGGACGCTTGAGGGTGTGGGCGTAGTGCAATGCCTCGAGCACACGAATCGCGATTTGGATCGCGACGCTCTGCGGGACCGGGCGCTTCTTGCGGCGGTAGTAGAGCAGCCAGGCGCCGGCGTCGTAGCCGTGCACGTAGTCCAGCACCATGATGTAGGCGTCGTTCTCTTCGCCGAAGTCGACGACGCCGACGATGCCCGAGTGGTTCAGGTTCGAGAGGATTTTCGCCTCACGCACGAACATCTTCGCGATGTTCGGATCGGTGATCAGCTGTGGCAGTACGCGCTTGATCACGACCGGGCGCGAGAAGCCTTCAGCGCCCTCAGTTCGGCCCAAGTAAACGACGCCCATGCCGCCGGTTGCCATGGGCTTGATGACGCGGTAGCGGCCGAGGGCGAGTTGCCCCAGCATCGGATCAGGAGGAGCTGTCGTCTTGGCTGCTTGCGGATCAGTCATTGCGTGGCCCCCGAAGCGCGTCGCAAGTAGTGATGGACGCCGCGTTTGGGATGCGAGAATTGTAGCACCAGCCCGCGGGCTCCGGCCGTTGCCGTGCCCGCGAAACGCTGTTCGCCGTCCATCGTCACGGGCTGTCCTTGTGCGGAGACCTCCCACCCGGGCAACGCGATGCCCGACACGTGAACACTCTGCCCGGCGCCGAAGCTGCCATTGACGGGTGTCTTGATGCTGGCCTTGGGGGCCGCGTTGTCGAAGCGAATCGTGGCTGTGGAGGGGCGTGACTTGCGGCCTTCCGATGACTTGAACTGGAAGACGTGCTGACCTTCCTTGAGTTGGCCAGATCGAAAGCTGAAGCTCGCGCTCTTGGCACTCAAGGTCCGCGCCTTGCCACCCGAAGTAACCCGCAGGCTGTAGGAATTTGCCTTCGGGGCGTTCGGCCAACGCACCGTGATGGACGGGAGCAGGTTCTGATAGAGCACCGTGTAGCTGCGTCCGTCGGTGTTGACCAGCGTCGCTGGCGCCTTGCGCGGTAGAGCCGTCGTGCCTGCGTCGCGATACACGGTGATGCGCCCGCTTGCTACTGGAGCACCCAGCTTGCCCTCTTCCGACAGGCAGCGAACGCGGTATCGATGCGCGCCCTTGTTGAACTCGAGGTTCGCGGAGCCCGAGCCCACGGAGCTGGCCACCGCGTTCGCCCCGCCCAAGCGCTCGAGGATGCCGAGGTGTGGGCACTGGGTGCCGAAGCGCACGTTGATTGCCGTGGGCGGGGAGGGGTCGTGAACCAGGAGCGAGCCACCGGCCCCCGTGCTCAGATCGAAGTAGTCCGGGCCGCGGCCCGAGATGCTCGTCTTGCCGTTCTGGACGACGGCGCTTTCTCCGGCGTTGAGAGTCGAGCGCTCGTCGCCGACCTCGATGCGGAGCTTGCCGACGCGAGCGCGCACCGTCGCGCTGCGACCCTGGACGATGCGAATGTCGCCGATGCTCAACCCGTCGGAGCCGAGGGCGGTGACCTTGCCGCCGGGGATATCCGCGCTGACGTCTCGTCCGTCCGCGGTCAGCGTCATGTTACCGGCCACGGGCTCCACGATGTGCGGGCCGTCGCCGACGATTTGGTAGGTGCCCGGGCCGCTGAGAGAGGCTTTGGTCTTGCCACGCGCGACGGTCGTGCTGTCGCTTTTGCCGAGTTTGATCTGCGAGCCTGGCTCCAGCGTGTGCTGTCCGGGTTGGAGACGTTCGAAGGTCTTGCTGCCCGGCTTCTTGATGGTCACGCTGGTACCATCGACGGTGGCCACGATCGGCAAGTCTTCCACTGGTTCGGGTTTCGCGGCGGTGGCTTCCGGCGCGGCGGCGTTGTCCTGGTCGACGGCGGGTCCGAACTCGTCGAGGATCGCCATGCCCAAGCCGATCTCCAACCCCCGCCCGGGCTCGAGCTCGATCGTCTTGTCGTCGGCCTCCAAGCGCGCTTGCCCCACGGTCACCAGAAAGCGAATGCCTTTTTCGCCTTTACCCAGCTGCGCGATGGTGCCCGGCGAGAGCACGGCGACGCCCACTTGCGTCTGCAAACGCAGCTCCGTGGCGCCCGCCTCGACGATGGCACGTCCGGTCTCGACGTCGATGCCTTTGTCCTTGGAATCGGGGGCTGTGCGCAGAAAGCGAACCGTCGTTTCGGGGTCCAGATTCATCAGCGCGCCGTCGTCGAAGGTGACGGTTGCCGTCGCCTCGTTGCGAGTTCGGAGTCCGTCGCCGAAGTCGAAGCTCGCGCCGATTTGCGTCGCCTCCCACTGTTGGACTTTGGCCTCGTAGTCGCGTTGCACCTGGCCTTGGGCCGCCGACAGCCGTGCCATCTCTTCCGAAGAGCAACCGGAACAGCCGGTGAGCAGCATCGCGCACAGGCACAGAAGCTTGCCGAACCAGCGTCTTGCGCGCGCTCTTGCGTTCACCGTGCCTTCCTCAGATCGGCGTTGACGACGACGACCGCCTTCTCCCCAACGGTGACGACGTGGGATTGTGGCGTGAATCCAGGTGCGGATATCTTCACCGTGTAGGTTCCTGGTTCGACATCGATGCTGAACCGCCCGTCTGCGCCGGCTCGATGCTGCTTGCCTGGCGGAGTGATGGTGATGGTCGCCGCTACGGGCTTGCCGTCGAAGGTTTGCACCAGTCCTTGGAGCTGTGCAGCGAGGGCCTGCAGCTTCATGCGGACTTGGGCAAGCTCGACTCGCTCGCCCTTGCCCGAAACCTCGACGTCCAGAGTCACGGGGTCGTAATCGACGGTCTTGGCGTGGAGCTGGCCCTTGCCGAAGGGCACTTGGTCGAAGACGTACTTGCCTTGGCTGTCGGTGGTGACCGTCTTCGAATACTCGCCCACCTCGAGCTCGACTTCGACCTGTGCCAGAGGAGCTCCCTCTGCGTCGAGCACGACGCCGCTCACGGGCGCAGCCGTCGCTGTTTCGGTGGGCTGGGGATTGGGTTCGGGCGTTTCGACCTTCTTTTCGTCGTCCGTTGGCTCTGTCTCAGGCAAGGTCTCTGGTTCTTCGGCGGCCGGCGGGCTGCCGAAGGCGATACGCAAGCCGAGCCAGCCGCCAGCGCGCGGTTCGACCGGCAGCAGCGGCGCGTCCGGGGTGACTGCGGGTTGGCTGTTGGCGTTGATGCGGACGAAGCCTTCGACTTCGAGCCCTTCGCTCAGCTGATGTCGGTAGCCGAGTGCGACCCGCTGCGGCGATTCGGAGAACGTTCCGGAACGGGTGAACGCCTGCAACGAGAACTCCCCCATCAGCAGACCGTTACCGACTTGATAGCCAGCGCCGACGCCAGCCAGAACGGAGTTGAATTCGCTGGCCCCCAGCGCCATGCGGTCGCCTTGCCGAAGCGTCGATAAGTCGGGCGCGGCCGCGTCACTCTTGTCGAAACGCACGCCCAAGTTGGCGCCCAGCACCAAGGGGCTGCCTTCGGGTCGGTAGGCGACGAGGCCTTTGGCGTTCAGTGTCGTGGCCGCAAACTCGACCGAAGGCGCTTCGGAGCCCGGAAACTCGACTGCCAATTCCGCGCCGTATGCGAGAGGAGCCGAGGCATCGAAGGCGCGCAGACGCAGCGTCGGCAGACCGCTGTAGCTATCGTCTTTGCCGAGGCTGTCGTTCGGGTGCTTGTCGTAGCGACCGCTGACCGAGGCGCCGACGCCCAACCACTGCAAAGGGTGCAACGCGAACGCGAGCTGTCCCTGCAAACGGTGATGGGGTCCGTCATCGCCCGGTAGCGCTTGCGTGTATCCGTAGCCGGCGTCGGCCGCGAGTACGGTGGAGCCCTCTTCCGGGAGCGCAACGTCGGCGAGTCCGGGCATCGCAGTACCGGCCGTTCTCGCGGGGCGCGTTTGTTCGGCGCACACCATCGTGGTCCCCAACCAGATGACGAACGCGGCCCGCGCTGGACGACTCAGCGTCCTCGAGTTCCACCCAATATTGCTCATTGCTGCAAACGACTTTTAGTCTTGCACGATGCTCTAACCCTCGGCAAATACTCGCACAAATTAGCGCACTGTGGCGGGTGTGGGGCGGGCAGTGCGGGGCGCACGGAGTGGGCGCTGCGACCACTCGATCACCGACCCAAGTGGAGTAGACGGCCCACGATTTCTGGTGAGACTGCTCCTCCGGCGTGAAAGTGGGGTCGGAGAGGACGAAATGGCGGTTAATGGCGGCGGCCCACATCCAAGCACGTTCAGTGGGTGAGGGTAGGTGACGAACGTGCGGACGGCTGGTACTCAGCCGCCGAATCGACTCGGCGGCTGGTTATTTACGCGACTCGGCAGGTGTCATTCGCCCGTCGTGGGGCCCGCGGCGTACACCTCTGCGCTCGTCTTGTCGCGGTACTTCTCGAAGTTGCCGTGGAATGCTTTGGCGAGCTTGCGAGCACTGTTGTCGTAGGCGGCGCTATCCGTCCAGGTGGAGCGCGGATCGAGGATGTTTGCCGGCAGGCCCGGACAGCTCTCCGGGATCGCCAAGCCGAACACCGGATCATTGCGTGTCGTCGCTGACTTCAACTCGCCGGAATGAATGGCATCGATGATGGCGCGGGTGTGGGCCAGGCTCATGCGCTTGCCGACGCCAAAGCCGCCGCCAGTCCACCCGGTGTTCACTAGCCACACGTTGGCACCGTGTTTGACCATCTTGTCCGCCAAGAGCTCGGCGTACTTCGTCGGATGCCAAACCAAAAAGGGCCCACCAAAACACGGGGAGAAGGTGGCTTCCGGATCGGTGATGCCGACTTCCGTGCCGGCTACCTTGGCTGTGTACCCGCTGATGAAGTGGTACATCGCCTGTTCTGGCGTGAGCTTGCTCACCGGGGGCAAGACGCCAAAAGCGTCGGCGGTGAGGAAGATGACGTTCTCCGGGTGCCCTCCCGAACACGGGATCTTGATGGTGTCGATGTGTTCGATGGGATAGGACGCACGCGTGTTGGTGGTGATGCTGGTGTCGGTGAAGTCCACTCTGCGGCTGGTGTGGTCGAAAACGACATTCTCCAAAATCGAACCGAAGCGAATTGCTCGGTAGATGTCGGGTTCCGCAGCCTCCGACAAGTCAACGGCTTTGGCGTAGCAGCCACCTTCGATGTTGAAGATACCTTCATCCGTCCAGCAGTGTTCGTCATCGCCGATGAGGCGGCGTTTCGGATCAGCTGAGAGCGTCGTCTTGCCTGTGCCTGACAGTCCGAAGAGGATCGAGGTGTCTCCACGCTCGCCCTCGGTCGCCGAGCAGTGCATGCTCAACACGCCTCGCTTGGGCATGAGGTAGTTCATGATGGTGAACACGCCCTTCTTCATCTCGCCGGCGTATTCGGTGCCCAAAATCACTAGCTCGTGCTTCTTCAGGCACAGATCGACGCTGGTGGTCGAGGTCATGCCAGTCGTGAAACGGTTTGCGGGGAAGCGGCCCGCGTTGAAGATCACGTAGTCCGGATCCCCGAAGTTATCGAGCTCTTCGTGGGTCGGGCGAATCAGCATGTTGTGCATGAATAGTGCATGATAAGCGCGTGCGCAGATGACCCGTACCTTGATGCGGTAGCGAGCGTCCCAGCCTGCAAAGCCGTCGATGCAGAACACTTGATCGAGCGTGTTCAGATAGTCGGCAGCTCGCATGCGGTTGATGTCGTAGGTGTGTTCGTCGAGCTCGATGTTGACCGGTCCCCACCAGATGTCGTCCCGCGTCTCTGGATCGCTGACGACACGCTTGTCGCTCGGGCTGCGGCCCGTCTTGTCACCGGAATAGGCCACCAAGGCACCAGACGAGACGACCGCAGAGCCCTTTTCGTTGCGCAGTGCCAGCTCGTAGAGCGTTGCGGGGACGGGGTTGCGCACGACGTGGGCAACGTTGATTCCGTGTTGGCTGAGGGAGAATGCTTCCATGGGTTCTGCTCACTGAGTTGGGGGTGAAGTCTCGCCCTGCTGGGCAGCTTGCCTGCGCTCGCAGC
>JBNKZR010000164.1:0-14689 GCA_050301735.1 Polyangiaceae bacterium | reverse complement strand
ACTTCAGTATCGTTCGGGTTCGACTCGTTCGTCAGGAACGTGTACTCGTTGCCATCGCCACAAGCGTTGAAGAAGCAGGTCGTCAGACAGCTCGAGCGATCGTTGTTGAGCACGCCGTCGTCGCAATCCTCCAGCGGTGCGGCGTTG
This sequence comes from Polyangiaceae bacterium, assembly GCA_050301735.1. Classification (GTDB taxonomy): domain Bacteria; phylum Myxococcota_A; class Polyangia; order Polyangiales; family Polyangiaceae; genus SZUA-265. The sequence goes on along the minus strand of JBNKZR010000164.1, from coordinate 14,542 downwards.
TCGTCACCGGGAGTGGTCTCGTTGTACTCGAAACCATCACCGCAGAAGTTCCAGCGGCAGTAGCTGGTGCACTGGGCGTTGTCGGCGTTGTCGCCACCGTTATCGCACTCTTCACCGGTGTCCAGCGTGCCATTGCCACACTGGCTGCCGTCTGCGAAGGTACAAGAAGTGGTGCACCAGTTGGCTCCACCGTTGGACGTGCCGTTGTCGCAGTACTCGCCGGGCTGGACGATGCCATCGCCACAATCCGGAAGCACGCAACCCGTCAGACAGTTGTCAGCGTCGCTGGTGTTGCCGTCGTCGCAGACTTCGAGAGCGTTCGGGTTCGCGGAGTTCGATTCGGTCTCGTACTGCCAACCGTCACCACACTCGTTCCAGTCACAGGTGTCCAGACAGGAGTCGGTGTTGTCGTTGGAAGCAGAGTCGTCGCACTCGCCGGTTGCAGTGGTGCAATCGTTCTCGTCGCAATCCTCGTTGCCGGCCCAAGTGAAGCCGTCACCGCAGCGCGGCAAGACACACTCGTAGGTGCCGTCGCCATTGACGTCGGAACGCACGCAGTCGTTGGTGTTGACCGTGTCGCCATCGTCGCACGCCTCTTCCTCGATCTCGGTGAAGTCGACCGTGGTCGGATCAGCACCGCTCATCAAGTGGAGGTAGGGAGGATCGCAGAACACCTCGTCGGGCAGGCAGCCCGCCGGAAGACCAGCAGCAGCCAATCCCGCGGTTTCGACTGCGCAGCCACCGAGGGGCACGCAGACTTCGTCGCCATTGACGTCGTCGGCACTGTGAAACGGATCGTTCTCGCCGCCACGTTGTGCGGTCATCGGGCCCGTGCCATCCGGATCGTCGAGGTCCGCGCCTTCGGTCGGCTCGGTCAACTGCGAACCGTCGCCGCAAACGTTGTACGAGCAGTCTGCCAGACAGCTGTCTGCTTCGTTGGTGTTGGCGTCGTCGCACTCTTCAAGAGAGTTCGTGTTGTCGCTATCCGTGGCGTAGATGTAAACGGCGCCGTCACCACACTCGTTCCACGTGCAGTTGCTCAAGCAGCTGTCGTGGTTGTAGTTGTTGCCGTCGTCACATTCTTCGCCGGGATCCAGCTCGCCGTCGCCGCAATCAGCAACGGTGCAAACGGCCGAGCAGGTGCCGCCGGGGCCGTTGTCGGCTCCATTGTCACACGTCTCACCGTTCGAGCTGTCCGTCACACCGTCGCCGCAGCTCGGTGCCTCGCAGGTGGTACGACAAGCGTTGGCCACCGTGTCGGAGTTGGCGTTGCCGTCGTCGCACTCTTCACCCGTCTGGACGAAGCCGTCGCCGCAACCCGATGGGGTGCAGTTGTTGAGGCAAGCGTCGGTGTTGCTGGTGTTGCCGTCGTCGCAAACTTCGCCATCTTGCAGCTCCCCGTCACCACAGGTGGGCAACGCGCAAGCAGCGGTGCAGTCTGCGCTGCCGTCAGGACCGTCGTCGCAGGGCTCGTTCGGACCGACGTGGCTGTCGCCGCAGACGTCGAACTGGCATGCAGCCGTGCAGCGCTCGTTGGGTGCGCCGTTGGTGTTGTCACCATCGTCACACTGCTCGCCCGCCTGAATGATGCCGTCGCCGCAGCGAGCCGCCAAGCAGGCGTTGCTGCAGTCGTCGCTGTTGACGTTGTTCTCGTCGTCGCAGTCCTCGTACGGGTCGATGATGCCGTTGCCGCACAGGGGAGTCTGGCAGCTGTTGCAGCCGTCACCGTCGACGTCGTTGCCGTCGTCACAACCCTCACCGGGGCCGACGTGGCTGTCGCCGCAGGTGTTGGCCATGCAGTCCGAGGTGCAGCCTTCGCCGGGAGCGCCGTTGACGCCCGCGCCGAGATCGCAGTCCTCGTCGCCGTTGCGGATGCCATCACCGCATTCGGGGTTCAGGCAAGAGCTGGTGCAGTCGTCGGTGTCGATGTCGTTACCGTCATCGCACTCTTCGTCGTCTTGGACGATCGAATCGCCGCAGGTGGGACGTCGGCACTCTACTGTGCAGGTGTCGCTACCGTCGGGACCGTCATCGCAAGCCTCGTTCGGACCAATGTGGCCGTCGCCGCAGGTGTTGTCCGCGCAGTCAGCCGTGCAGCTGTTGCCTTCGTCACCATTGTCGCTGCCGTTGTCGCAGTCTTCCCCGTCTTGGACGAAGCCGTCACCACACTCGGGAGCCTTGCAGCTGCTGGTGCAGTCGTCGGTGTCGTCGTTGTTGCCGTCGTCGCAGTCCTCGCCTGCCTGGACTTCTTCGTCACCGCAGGTGGGCGGCGCGCAGTTGCGATTGCAGGTCTCGCTGCCGTCCGGACCGTCGTCGCAGTCCTCGCCGGGGCCGACGTGACCGTCACCACAGATGTTCTCCGTGCAGTCATTCGTGCAGTCTTGTCCGTTGCGACCGTTGTCGCTGCCGTCGTCGCACTGCTCGCCGTCTTGACGGATGCCGTCACCACACTCGGGTGCGGTGCACGCGTTGGTGCAGTCGTCGTCGTCGACGTCGTTCCCGTCGTCGCAATCCTCACCGTCCTCCGTGATGCCGTTACCGCAGCCGACTTCGACATCGGTCATGCCGTCAGTGCCGTCAGTGCCGCTGTCGGGTCCGTTCCCGGTTGACGAGTCATCGCCGCAGGCGAACATCATCGTCGCCAAGAACGGCACGGCAACCCACTTGGCTACCGAATTGGGTTTAAGTTTCATAACACCTCTCCTGTAAGGTCCTGATTTGATGGGTTGATACACTCCTACCCACCGTGGCGTGGGAGTACACGACGGCCTGAGGGGGGTCAAGGTTAAAGCCCGAGCAGTATTTTCGCGTTCTCGAACCGGCACGCCGGCCATGATCGACCGACCATTGTCGGTCTAACGGTGCTTCCAGCGGCAGTGAACGCGCACCGCGTCGAAGGCTTTGGAGACCTGGCGTTGCACCGATCACCCCCCCGTACACCCAGCAAGGTGAAACACCCTAGAACATCACTCAAAGCAGCTTCATTAAGTGAATAGTTTCAGTCGTTTACCAACGAAGCATGGAACACCTACATTGGAAACGAACCTGCTACTCGGGAACACCCGACCCGAGCCATGACTTCATGCGATCACTTGTCACATCAAGTCTATCGGTGGCACACGGACACTTCTGTCACGTTAACCGGGGACCATAAAACAACCCGCGGTCCAGGTCATTGAGCACTTCAATATGTCGCATCGTGTCAGGCTGCATTGGCTGCCTGTTGAGCGCGTGCCTCTAGATGGTCGTTCGGGTGGGTGCGGTGCGGATATTTCGGCGCAACGCCTCATCCCAGACGGGTGGCGGCGAGCGCGGCTTCGATCACGACCCGAGTGGGGACTCCGTGGCGTCGAGCGAGTTGTTGGCAAACGTCGAACTCGGGTTTGCAGTGCTCGAACGCGCTGCCCCGAGCGCCACTGACTTTCAGCGACACGCGACCAAACGGCGTCGTCACCTCGACCGTCGTGCGCGCTAACTCCGCGCGGCGAACCAGCGTCATTCGCACGCCAATGGTAGATGTTTCGCGCAGGACAGCGTCGGCCAAGACGGACTGCAATCGTCGCTCGCCGAGGGCCGCCAGCGTCCATCCAGGACGCCCTTTCTTCATCACATTCGGGGTCGCCCAGGCGTCGACGGCACCAGCGCGCAGCAGGGCGTCTATCGCATCTGCCATCAACTCGCCCGTGGTGTCGTCGAGGTTGGCTTCCACCAGAACGTGCGTCTCAGCCTCAGCTGAGTCCGCAGCAGGCGTCGGAGCCGGCTCCCCCAGCACGACTCTCAGCGCGTTGGGGCGATCGGGGAAGGAACGCGTGCCCCTGCCCCACCCCACGCGAACAGGGCGCATCGAAGGCCAGCGGGAGCTCCGCGCGACGTGGCCGACAATCGCCGCCCCCGTGGGCGTCACCAACTCGGCTTGCAGCGCGGAATCGACGGTATCCAGGCCCTCCAAGCACAACAGCGTGGCCGGTGCAGGTATCGGGATCAGGCCGTGTTGGCACTCGACCATACCGCTGCCAAGCGGAAGCGGTGAACAGGTAACCTGCGCTTGCAAATAGTCCAGGCAGGCCGCGGCACCAACGATGTCGGCGAGCGAATCGACCGCTCCAACTTCGTGAAAATGCACATCTTCTACCGCGGTACGATGCACTCGCGCCTCGGCTGCCGCCAGGCGGGCGAAGACCCCAAGAGCCAATTCTCTCGTGCCGTCCGACAGCGACGACGACTGCAACAACTGCCGGATCTGCCGATAGTCGCGCTGTGGCTGATGTGCTTCGATGAGCACGTCGAACTTCGTCGCACCAATCGCACCGGCCAGCACCGAGCGAAGCCCCAGGTGCACGCCCTCGAGTCCCAGGCAATCCACCGCTTGCTGCACGACGGAAAACGGCACCCCGAGGTCCACGAGCGCCGCGACACACATGTCACCCGCTACCCCGCTGAAAGCGTCGAAGTGCAGCACCTTGCCATGCCCCGCGCCGCGCGGCAGCGGCGTGCGGTGCGCCTCTGGCTCTGCGTCCAGAACGACGAGCGAAGCCTCTCCATCCGCGGCGCCCTCGGCTGCGATGGCGTCAGTGTCCCGGGAGGTTCCCGGCTCGGCCTGGTGCTCGTGCGAGTGACCGGAGCCATGCGAGTGACCGGCCGCGTCGTCGTCGTGGCGATGCAGCAGCGGTCCTGCTGACTTCCACATTGGGCTCACTCCGCGCCTGCTCTTTCAGAGGCTTCAGCCTGTCGTGACGTGACCGCGTGCATGCGGTCGACCATGCGGACCGCGGCGACGGCCGCTCCAAAGCCGTTGTCAATGTTGACGACCGTTATTCCAGCAGCACAACTCGTCAACATCCCGAGCAGCGCGGCCACACCGCCGAACGCGGCGCCGTAGCCGACGGAGGTCGGTACAGCAATGACTGGAGCTGCAACCAGCCCCCCCACCACGCTGGCGAGCGCACCCTCCATGCCTGCGACGACGATGACGGCATCCGCCAAGCGCAGCCGCGCCACTTCAGGCAACAAGCGATGCAAACCAGCCACTCCGACGTCGTTGAGGGTGTCCGCCTCCACGCCGCAGGCTCGCAAAGTCGACAACGCCTCCGCCGCCACCGGCAAGTCCGACGTGCCGGCGGTAACCACGAAAACTCGCGCCCGGGCCCGATGTTCGGGCATTGCGCCCAAGCCGACGGCCGTTCGCGCCGTCGGCTCCACGACGAGCTCTGGAAAACGCTCCGCTACCGCACTTTGCTGTGCCTCCGTCAAGCGTGTGGCGAGCACTGCCGACCCGCGACGGAGCAGCTCCTCGACGATGGCGACGACCTGCTCGGTCGTCTTGCCTTCTGCGAAGACGACTTCCGGAATGCCCTGACGCAAAGTCCGGTGATGATCGATGCGCGCGAAGTCCAAGTCCTTGAAAGGCAGATGTTCCAACTCTTCGAGCGCCTCGACGATCGGAAGCTCCCCTCGACTCACTTGCTCCAAGAGCGCGCGTAGCTTTCGTGCATCCATCAGACGCTGGGGTGTAACACCGAGATCCCCATCGCCGAGGCTCTTTTTTGGGCCCGGTCACGCAAAATGGCCGGGCAGCGACGCTCGTCTTGGCGGCGCTGTCAAAGCGTGCTCTGTTAGCGCCATGCCGGTCCTCGCGCTCGTCCTGCTGGGTATCTGCCAGGGCCTCCTGTTCTGCTGGGCGGCGTCCGAAGACCTACGCCAGCGCGACGGGGTCCTGCGCTCGGAGGGGTCTTGGGTGGTGCTGCTCTACTGCACCTTGGTGCAGGCGAGTTGTGCCGGCTATCTGATGACTTTCCACGGTGATTGGGCGCTCTCCTACCTGCTTTCGGCGGCCTCGCTACCAGGAGCGGTCACCGCTGGACTTTGCTTCGCAGGCGCAGCGGCGCCGTTCTTGGGCTGGGTCATGGGTAGCCGCTACGCACGTCAGCGACGCACCGCGCCGCTCTTGTATCTCGCTGGCTCGGCGCTGGTCGTAACCGTCGTCGGCTCACTGCTGACGTTGCGTCGAATGCTCGTGGTCGGTAGTAGTGTGGAGTTCCACAACGAGTTCGGCGTGCGCAGTATCGCCGGCAGCGCCCTGGGCTACTCGCTGCTGTGGATGACGGTCATCGTGGGAGCCGCGACGCTGTGGACCCTGGGAGCCCTGAAGCGCCTACACTTGCGACTCGACCCCGGAAGCCGAGCATCGACTGGGAGACTGAAGTGACCGAAAACGAAAACACGGACGTAGAAACGCGCACATTGACGGAGCTGGCGGAGCGCGTCGTTGCCCAGGCACAGCGCGCCGGAGCGGAGGTGGCAGAAGCGCAGGCTCGCGCTGGCTGGGAGCTATCGGTCAAAGTTCGTCTCGGTGAGCCGGAGCTGGTTCAGGAGGCGGGACAACGCCGCGTCTACTTGCGGGTCCTGAAGAACCAGTGTTCGGCATTAACCTCCACCAGCGACATCTCCGAGGCTGGCCTCGCCAAGTGCGTCTCCGACGCGATGGAGCTCCTGGAGCTGAGCGAACCCGATGCGATGGCGGGGCCGGCCGATCCCGCAGCTCTGTATCGCGGAGGTGGCCCTGACTTGGATCTGTTCGACCCGGCGATGGCAAGCATCGACGCTGCAGCAGCGATCGAACGAGCAACCCTGGCAGAAAAGGCCGCGTTGGATAGCGACGAGCGCCTGACGCTCAGCGAGGGGGCCACGTTCACCCGCGTCACTGGTGCTTCGGCGATGGTGCTCTCGACCGGCTTTTCGGGCGCCCATCGCGGCTCCTACGCGGCGCTCAACGTTGCACCTGTCGTGATGGACGAGGGCGACAAGCGACGGCGCGGGCACTATTGGACGGCGCGACGCCACCTGGAGGACCTCGAGAGCGTCGAGGCCGTCGGTCATGAAGCAGCGCGTCGAACTCTGCGCCAGTTGGGGGCGCGCAAAGTCGAGAGTCAACAAGCCCCCGTCGTGTTCGACCGGGATGCGGCCCGATCCATCATCGGAACGTTCGCGGGATGCATCCTCGGCGGCGCGCTCTGGCGCAAGAGCAGCTATCTGGTCGATAAGTTGGGGGAGCTAGTCGCGAGCCCACTGGTGACGCTGGTCGACGACCCCCTCGTCGTGCGCGGACCAGGCTCACGGCAATTCGATGGCGATGGCCTGCCCTCCAAACGCAACGTGGTCGTCGATGGCGGCAAGCTGTCGAGTTATCTGCTCGATACCTACAGTGCTCGAAAGCTCGGAATGCAGAGTACCCACAGCGGCAGTCGAGGCGGGGCCAGCGTGAGCTCCAGCACCTCCAACTTCACGCTCGCCGCGGGTGAACTGACACGTGAAGAGCTCATCGCCCAAACCCCGCGAGGCTTGTACGTCACTGACATGATGGGCTACGGCTTCAACGCCATCACCGGTGACTTCTCCCGGGGGGCTTCGGGCTTCTGGATAGAAGACGGCAAGATCGCACACCCCGTCAGCGAGGTGACCATCTCCGGCAACCTCGACCAAATGTTGAAAGGCATCGACGCCATCGCCGACGACCTCGACTTGCAGACGTCCGTCGCTGCACCAACCTTTCGCGTCAGTCAGATGACGATCAGCGGCACCTGACCGACCACGCGCCCAGGCCGTGTTCGGTCACGCAACTGCCCCCGGCCCGAGATGGCGCGCTATTCCGACAGCACGTTGGGGGCTCCGGGAGAGGCGCCTGGGGGCGCGTGCACGGCGAAGCTCGTGGTGTCGTCGTCAGGCGCCTCGAGGCTGCGGCGCGCCCAGCTCTCTCCTTGTCGCGAGGCGGACAGCGGTGGAAAACGGGAGGCGACCGCACCCTGCGCGTCTTGTAGCCACAGGGGTTCACCCGAGTTCGAGAGCCCCGACTTCCCGAGAACGCTCACCCGAAGCAGCAACACATCGGCGTCGGGGACCACGTCCCACCCGAGTCCTTCGTCGTAGTCTTCCCGAACGATGAGCGCATATTGTCCGGGGCGCATGAGTGCCGGCGGTAGGGCCACGGCACCGGCGCCGTCGTGCAGCTCGAAGCCCCCAACGTCCACTGGCTCGGCACCAGTATTGACGATCTCGATCCATTCCTGCTGCGGCTCGGGCCCCACCGGATTGGCGAGCACCTCGTTGACGTTCATGTGCGTCTGGGTACCGCTGCCCGTTTGCCAGACAGAGAGAGGAAACTCGGCGTCGAGCAGCCCGTCCGTCACTTCGTCGGCTGCGCGCGCGATGGCTTCAGCAGTGTCCTGGGGCAGCAAGTCGAGCTCGGCGTTGGTCAGCGCCGCGGCTTTCTTGATGGCGGCGAGCGCGTGAATGACCGTCATGGGTACGCGCTCGGTCGAAATTCCGAAGTTCTCGAGGCTACGCTGAGTTTGGGCGCCCCACAGGCGGTCCGCCGGGACTGCGACGTCGCCGAGGGAGTCTTTCTCGATGCGGGTGCTGTGCTGTGACGTTGCCATGGGCAGAGGATCACTCAGTCTCGGGGAGCTGACCAGGGCTGTCTGACGTCGGAAGTCCGAGCTCTCGTGAGGCCGGACAGAACAGCACCGCTCTCGGAAGAAACCGCACGCCGGGTACCGCAGATTGAACTCGTCGGAAGCACGGAGCTTCCGTCAACACCCTCAACGGAGGTTCCCATGAGTCGAGTCGTACCACTCTCCCAAGCTGAGTTCGCCAAGGCAATCCGCGGCGACAAGCCCGTCCTCGTCGATTTCTACGCCGATTGGTGTGGCCCATGTCGTGCGGTGGCCCCCATCATCAAGCAACTTGCCAGCGACTATGCGGGGCGGGTGGTCGTGGCCAAGGTGGACGTGGACACACAGCGTGAGCTCGCTGCCGAGCAGCGCGTCGTCGCACTCCCGACCATCGCCGTGTACCGTAACGGCCAGTTGGTGGAGCGGCTGCAGGGCTCTCGTCCGAAGCAAACGCTCGCTCGTGTCTTGGACGAGGCCCTGCTCGGCGGCGAGCGAGAGGCCGTCGAAGTCGGGTAAGCGCGCTGACACCGCGACGAATTGCAGAGAACCCCAACCTTGGCGCCGTTGCTCGGTGTGGGGCGTTTGGCCTCGGCATCAGCCGATGTTTCCCGTCATCTCGCCGGCGCGGCGCCTGTTGTATGCCCGCGTTCTGGGGTGGCTCCACCCCATCGTTGCCTCGTTCCGACAGCGAGGCGCTCAGCCTGCGTCGTCTTCGCCGCGATAGTCCGCCGGATCGCGACCGAATTGCTCTTTGAATGCGCGTGAGAAGTGACTACGGCTGGAGAACCCGACGGCGCCGGCGATCGACTTGACTGGCTCGTCCGTGGTTCGAAGCAGTCTCGCCGCGTGGTTGAGACGCACCTCGCGTAGAAACGCCATCGGCGACTTGGCGAAGCTGCTCGCAAAATGGGCGCTGAAGCTGGAGCGGCTCATTCCCGCCGTCGCCGCGAGGCTCTCCAAAGAGTGCGCTGCGCCCGGTTCGGCGAGCATGGCGTCCAGGGCTCGCGCCAGCTCGGGATCTCGCAGCGCGGTGAGCCAACCCAAGTGCGTGCCGTCTTGTGCCAAGACTCTGCGCATCAGGTGAATGAGGCACTGCATCATGATCGCTTGGATCATGCGGGCGCTTCCGGCGTGGTTGTCGCGCTGTTCTCGAAACAACTCCTCGAACAACGAGCGCACGCGCTGAGACTCCGAAAAACACTCGACCAGCGGCTGGCGCAGAGGTTCGAACAGGCCCATCGTGCTCAGCTCGGCGCGGAGCGCGCCACATGCCATCAGCAGTTCCGGCTCCCCGCTACCCTGGGTGATGCGTTCGACGCCGAGCACGTCGACGTGCCTGAGCGCATCCGAGTCGCTGGTTGCGGATGAACCCTCTCCGTCCGAGGCCGTGACGTGGTGGTCGAGGCCTGGAGGGATCAAGGCGAGGGTGTAGGGGCCCATTTCTGCCAGTGAGCGGCCCGCTACCAGTTGTCCGTGGCCCTGGAGCACGAAGTGCAGCGTCGACTTGCGCTCCGCCGCCATGCGCAAGCGCGAGCCCCGGCGGATGTCGCAGACCGCAAATGGGGCCACGTCCAAAGAAACGTTCGCCAGCAGGCGGTCGAGCAGCATGCCGTCGATTGTCGTACAAAGGTTCGTCGCTCTCAATGGGGCTTGTGGGTCGGCCAGCGCGCGACCCACCGTGCGCACGCGCAAGCCTGCAGGCTTCTTCATCACGAGCCAGTGCGCTATCGTCCCGGCGATGGCTGCTGACTCGAAACGTTGTGAGTGGTGCGGCGACGACCCGGACTACGTCGCGTACCACGACTTGGAATGGGGCGTCCCCGTGACGGACGAGCGGCTGCTGTTCGAGTTCTTGGTGTTGGAGGGAGCGCAGGCGGGGCTCAGCTGGATCACCATTTTGCGCAAGCGCGCTGCCTACCGTGAGGCTTTCGCTGACTTCGAGCCCGAGCGCGTGGCGCGCTTCGGGGCGCGCGAGCTCCGCCGCTTGATGAACAACCCCGGCATCGTGAGAAATCAGCGTAAGATCGAGTCCGCCGTCAAGAACGCTCAGGCGTTCATTCGTGTGCAGCAGGAGTTCTCCGGTTTCGCCAACTATCAGTGGCAGTTCGTGGGAGGCAAACCGCGCCAGAATAGCTACCGCAGTTGGAAAGAGATCCCGGCAAGCTCCGACGAGTCGAAGGCGATGAGCAGCGACCTCAAGCGTCGCGGCTTCTCGTTCGTCGGCCCCACGATCGTCTACGCCCACATGCAAGCCGTGGGCATGGTCAACGACCACGTGCTGGGTTGCTTCCGTCGTCGAGAGCTGAAGCAGGTCGCCCGCGACTTCACCCTCGCCGGTTGACGGTTGGGTGGAAAGGTTGCGGCACTGGGTCGCCGCCGGTGTCGGGCATCGCGGCGCCGGGTTGTCGCGCCGCGAGGGTCACCCGGCTCAGTGGCGGTCGATGCGCGTGATCAAATACTTGCTGGTGCAGCAGAAAGCGTCGGGTTCTTCGTTGGCGCTCTCGAGGATCTCGAGGCTCCGTGTTTGCAGTGCGTCCCACTCCGCCGCTCGCACGTTCTTCATCATGCGCCAAACGGGGTGGTTGTCCTCCAGATCGTCAAGCCAGGCTTTGGCCGAGGAGCTGCGCATCGGCAACGCGTCTTCCTCGATCGATACGTCCACCGCGTAGGGCGCGAAGAGCTCCCGGATCTTGTCCGTGAAAGGCCAGGGTGATGCGGGGCGAGGCGCATCTGGCGGGATGATCACTTCGGCGATGTCGTTGACGGCTCCCTCTTGAAGCCAGCTCGTGACCACGACGCGTCCGCCGGGTTTGACGACACGAAGCATCTCCTTGGCGCAGGCTTCGGCATCGGGTGCGAAGATCACGGAGAAGACGGCAACCACCGCGTCGAAGGACGCATCCGGTGCTTCGACGCGAGCGCCGTCACCCTGGAGGAAGCGAGCGTTGAGCCCTTCCGCCTCTGCACGTCGTTGGGCGGCCTGCAGCAAGCGCGCCGACGGATCGACCGCCGTCACCTGGGCTCCACGCCGAGCCGCTTCCAGCGTGACGTTGCCGTTGCCGCATCCCAGATCGAGCACGGATTCTCCTCGGGAGAGCTTGGCGCTATCCAACGCGCGCAGCGTCGCCGGTTCGAGTTGTCTTGCTGTCGTTCCGTAGTCTCCGTCGCCCCAGTCGAGTTCCATGGTGCCTTTATACCAGCCACGCCAGCGTTTGCTGAGCATTGAATGGTGCCCAGCGCTCGTGGCACTCTTCGTCCATGAGCCATCTCGAGCTATTCGGGTCCTTGACCTCACCCTACGTTCGGCGCGTTCGCATCATTGCTCTGGAGCTCGGACTCGAGCTCGATTGGGTGGATACGACGACCGAGGCAGGGCAGGCAGCGCTGCGAAAGATATCGCCCTTGTGGAAGGTGCCGGTCGCACGTGTGCGAGGCCAGCTGGTCTTGGATTCGGCGGTCATCAGTCAACTACTGCTGAGCAAGCACGGACCGGGCCCCTTGGCCGCCTACGACCCCGCCGACGTCGATACTCGCAATCTCCTGAGCGTCATCGATGGTGCGCTCGACTCCCTCATCAACACCTTCTACCTGAAGAAAGATGGCGTGGAGCCCGCGCAGGCAGCGTACATCCAGAAGCAGCACGAGCGGGCGGCGGCGTGCTTCAGCTGGCTCGAAGAGAGGGTGCGAGGGCCATGGCTCACGTCGACGGAGTGCCTCGGTTTGCCGGAGATTGCGCTGCTGACGGCGCTGGAGTGGATGACCTTCCGCAACACCTACGACGTGTCGCGTCACCCGAAGCTGGCTGCGTGCGTGCAACACCACGCCACGCGAGCCAGCATCACTTCCACCGCGCCGCCCGCGTAGTGCGATGAGCGGTCTCACTTGGCCAGCGCACGAGCCTTGCGGGCGAGGCCTACGAACTCCTGACGCCGTTCTCTGCCGCGCGTCGTGGTTCGAGCGTTGGTGAGTACGCGGTCGTAGCTCGCCGCTCCGCGGTACTTCGAATCGCTGAGCAACAGCCCGAATTCTGCCACCGCCGCGGCGAAGCGAAAGTCTTCACTGCTCGCGTGCAGGGGAACTGCGCCGTCTTGAATGGCTACGCTGAAGTGCTTGCTGGTGTTGCTCGCGGGCGGCTTGTAGCGCAGGTGCACGGTCAAGAGCTCGTTGCCCTGCGCGGCGTCGGTCAATGCTGCCGGTTTCTGATACTTCGACGGGGCCACCTTCGACGCAGGCACGGGCACGCCCTGCGGCACGATCTCGTACAGGGCCGTGACGGTGTGGTCAGCTCCGATCTCGCCGGCGTCTTTCTTGTCGTCGGCGAAGTCTTGGTGCTCCAAGCGCCGGTTCTCGTAACCGATCAGACGAAAACCCGCGACCAAAGACGGGTTGAACTCGACTTGGAACTTCACGTCCTTGGCAACCGTGATCAGCGTGCCCGAGGCCTGCTCCACGAGGACCTTGCGCGCTTCGGCGCCGCTATCGATGTAGGCGTAGCTGCCGTTGCCGCGGTCCGCGAGTTGTTCCAAGGTATCGTCTTTGTAGTTGCCGCGGCCGAAGCCGAGCACGTTCAAGAACACGCCGCGTTTCGCCTTCTCTTCGATCAATCTGACCAACTCACTGCGGTTGGTCACGCCCATGTTGAAGTCCCCATCCGTCGCGAGGATGACACGGTTGATGCCGCCTTTCTTGAATTGGTTTTGGGCCGCTGCGTAAGCGAGCTGGATGCCCGCGGCGCCGTTGGTGGAGCCGCCCGCTTCCAACCGGGCAAGCGCCTCTCGAATGCGTTGCTGCTCGCTGCCCGCCGTTGCCGGCAACACCATTCCGGAAGCCCCGGCGTAGACGACGATGCTGACCCGATCGCGCTCCGTCAGCTGTTCACTGAGCAGATTCAAGCCGTGCTTGAGCAGCGGCAGCTTGTCGGCGGATTGCATCGAGCCAGAGACGTCGATCAGGAACACCAAGTTGGCCGCGGGGCGCTGGCTGAGGTCGATGTGTCGCGCCTTGATGCCCAGCTTGAGCAGCTTGTGCGCCGGGTTCCACGGGGCGCGGCTCAGCTCGCTACTGACCGAGAAGGGACGTCGCTCGTCGGGCTCGGGGTAGTCGTAGTTGAAGTAGTTCAGCATCTCTTCGACCCGAACGGCGCCCTGAGGAGGCGCCTGTCCTTCCTCCAGGTGCCGTCGGACGAGGCTGTATGAAGCCGTGTCCACGTCGATGGAAAAGGTGGAGCGCGCATCGACCGAAGTGCGCATGAAGCCCGTCTCCTCCAGCGCTTGGTAGGATTCGGTGTTGAACCTCGGTGGCGCAGCCCCGCCTGACAGTCGACCATGCCCGGAGCCGAAGCCCTGCCCCAAGCCAGAGAGCTGCCCAATGCCGACGCCGTAGCCTCCGCCACCCGCGCCGATACCGGTGAGCCCCAGTCCACCGTTGCCGGCGTTGTCGTGAGGCACGCCGCCGCTCGCGCCAGCCGCGCTGCCGGCCTCGAGCTTCGGAGTTCGAGCGGCGTGGCCTGGGCTGGAGCCGTTCGGGGAAGGGGTGGCCGACTGCGCTGGAGGCGTGTCGCTCCTTTGCTCGCCCGACGCTGCGGTCCCCCGTGCTTGCGTCGCACCGCTCTGCTCGAGCGTCGCGGAATCGTGGAGTTCCGTCGGGTCGCTCGGTGTCGCGGAATCGTGGAGTTCCGTCGCCGGGCTGGGTGTCGCGCCGGCATCCATCGGGCGTCGAGTGCACGCCACGAGCAAACAAACCAAAGCCAAAAATCCAAAGGACGCACGTGCGCCCGTCATCACCACTGCCATCACACAGTCCTCCACTCGCAGCGCGACGGCCACGACTCGACGTCACGCGCCTATCCACCGCGCGTGTTGCGACGGTGGATTCAGCGCTCTCGGGTAGGGACACGCCGGGCCGGAGAAAGTTTCGACAAAGGAGAGTCGTCGTCGTGTCCGTGTCGAGCGCCGCCGGGCCAGTGCCCAATCGGGGCAGGGCTCCTAGTCCAGAGCGGTCGACGTTCGAGCCTCAGCGGCGCGCCCGGTCTTCGCCTCTTGGCGTCGAATCGCTCAATCGCCGACGCGCGCCGCTAGACGCCCAATCACTCGATG
>JBNKZR010000163.1:0-14693 GCA_050301735.1 Polyangiaceae bacterium | reverse complement strand
CCGTCGAGGTCGCGACGCCGACCGTAGCCCCGACGTTGATGAACGACGTGGGCGCAAAGCCGAGAAGGACTCTGGCGGCCCCCCCGGGAAGGCCGCTGCCTTCCTGAGTGACGGTGACCGTGGTGTCCCCCGGCTCGCTCGTCGTTTTCACGCTTGAGAGCACCTCTGTGGAAAGACTCAGGCGGAAAGCCCCCGCCACTCCTTCAGAAACGCGCCGGCGCTTGGTCTCTTCTTCTTGGGTCTGCTCCCGCTCTTTGTCCCAATAGCTACCGCCCTCGTCGTCGTCGGCGCAGAGCGCGTCAGTCCCGAACGTGAGACAGGTCGCAACGATCGACAGCACGACGCCCGTCGATCGAATCGTTGATTCGAACACCACTCCCATCGCGCAGAGATAGCAGTGCCATGGTGGAAACCGCAATCGACCGTCGCTCGCAACTCGACGCTAGGAAGGTTGGTCATCCGCCCTGCGAGGTGATCTCCTGAGCCGCCGGCGAATGACCCGTCTCAGCTAGCGTTTACTCCCACACGCTAGCTTGAAACGCAGCTGTTCCACAGCAGAGATCAGCTCACTCGAGCCGACCTCTGCGTTCACCTGCTCAATCTCCGGTGGGTTCGTAGCCGCGCCAGACCCACGCCAGGGCATCGGCCATGGTTGCCTGCTGGACGCCGAAGTCGCAGTGCCCCGCACCCCGGCCGAGCACGAAACGGTAGTGATAACCTTTCGCAGCCAGGTCTTCGGCCGTTCTTTCGTTGGCCATGACCCAGTTGTGGAAGGTCGATTCGGGATCGGTCGATCGCAGGTCGTTCTCGTTGACGTTGATGAAGAAGCGAATTGGCTTCTTCTCGGAGTTGGCGATCAGCTCGAGCTCGGAGTGGTAGTCCCAGGCGCCATCGGGATACATCGCGTTCTCCGGCGCATCTTCGTCCTGCTGGTCGACGAGCGTCGTGGAATAGGCAACTACGCGACTGAACAGATCCGGGCGGAACCAAGCCATGGTGAACGCCGCCGCGCCGCCAGAGCTACAACCCAAGGCACCGCGGCCAGACGGGTTGGTGGTGAACGAAAAATCCGGGTAGTCCGCTCGCAAAGCCGCGTGAGATGCAACCGCGGGCAGCACTTCTTCGTCGATGAAGCGCGCGTAGCGATCGGACATCGTGTCGTACTCCAGACCGCGCTCGCTGCCCTGGGCGTCGTTGCCGCCGTTCTGCACCCCGATGGCGACGAAGGGCGGCAACTTCCGCTGCGGGTCGTTGGAGACCGTCATGTTATCCAGAGCGTTCGACACCAGGTCGATCGGTCCCGGCCCGTCCTGAATGACGAGCACCGGCGCTGGCGTTCCGTCCTGGTATTGCGCCGGGACGTAGACGGTGATCGAGCGGCTGTCGTTGACGGGCTTGCTCGGGTCGAGCGTGGAGTCGGTGCCGTCGAATATCTTGCTGTCAGCCAAGCGCATCGAGAACTGGTAGCGCTTGCCTTTCGGATTGCCTTGATTGCCGACCTCGGGCTGACCTGGGGCGTTGGGCCCGACTTCGTAGTCCCCGTCGCCTTCTGTGCCGGGATCGGGGAGCTCTGGCAAACCCGATTCCCCTTCCGGCGGTGTCTCCGCGCCGCCAGCGTCCGGCACGGCGTCGGGTTCCTGAGGAACGTCGGCGGGAGCACCAGCGTCCACGACTGCTGGCGCTCCTGCGGCGCCCGGGTCATCGACGGGCTCGGGCTCGGACGTCTCTGGAGTGGTGCTCACCGGCGCCGGCATGGGCTCGCCCCCACCGGCACTGGGCATGGCTGGCACCGCAGGCGTCTCTTGGGGAACGGATGGCGTCACCGCTGCCGGCGGCTGACCCGCTGTTGCGGCGGGAGCAGGCATCGAGCCGACCGGAGCAGCTGGGCCCGGCATCACGCCGGTGTTGGAAGCCGCTGGTTGAATCGGCTGCTGCGACTCCCCGTCGGAATCCTCGGCGCAAGCAGGTAGAAGGTGCGCGACGGCAATGGCTAGCAGCGCGCAGTGGACAGGGGTTCGACGCGCACGTCGAATCACGACTATTTCTGATTTCATGATTGAATCGCAGGGCAAGCGAGACCCGTTTCGCTCGGAACCCTGGCCGAGAGGCACTCACTGACATTGGCGGGACAGCCGTTGCTTTGTCCCGACACCCACGAAATACCCGGCAAGCCTCGGCCTACGCTCAAGAAGGGAAGGACATTTCTCGCGTCATTGTAGCGCGACGCCCCTAATCGCATCTCCACATCAGCCGTATACGCACCACCGCGATCCTCACGCGCCGCGAGGCTGAACGGGATGAGGATCGTCTTCGTGGCTTCGGTGGCCGTGCACGCAGCCATCCGTCTAGTTGGGGTCACGAGAGCGTTGGAGTGGTCGGCGCCACCGCTGGGCTGTCGTTGGCGCGTGCAGCGAGCCGGCTCTGCGCGGCTGGAGGTGCCTGGGCTTGCTGGCTGCGGTGCTGTCGCAGGTCTTCCGCCTCTGCAGCGATGCCAAGTTCGGCTCGCTACCCAACCTGCTGACCGCCGTCGCTGCGGTACTCTCGTCGTTGCAGCTGCGCCCCTCGAGCCTGCGCTCCCGGAGGAGCGGTTTCAACATTTGCCGCCACAGGTGATCAACACCGTGCGCCGCACGTGCGTGGAAGGAGATGCGCTGGCCGACTTGCTGCACGCACAGTTCACCGGCCGCATGCGCCTGGCGGCGGAACAGGCTTGGTTTCGGGGTGTCCGACGCGTGACGGTATCCTACGCAAGTCAAACGATGTAGGCCCAGCTCACGAACTCTCCGTCGACGTCGGTAGCACGCGTGCTCGAATCCAATGAGAGCACCTGATGATGGTGCGCAAGGGAACACTCCATTCCTGAACTGGTCAAGCTTCTGCGGCTCGGTACACTAACGCAGATGCGTCACCATTCGAGGCGAACCTGGAGGCTCGACGTGTGGCACAGGTGGGGCCTGTTGCTGCTCCTCGCCGCGAGCGCGTGTTCTTCCGCCGTGGGAGCGAGGGATCCTGCTGCCGACGACGACAGCGATCTGGCATCGCAGTTGGAGGATGACCCCAACACCCGAGATGAAAGCGCCCCGAGCTCGGAGGCGAGCGAGCCGTCGGCTGCCGACACGCCCGAAGGTGACCCCGACGATCCGAATGCCGCCGCGGCAGATGACACTACCGAGCCGGAGCCGGGCGCCGGCGGGGAGGTAACGGGTGAACCCGAACTGCAACCCACGCTTGAAGAGTGCGGCGAACGTACGGTGCCAAACCAGCCCCTGCGCCGCCTATCGTCGACCGAATACCACAACACGATGCAGGACCTCTTCGGCGATGACCTGGGGCGTCGGGTGGTCGAAGGTTCCCGCTTTCCGGAAACGCTCATCAGCTCCGGGTTCTCGACCAATGCGGAAGCGAACATCGTCAACACCGCCGAGAGCAACGCCATCGAAGACAATGCCGAGCGCATCGCCAGCTTGATTGACGAAGACCCAGACACCTTCGTCAGCCAATTGATGCCCTGTGACCTGGGCGACTCGCCGACGAACGCGGATATCGACGGGTGCGTCGACGACTTCATCGACAGCTTCGGCCTGCGCGCCTATCGCCGGCCGCTCACAGAGTCCGAACGGGACCTGGCCCGCGCCGTCTACGACGACATTCGCCAAGGCGAACCCGCTCGCTTCGCCTTCGCCGGCTTGGTGCAGTACTTCGTGCAAGCGCCCGCCACGCTCTATCGCGTGGAGCGAGGGCTGGAGGCGGAAGGTGAATTCCTACTGCCGCTCACGGGCTATGAACGCGCGACGCGCCTCTCCTACCTGTTCCGGGGCAGCATGCCCGATCAGGAGCTATTCGATGCGGCGGCCAGTGGCGAGCTCGACGAGCCGGCAGCGGTGGTCGCTCACGCCGAACGTTTGATGGCCGACGACGCGTTCTTCGATGTCGTCGAACGCTTTCATCGCGAGTGGTTGGAGCTGTACGACTTCGAGTGGAAACCACCCGAAGAGTTCCCGGACTTCGACCCGGCGCGCGGTTCCCTGGGGCAAGAGCAGGGTCATTTCCTCCGCCACGTACTCGACGCGGGTGACGGCACGATATCGTCCCTGTTGAGCAGCGACACCTATCCCATCAACTCGGTATTGGCGAGCTACTACGGCGTGAGCGGTGGAGGCAGCAGTGAGGATGAATGGCTGCCCGTCGAGCTGCCGAACCGTCGTGGTCTCTTGACGCAAGCTTCGCTCATGGCCGTCCTCGCCGACTCGACGGAGACGAACCCGATTCACCGCGGAGCCTTCGTTCAGACTCAGGTCCTGTGCCGGGCGCTACCTGCTTTGCCCGGCAACGTCGACATTCAGGGTCCGCTGCAGGATACTTCCGACTTGCCGACGGCACGAGAACGCCTCTCGCCACTGCTCGAACGGGGTGACTGCTCGGGGTGTCACAACGTGATCAACCCCGTGGGCTTGGCGTTCGAGAGCTACGATGCCGTCGGACATTGGCGCGACGAAGAAAATGGCACCCCAATCGACGCATCGGGGGTCCTGACGTTGGACGGAGCAGAGGTCGTCTTCTCCGACGCGATCGATTTGGTGGAGGCCATCGCCCAAAGCGACGAAGCCCGGAACTGCTACGCGACGAACTGGTTCCGCGAAGCTCTCGGCAGATCCGAGTTCACTGAAGACGCTTGCAGTCTGGACGCTCTGCACACCGCCACCGAGGCCGCTGGCGGCGACGTCCGTGAGCTCCTCTTGGCGTTGGTGCAAACCGACGCGTTTCTGCGCAAGCGAAGGGTCGAACGATGAATCAACGTATTTCGCGGGTCGCTCGGCAACAGCGCCGAATCCAGGCGCCCTCTCGACGTCGCTTCCTACGAGGACTCGGTGGGCTGTCGTTGGGGCTGCCCTGGCTGGAGCGTTTCGAGGGCGCGGCATTCGCGCAACAAGCCGCCGGCCCGCGGCGAGTGCTCGTGATGTCGTACTCCATGGGCGTACCGCTGGGCGCGTGGCGTCCAGCCGCTGACATGACGTTACCCTACGTCACTGAGCCACTTGCACCCTTCGTCGACCGCGCGTTGTTCGTCTCGGCGATAGACAACTCCGTTCTGGAGGTGGGAGGGGACCCGTTCGTTTGGGGCCACCCCGCAAAACACGAAGCAGCCCTGACAGGAACCTTGACGACGGGCGCTTTTCCGACCGCCAACGGCAACCTGATGAGCGAGGTGAGGCAGGATGCGGTCGCGGAAGGCGGAGCGAACAACGCCTCGGTGGAGCACTTGATCGGCGAGTACCTGCGTGACGGTCAACCACAGCGCTCGGTCGACCTCGGTGTCGACGGCGACGCGATGGCCCCGTGGGGCGGGCAGACGCCGGTGCAACCCAGCCTCTTCAGCTTCGAGGGGCGAGGCAACGCGATTTCGCTCAATCTTCACCCGCGGGCCGCATTCGACAGCCTCTTTGGGGGATTGGATACGGGCAACGAGCAAAGCGAGGAGCAGGCGGCGCTACGCCGTTTGCGTGGGCGCAACAAGAGTGTGCTCGACGCCGTGCGGAACAGCTTCGTGGATCTTCGACAGGGGCTCGGCAGTGACGACCAGCGGCGTCTGGACGAACACGCCGAGCGCATTCGTCAGCTGGAGCTCGACCTGGAACTGACGGAAGCCTGCACCATCCCCAGCGGCATCGACGCCGTTGAAAGTTACCAGGGCTTCCGCATGGACCAGATCGCGCCACTTCAGATCCAGATCCTGGCTCGGGCCATGGGCTGTGATCTGGCGCCCGTGGGACGTCTGGAGTTCGTCAATCAGCAGAGCCCCCGCTTCGGCATCCAAGAGTTGGACGACACCCTCGATACCTACACCGAGGGCTACGACTGGCACGCGATGGTGCACGGCGATCCGCTTCCGGGCACGGAAGCCTTCTTGCGTCCGGGCCGTGACGAAAACGCCACGGAGTACGACTCGCGCTTGCTCTCGGGGTATCGCTTCTTCGTCGAACAGTTCGCCGCGCTGTTGACGGCGCTCGATCAGATCCCCGAAGGACCGGAAACGACGGTCCTCGACAATTCGTTGGTGCTCCTGGCGTCCGACCTGGGCGAAGGGCACGGGCACGGGCACGGCAAGATGGGCTACATCGCTGCCGGCAACCTCGGCTCCGCCACCCCGGGGGCGCACTTCGACGCTGGCCCCAACTCGCCCTTCGACGCTGGCGGCAGCTACTTCTACGAGGCCTCCCGCTACAACGTCAACCAGCTGCTCAACAGCTTCCTCGACATGGCAGGCGTGGTAGACGACTCTGGTTCCCCCGCGACGATCGGACTCGAGGGCTACCTCGACGAACTCGGAGTCGATCGGCGTATCGACGGACTCTTTGGCTGACTCGGCCTGCGAGCCCTCGCTCCATACGAGCGAGCGCGATTCGCTAACCGACAGGCGTGCTCGCTCACCTAGGCCAGCAGCTGTGACAGCGGCGTCTTGTCCGCGCCCGTGCCGAAGCTGCCTAAGTTCGAGACGCCCATGGCGTCGGCGCAAGTCGCGAGCACCTTGATGTGACCGCCGCTGGCCTTGACGTAGCGCCCGTTGCCACTGTGCTGCAGGTAGCCACCCGCGCCACCGGCAAAGACGTAGACCATGTTGGAGTCGCCGTGGTTCACGGAGTCACCCATGTCCCGTGCCCACACCATCAACGTCTGATCGTAGAGCGTGCCGTCGCCATCGGGAGCGGGTAACTCCTGCAGGCGTTGGGCAGCGCTGACGAACTCCTGGCACAGCCACTGCTCGAGCTGAATCAACTGAGGCGCCTTGTCCGGACTGTGCAAGAACTCGTTGTGCCACTCCCCCGTCAGGTTCGGCAGCTCGACGGGGCAGCTTTGATGGTGGCCGAACTGCACGGACGCAACACGCGTGAGGTCGCAACCGAGCGCGTTGACCGCCAACTGCAAGAGAATGGACGTGTCGGGCAGGATCTTGCCAGTATTCGTGGGCTGCTGGGGGAAAGTGCACGAGGAGGGTTGCACCACGCCCGAATCACCACCGCCCAATTGTGCCGCCAGCCGCGTCTCGACCTGGCGCAACGACTCGGCGTGAACTTCGAGCTTGGCGCGCTCTTCTGCACCCAGCGCCTGCTCGAGCTGTTTCAGCTCGTCCCCGAGCAGGTCGAGAACACTCTGCCGACGCAACAGCCGAGGGTCCACGCTCGGTGTCTCGCCGCCATTGCCGGAGTCGGGCGCAGTGCGTCCGCCGAAGATCGCGCTGAATGCAGCGGACGGTGAGGAGACGGGAGTCAGCGGCTGGTTGTCGCGCCAGAACATCGTCTTCTGCTCGGTCGTGCCGTCCCCCAGAACCAGATGCGGAATGAGCGTATTGGCACCAGCTGCTCGCAGTTCGTCACTGATGAATTGGTCGATGGATATCAGCGCATTGGCGCCCCACGTGGCCCCGCACAGGCCGCCCGGAGAGCCATGGCTCGAACACAAGCCACCACCGCTGATGCCATCTACCAAGATGAGGCTGTCTTTGATCGCGCTCAGCGGCTCGGTCATGGCGCTGAACGAATCGATGCTCGACGAGGAGCCCCGGGGTGCCCACTTGGAGACATCCGTCCCGTGAGTGACGAACAGCAACAGGTACTTGGCGCGGCCCGAGGTCTGAGCACTGACGGCGCGCTCGTCGAGCGCCGACAAGAACGGAGCAAACAGCGACGCCACACCGGCGTTGCGCACGAACTGACGACGACCCCACAGCTTGCTCTTCATTGGTCCACCACCCGGCGTGAAAAGTGCGGAGCTTGCACGATGCCCAGAAGCACACTCCGCAGCGTGAAGTCCTCCTCCCGCGCGTAGCGGATCACGCTATCGCGGTTGCACTCAGCCTCTGCCCAGTCCTCGGCCCCGAACGTGTAGTACGACCAGTAGCGCACCAAGCATGCCTGCAGCTCGGGGCTGTCGGCGAGTGCCTCGGACAGGCTGTCGACCCCATCGAGTGCAACGGGACCGCTCGCCAAGTAGGCAAGCTGGCCAGTCGCGTCGATGTCATAGCCGTTTTCCTGTTCGCGGTAGCGCCCGAATCCGTCGAAGTGTTCGAAGGCGTAACCCAGCGGGTCGATGTTCTCGTGACACAGAGCACACTCGGAGCGTTGACGGTGCACTTCGTAGCGCTCACGGTTGGTGGTGAACTCCGTCTCCGTGTCCAAGGTCACGTTGAGATCCGCGGGCACGGCGGGGAGACTTCCGCAGAGCAGCCGCTCGATGACGACCTTGGCGCGCTGAACCGGGGAAGAGTTGTCGGATAGGGCGTGGGTCGTGAGGAACGCCGCATGACCGAGCAGCCCCGAAGGACGATCGGTGTCACTCAAGTCGACGCGTTGGAAGCCGTCGCCCGCGGAACCGAGCTCGTACAACGACGCCAGGCGTTGATCGACGTAGCTGTGACGCGCCGTGAAGAGGTCCGAGAGCGAGCCGCCGGCGTAGAACGTCTGCAAAAAGAACTCGCGCGTCTCTTCGACCATGCTGGTGCGAAGCTCCGCGGGCAGGGGCATGACCGAATCGTCCTTGGCCTTGCTGCGCAGCTTGTCGATGTGCAGCCAACCCTCCACGAAGCGAGCCAAGCTCTGCCGTGCGTACTCCGTCTGCAGTAGGCGCTCAGCCTCCCGTAGGAAGTCTTGCGTGGTGATCAAGCGATCGTTGGCGGCAGCTTCGTACAGCTGCGCATCGGGCGGTGCGTCCGTCAGCCAGTACGACAGTTGGCTCGCGACCTCGTAGGGCGTGAGCTCGAACTCGCCCCCACGTTCGGTGCCCATCTCGCGTCGATAGATCGTGAACGGCGATTGCAGCATCGCGCTGATGACCGCACGCGCTCCGTCATCGAAGCTCTCCTCCTGATCGAAGAGCGCGCGATAACTCCCGACGCGTGCGTCGTCGAGCGGTTCGCGGTGAGCCTGGGCTCCGAAATTCGCGACGAACTCGCGTTGACACTGCGCTTGCTGCTCAGTGCAACTAGTGAACTGGCTGACGCGCCCGTTGTCCACCGCCCAGTCGGCGATGGACTCGGCGTAGTTCATCAGCAGTTCGCCCTCCAAATCACGCACCACGGAGGCTTTGGCGTCGACGTTGAAGCCCAAGACGGAAGCATCCGCGAGCACGTCTTGCTGAGGGAGGTTCGGGTCGTTGAAAATGCTCTGCAGCGTGCGCGCGTACTGCTGCGCGGTCAGGCGACGCACCTGCCGAGGGCCGGGAGTCGAACAATCCGAGAGCTCGATCGGTTCGGGCGACACGTCCGGGTCCGTCGGCAGCTCGCCGGGATTCGAATCCGCGGTACCGTCGACACCGGTGTTGTCGTCGACGACGACGGGGTTGCCGTCTTCGTCCGTGACCGGATTGCCGTCCGCATCGACGATGACGCCTTCCTCGTTGACCATCAGCGGGTTGCCGTCCGCGTCGACAAGCGGGTTACCGTCCGCGTCCAAGGGTGTACCATTCTCGTCCACGGGGAACGGAGAGCCGTCATCGCCATCTTCAGCGGGTCCGCTCCCATCGGTCGCGCCCGCTCCGTTGCCGTCGGTACCCGACTCCATCCCGAAGCGTCCGCTCTCGTCCTCGCCATCGGCGTCGGGGGGCGCACCGACGACGCCGCTGCAGCCGAGAAGCCAACCCGCAGCACCCAAGGCAACGAAACGTGCGGCGCACCGAAGACGAGATGACGTGTTCAGGATGTGCTTTTGCGTGCTCGTCATGTTGCCTCGTAGCGGCCAAGTGCACTGGCCACTCGCGCGACAAGCATGTTCGCAAACGCGGTCCGGCGCAGCAGTTTCTGGGGCACACACTGCCGAATCTAGCTGGATGCAATTTTTGGTTGATGACGGCTGGCAACCTGGAAACCCACAACGACCACGCGTTGAGCGCGATCCAAGTTCGCTGTTTCACGGGGTACTCGGCAAGCCCACAGCGGTGACGTCCAGCATACCCGAAGCCGAGCCGTGCGCGCGTCTGCCTACGCCACTTGCCATTTCGAGTGCCGTGAGGCATCACGCTCGCATGCGGGGCGCACCTGGGACGACGCGCTCAGGATCCAGATTGCATCGCTGGGTCGTGTTGCTCTCCGCGTTGGCCTTGGTGCTCGGCATCACCGCCTTCCTGCTTTCGCTCTCCGGCCGGGTTGGGCTGGCAGCGGGGTTGGCTTGGTTCGGGGTATTGCTGTCCCTCGGCGCGGCGGGGGTCGTGTTTCAGGCCGGGAGGTGGCCTTGGCCGGCACTCGGCGGCTTCGTGTTGTCCGCATTCGTCTTGTTGCGAGTGCACGGACTGCTCGCCCCCGTCCCCCCAGATGCGGAAGAAGAGCGCCCAGCACCCAAGAGCTCGACGCAGCCGAGTCCTTCCAACACGGAGCACGACACTTCGTCAACCTCCGCACCTCAAGCGGAAGGGAGTGCTCCGCTTGCGACGGCCCTCGACTCCGAGCTCGCCGCTGCGGAGCAACTGACTCGCCCTGGCCCAGTTGCGCTTTCAGTCCACGAGCTTTCGCCCGCAGGCAACGTCACCGTTGGCGCTCGGGTGGCTGCTCCTTGGGACGGCATGTGGTTCGAGGCGCGGATCACCCAGCTCGAGGGCGACCAAGCCCAAATCCACTTCGTCGGCTGGGAGCCCGCTTGGGACGTCAGCATTTCCGTCGCCGAGTTGTACGCTCTTCCGCCAGGGTACGAGCCGCCTCCCGTGTTGCATCTGCCGGGCAGAGTAGGTGCCGAACAAGCCATCGCTTGCTCGCTCTTGGTGGTGATCGTACCGCTCGATTCGGTCGCTGGCGACTGCTCGTTCGACACGAGCACATCGACGATGAAACGATACGCCCTGCGCATCGACCTCGACGGCGTCGATGCGAAAACGGCGCTGGGCGAAGACGCGCTCGCAGACTCTGCTCTCAGCACCGCACCAGCATTCGGACTGGCCTATTCGGGCGGCTTCAAAGTGCCTGAGAATGGGACCTACTTCTTCGCACTCGACGCTGGTGGGCAGGCAGAGCTCCGCGTCGATGGTTCGCTGGTCCACGAGGCGGGAGTGCGACTCGCAGCGGGCAGCCACACGCTGCAACTCAAAGCTCGTCTCGACGCGCAAGCACCGCTTCGGTTGCGCTTGCGCCTGGGTTCGAGCCCCGACGATCTGCGCGTGTTGGACATGGCGCGCAGCGGCGATGCGCGCGTGGCGCGTTCGGCTGACGGCACGTTGCGCCTGGTCATCGACGAAGCCGTGCTCTTTCGACCGGGCAGTGCCGAACTCGATCCTGCCGCGGCTGCCACCTTGGAGCGCCTGTGGAGCCGACTGGAGACCGCATACCAAGGACACGACGTGACCGTCGAGGGACACACCGACGACCTGGGGTCGGAAGCGGCCAACATGGAGCTGTCGCACAAACGCGCACAGAGCGTGGGCGGCTGGCTGCAGCTCCACGGGCAGCCCGCGACACGCATCCAGCTCCGTGCCTTCGGCGAAACTCGCCCGCGAGTGGCCAATAGCGACGCGGAACACCGCGCGCAGAATCGTCGTGTCGAGTTCGTGTTCAGTGCGCAACACTGAACACCCATGCGGTAACTGCCGCTCGGTACGCCACCCAGTTCACGGCCCCGCAGCAGCCTCGACCACAGCGACGCCCCGCAAGCAGTCACTGAACGACTCGCAGCTGTCCTGCTCGAGACATTTCTCGGCGCGCTCCAATGCTGCCCTCTGTGCGGCCGAACTCGGCGCATCCGCTTGGCACTCCTGCACACAGTGCTGTTCGACCTCGCTCTGCTTCTCGCGCTCCTTTTGCATCGAGCGCTGCAAGCCGGGGATGTCGTTCGCCAAGTCCTGCGCATTGGCCGTGCCGCATGCGCTCGAGCGCTGGCACATCCGTCGGCAATAGGCCCCCACGTCCTGGCTGACCTGCGACGCGGCCGTCGTCGGCTGGCCATTGACGCTCAGCACCGGCTCGTCGCTTGGAACTGAGGTCTCTTTTTCACACCCAACGGATAGCAGCGCACCCAGCCCGGCAATCGACACGACAGAGAAAAATCTTCGTCGAGAGGCACAGTGACCCAGGAATGTCAGCGTCGCGGGTGTCGTACTGCTCATCATGTCGATTCTCGCTCCTTGGGTTTGGCTTCGATCATCATTCGAACGGATGGAACGACAATGAGCAAGCGCTGGATCTTGGGTGCCGTCGCCGCTTGCGCACTGGCCGGAACGACGACCGCTGCCGACGCTTGCATCAACGGCGTCGAACACGCCCTGAGCCCGAAGACGATAGCCGTCGCCAAAGCCGAACGGCGGCTCGACAAGGGCGACGCCAAGACGGCGGTCGATGCCGTGCTGCGGGTGTATCCGAAACTCAAGGGAACGTCGGTCAAGCGCGGCCGTCAGAGCCAAGCCCAACGCGTGCTGGCCTTGGGTTTGGTGCGCATCGATGGCAACTACGATGGCGATGGATTCAGCGCCGATGATCCGGAGCAGCGTCTACACAACGTGCGTTGGGCCACCCATCTGTTGCGGGTGCTCGCCAAGGCGCGGGTGGCCAGCGAGGCCGATTTGGCCGAGGCACTGGCACACGACCCGGAGACACAGAGCGAAGCACTCGAGAGGCTCAGCGAATTGGAGCGCGAAGACCGCCTGGGTTCACACCAGTTGGGAGCCCTCGCCCAATTGCGACGGAAGTTGGCCGCCAACGAGCCGAGTTGGCTGCGTGCCCCCAAGCGCGCGCTCGAGACCACCTCCGCCGTATTGGCTGAAGGCCGCTGCTTGCGGATGAGCAATGACGAGCAGCGTTGTCTGGGCCCGAAAGCGTCCGACGCTTCCTGAAGCTGCGGATGACGTTCCTGCGCATCGTTGCCTGCGTCAGTCTGCTACTGGCGAGCGCTTGCGACAGAACGAACGATACCTCGCTTGCAAGCGAAGCGAGAACGAGCGAGGCGGTATCAGCGGTCGCAACACCCGAAAGTGAACCCAGTGCCCCGCACGCTCGCGCTACGGGCGGCAGCGAACACCCACCCCCTCGACCGAGCACGGGCGGCGACCTGCCAACGTTGCAGCCGGCGCAGCGGGGAAGACGACTCGCGGAGCGCTTCGAGTGCGGTCGTTGTCACGACGGGACGGGCCTTCCTGCCGCACCAGAGAGCAAACACTGCGTGCACTGCCACCAGGACATTCTCGCGAGCCAGTTCGAGGCGCCCCCAGCCGTCCTGCGGCGCTGGCAACGCAACATCATTCACCTGCGGCAGGTTCCCAATTTGGATCAAGTGGGCGCTCTGCTGCGCCCGGAGTGGCTCACGGCCTTCCTGCTCGAGCCCCACGACGTGCGGCCAGGGCTCGCCGCGACTATGCCCCGCTTGGCCCTCGATCCCCAGCAAGCCGCGGACATTGTCGCGTATCTCGTGCAACACGCGAGTGCCCGCATCGAACCCCAAGCGCCCAACGGAAACCGCGAGCGTGGGCGAAAGTCGTTCGCGAGCAAGGGTTGCAACGCGTGCCATGCGTTCGAGCGACCAGCGACGTGGCAACAACGGGGCCAAGCCCCACCCAAAGGGGCAGCGCTGGCGCCGGACTTGGGCCTACTGAGCGCGCGCTTCCAGCCGGAGTACGTCGTTCCGTGGCTACTCGACCCGAAAGCCATCGCGCCAGACACCTCGATGCCTCAGCACGGACTGACGATGCACGAGGCGAAGGACATCGCGGCCTATCTCCTGACCACGTCTCCAGCACCTCGGCAGGCGCCCGTGGTGCCGAAGCGCCTACCCCTATTGCAGCGTAGAGTGACTCACCAGGAGGTCTCCGAGCGCGTGCTGCGCAAGGTCTGCTGGCATTGCCATTCTCAACCGGACTTCGCGCGGGGCGACGGGGGACCCGGAATGAGCGGCGGGTTCGGCTTCGAAGGACGAGACCTCGATCTTTCCAGCCTCAGTTCGCTCACGCGGGGCTACCGGGATCAGCAGGGCAAGGCGGCTAGCCTCTTTCGCCTGACGCCAGAAGGAACTCCGATGCTGGCGGCAGTGCTGTGGGCTCGTCACCGCGAGCAGGCAGGCGACTTCGGACCGCTGCGCGGCATGCCCCTGGGCTTGCCGGCGTTACCCCCGAAGGACATCCAGCTGGTGGAAAGTTGGATCGCGCAGGGACGACCCGAGTGAACAGTTGCACCGGGTTTGCTCCCAAACTTTGGCACTCTCGGCCGGAGAATGGAGTAGCCCAAGCGGCCGACTCGGTGGCAAGTTGCGCTCATGGGAATGGAAGGAATCATCGCCGTCGTTGCGCTGCTCATTGGGTTGGTCGCACTGGCGAGGGGGTCCGCCGGGCGAACCGATGCCGGCGAACGACGTGAAGAAGCAGCGTCGAGCGGAGCCAAGTCGGCATCAGACGAAAGGCTCGAGCGCGTCACCAAGCTGGTATCGCAGCTGGAAGCTGAAGTAGCGCCACTAGGCGAACGTGTCACCGAAAACGCGTCCTTGCTCGCCGCTTTGGTGACGGATGACGAGGCTCGACACCTGTGGTTCCTCGAGCGCGGCAAGCCCGTGAGCTACGATTCCCACCCCGCATTGCAGCAGGAGCTTCGTTCCCTCGCGCGGCGCGGATTCATTCAAAAACGTGGTGACTTCAAGATCCACGAGTTGCAGTCGCCTTTCGACCTGCTGGAAGCCTTCGAGCTCACCTCACTCGGCCGCAGTCTGCTGCGTCGACGCAGCCACCTCGAGCAGACCGAC
>JBNKZR010000162.1:0-14741 GCA_050301735.1 Polyangiaceae bacterium | reverse complement strand
CGCGTTGCACATCTCCGCGCGGATGTCCTGCAGGGAGTCGACTGGCGGAACGGGGAAGTAGCCGCCCTTGATTCCGGGGCGGTGGCCGTGATTGCCGCCTTCGTAGTCGATGGAGCTGCTCCAGGCTGCTTCCTGAGAGTCGATGGCGAAGAAGCTGCTCTTCATCTCCGTGGCCCACGTGACCGAGTCGAAAATGAAGAACTCGTTTTCCGGACCGAAACGTGCCGCGTCGGCGACGCCCGTGCTGGCGAGGTAGGCGACGGCGCGCTTGGCCAAGGACCGCGGGTCGCGCTCGTAGCCCTTCATGTCGGAAGGCTCGACGACGTCGCAGCGCAACAGCAGCGTTTGGTCCTTGAAGAAGATGTCGATGACGGCGGTGTCCGCATCGGGCATCAGGATCATGTCGGACTCGTTGATGTCCTTCCAACCGGCGATGGAAGAACCGTCGAACATCTTGCCGTTCTTGAAGAAGCCGTCATCGACTTCGCCGGACGGCACGGTCACGTGCTGTTCCTTGCCCTTGGTGTCGACGAATCGAAGGTCGACGTACTTCACGTCTTTGTCGGAGATGAGCTTGAGAACTTCGGCAGGGGTCGTCATCGTGTCTCCTTGAGTAGGTCTTTCTCTTGTGTGAATTTCATGCTCGTCGCGAGCGGGACTTTCCGCGTCCGGAGCAGGTGGCACGAGGCGCTCGCTTCGGTGTTTCAGGGGTGAAACCCCCGGCTAGGGCCCGCGGTGGCCGGCGCCTGGGGGGTGTAGCGGGCCAAATGTTTCAGGAGCGTATCGTGGTAGTTTTGGTGTCAAAATCGTGCCTTGTGACCCGTCGCCCGTGGCTCGACCGCGCTAGAGGCGTCTTACCGCGACGCGTCAAGCTGACGCGGGGCAGGAAGGTTGGCGACTGACCACGCCGCCGTCCCAAATGCGCGAGCGAGATTCTCGGTCGTCCATTGGGGGGTGGGGCCCCAGTTCACTGGGGCAGGGGCTGGGAAGCCCCCGAGAGGACAGAAATGTGTCGAGCGAAGTCAACGTAGAGGAGGTTTTGTCGCGCCCTTGCCCCATCGGGGCGCGGCAAAACCGTTCGAGAATTGCGCTCGCTCATTTAGTATGCGGGGTCATGCTCGAATTGACGTCCTTCTCCGAGTTGGCGCCCCGGTACAAAGTCATCCTCTTCGACGCCTACGGCGTGCTCAAGAGCTCGAAAGGGATCATGCCCGGTGTCGTCGATGTCTTGGCCTGGCTGACGCGGACGGGCAAGGACGTGTACGTCATCACCAATGACGCATCGAAGTCCCCAGCAGAGATGGCCAAGGCTTACGCGCATCCGGAACACGGGACGCTGATCCCAGCTAGCAAGAACATTTCTTCTGGTCTGCTGGCGAAGGACTTTCTCCGCTCCAAAGTCCAGCGTGGCAACGTCGCCTATCTGGGGAAAGAGTCTTCGGCGTTCTACATCCGTAGTGCGGGGCTCAACCCGATCCCCATCTCCGTGTGTGAATTGGATGACGAGCCGCGCGCCGTAGCTCTGCTCGACGACGAAGGCTTCGACTGGTTCAGCGACCTGAACCGTACGGTCAATTTGCTTCGAAGGCTCGCCATCCCGGTGGTCGTGGCCAATGCCGATGCTGCCTACCCGAGCGGAAATGGCCAAGTGGGCGTCGCCGTGGGGAGCCTGGCGATGATGATAGAGAAGATTGTGGCCAAGCGTTTCGTTTGGTTCGGCAAGCCGGACACGATGATGTTCTCCCATGCCTTCGCTTGCGCCGTCTCCAACGACGACACCGTCACCAAGGAAGATGTGCTGATGGTCGGCGACACCCTCGATACCGACATCCTCGGCGCCAACACGTTCGGCATCGACACGGCCCTCGTCCTGTCCGGCAACACGCTCCCCGAGCGGGCTGAGGTGCGCATTGCAGCCAGCGGTATCTTCCCCAACTACGTTTGCGAGTCGATTCTGACGTAGCCTTCCCGCCTGCCATGCCCACGTACATCACCGATCGCGGCGCCAGGAAGCTCGCCGACGAACTCAGACACCTGGCGGAGGTCGCGCGCCCCAAAGTCGTTCAGGAGGTCGCGGACGCCGCCGCCCAAGGCGACCGCTCGGAGAACGCCGAATACATCTACGGCAAGAAACGCCTGCGCGAGATCGATCGCCGGCTTCGCTTCTTGAGCAAGCGGCTCGACGAATGCCGCGTCGTGACTCTCGATACAGTGCCCAACGACTCAGAGCGCGTCTTCTTCGGTGCGATCGTGACGGTAGAAGATGAAGAGGGCGTCGTGAAGAGCTACCAACTCTTGGGCCCCGACGAGTCCGAGCCGGAGCGCGGTCACTTGAGCTACCAGTCGCCGCTAGGCAAGGCTCTGTTGGGCAAGAACCTGGGAGAAGTCGTGGTTTTCCGTCGTCCTGCGGGTGAAATCGAGCTCGAGCTCGTGGGCATCGAGTACGGTCGTTTCATCAACGAGTGAGGGAGGCGAAGCCACTGCCGCCATCGTGTGACGACCTGCCATCGACTGACGGCAGCGAGCCGCGCATGGTCGCGCCGACGCTGCGGAAGGGGCCTCGGGCGTCGCTTGTGGATCGCGCTACCGTGCCGCGAACACTCACGACCCCCGGGGTCGATCGCTCAGGTGAAATCGGATCGCAAATCGACCCCTGGGGTCGATCGTTCAGGTGAAATCGGATCGCAAATCGACCCCTGGGGTCGATCGCTCAGGTGAAATCGGATCGCAAATCGACCCTCAGGGTCGATCGCTCAGGTGAAATCGGATCGCAAGTCGACCCTCAGGGTCGATTCCGAGCTGGCTCCGCCGGCACGTGGGGTGTGGCTTCCATAGCGTGCCGGTAGCCCCCACAGCGACAGCGGAGCTTCCACAACGTTGAAAATAGGCCCCTTTTCCAAAAACCTAGGTTCAGGGCGCTGTCGGTCCCCCGCCGGTGCCGTGACGAAGCGGTTCTCCTGCGATGAAAGCGACTGCGGCGGAGCGGCGAGGCTCGGAGCTCGCTGCGGGAGCAAAAAAACGGCTGCGGAAACTCGACTGGGCTACACGAACAAGTCGGGCTGCAGCTCCGCCGTCGCATCCACCGCGTAGCTCGAAAAGTCGGTCACGCCTCCTGCGCGCAGCACCTCTTCGTCGAGGTAGAACTGTCCCGTCGCCTCCTCCGCCGGACGAGAAATGATGGCGTGGGCGGCATCGGCCACGATCTCCGGCTTGCGGCAATGCCGAAATGCTTCGGCGCCCATCAGACTCTCGATGGCCGCGGTCGCGATCGTCGTCTTGGGCCACAGGCTGTTGACGGCGATTCCGCGGCTGCGCCACTCGTCGGCCAGTCCGAGTGTGCACAGGCTCATCCCGTACTTCGACAGCGTGTAAGCGAGGTGTGCGCCGAACCATTCGGGGCGTAGGTCGAGTGGGGGAGACAGTGTCAGGACGTGGGGATTGGGCGACTTCTCGAGTGCGGGCAAGCACAACTTCGACGCCAGGAATGTGCCCCGCGTGTTTACTTGGTGCATTAAATCGAAGCGCTTCATCGGCACGTTCTTCGTGTTGCTCAGCAGGATGGCGCTGGCGTTGTTCACCAACACGTCGATCCCGCCGAACAGCTCCAGTGCTTTGTCGATGGCGGTTTGGAGCTGGCTCTCCACCCGCACGTCCGCCACGCAGGCCAGGCTCTGCCCGCCCTGGGCTCCGATCTCTTCGGCCGCGCTGTGCACGGTGCCTTCGAGCTTGGCGTGGGCCTCGTCCGTCTTGCCGACGACGACGACGTTGGCTCCATCGCGAGCGGCCCGCATACCGATGGCTTTTCCGATGCCTCGCGTACCGCCCGTAATGAACACCGTGCGCCCCTTCAGACTGCCCGTCACGGGGTCGAAAGTATCCCAACGACCAGCGCCGAGCTAGCACAAAGCAGGCGCTCGGGGCAGACACGGCCTTTCGACGGGGATATGCTTCGAGCCATGGTGAGAGTCTGTTTCGTCTGCCTCGGCAACATCTGCCGCTCGCCCACGGCCGAAGGGGTCATGCGCCATCTGCTCGAGAAGCGACGGCTCGCGCACGTGGTGGACGTGGACTCGGCGGGTACCGGAGCCTATCACGTCGGAGAGCCGCCCGATCGACGCTCGGCAGCCACCGCCAGCAAGCGCGGGATCGAACTCGGTGGGCGCGCACGTCAGTTCGTGCTCGGCGACTTCGAGCGTTTCGACTACGTGCTCGCGATGGACACCGAAAACCTCGGCAATCTGGTGGCAATCGTCCCCGACCGGCACGCGGAGCGTGTGCACTTGCTGCGGGACTTCGACCCGGATTCCCCTCCAGGAAGCAGCGTTCCCGATCCCTACTACGGCGGAGAGCGTGGCTTCGAAGAAGTCGTCGACCTGTGCTTGGCAGCTTGCGGGGGCCTGTTGGACCACCTGGTCGAGCGGCACGGGTTGCCCAATGGCTGAAGCGTTGTTGCGCGCCGTTTCCGAGGCTTTGGGGGTGGAAGCCTCGTCGCTTGCACCGTTGACTGGCGGGGACATCAACGAGGCCTACCTGGTGAGCTTGAAGGACGGCGAACGGGTATTCGTCAAGACGCACCGACGAGCCCCGCCGGGCATGTTCGGTGCGGAAGCCCGGGGCCTCGACTGGTTGCGTGTGCCGGGAGGCTTGAAGGTGCCAGAGGTACTGGCGGTGTCGGATCAGCGCCCGGCGTATCTGATCTTGGAATACTTGGCGCCGGCTTCTGCCGTGCGTGACTTCGACGAGAGATTGGGGGAGGGACTGTCGGCCATGCACCACGGTGACGTCGTCGGTTTTGGCCTCGACCACGACAACTACATCGGTTCATTGCCGCAGAAGAACGAACCTTGCGCGACCTGGGCGGAGTTCTTCTGGCAGCGGCGACTGCAGCCTCAGGTGGAGCGGGCGGTGGACGATGGGCGGGCGCCCGGCGATTGGCATCGGCGTTTCGACAAACTTCGAGTCAAGCTCCCCGCGCTCGTGCCCGAAGAGCGCCCCCACCGTCTGCATGGTGATCTCTGGGGCGGTAACCTCCATCGCGATAGTCGCGGACAGCCCGCGCTGATCGACCCCGCCGTGTACGCGGGCCATCGGGAAGTGGATTTGGCCATGATGCGGCTCTTCGGTGGTTTCTCTCCTCGGGTGTTTGCCGCCTACGAGGCCGCGACGCCGCTAGCTCCGGGTGCCGACGAGCGTGTGGCCCTCTATCAGCTCTACCCGTTGCTCGTGCACGTGAATCTGTTCGGTGGCGGCTATGTTGGGAGTGTCGAACGCGCGCTATCTCAGTACGTGTGACTCGCGCGTCGAGTCTCGGCTCTGGTATCGTTGCTCCGTGTCAGACGCCGTCGAACGATTGTTGGAGAAGGTGCGGAGCGACGTTGCGGCCAGAGTGCTGCGACGCATCGAGCCCGCGCGAAAAGTGGAGGAAGCTCTGGCTGCATACGTCCGGGCCGTGGAGGGCCAGGTCGCGACGGACTACGCGCGGGACCACTCGATCCCGTCGCCCCGATTGGCGGGTGATCCGAGTGCGACCGCGCGGGCCCTGCTGGCGGCTGTCCGCGCGCTGCCCGAGCTTTCGGAACAGGACGAGCCGCGTCCGAGGGCAGCCGCCCCTGAGCAGCCCGAGCTCGCGCAGGCTACTCCAGCTCAATCCCCAGTGCCGAGCGCTATCACTTCTGCGCGTCCCTCGTCGCCGAGCGCTGCGGGCGCCGGTGCGCCTCCGTCGTCATCGTCGGCCGCGAGGGACACGCTGCCCGTCGAATGGGGGCCGTTGATCCGTTGCGTTCAGCGTTCGCCGCTGGTGCTCGTGGGTGGGGTGGTGCGGCGTGACCGCATCGCCTTTGCGCCACCCGAGGTGCTCGACCGCTTGGAGTGGATCGATACGACGCGCCAAGGTACTCACGCCATCGGCAACCTCGCGCAGCGTGTGAAGGCTGGGCGGGTCGGGGCTCTCGTGTTGATGGAGGGCTTGGTAGGCCATCGCCACAGCGATCCCATCACGCATGCTGCGCGAGAGGCGAACATTCCCTTCGAATACGCCGGTAAGGGAGGGCGCGCCGCATTGGCGCGTGCGTTCATCTCCGTCAACCACAAGGCAGCAGCCAACGAGGACGGAGACTGAGGCTCCGGCTCGTCTACTTCTTGTTGGGGATGATCAGCTTCTGCCCTGGGCGAATCGCCTTCTTGATGTTGAAGCCATTGCGCGCCGCGATCGCTCGAGCGGACACACCGTGGCGGCTGGCGATCCCACTCAGCGTGTCGCCCTTCTTGACGGTGTAGGTGCGCTCCGGCTTTTTCTTTTTTGCCCGCTTGGTGGACGCCTTTGCTTTGCTCTTCTTGTTGCTCGGCAATTTCGCGCCCGCTGGGAGTTTCAGTCGCTGGCCGGCGACGAGATGCTTCTTCGGGCCGAAGCCGTTTGCCTTCGCGAGTTCGGCGACGGAAACACCCAAACGCAGGGCGACCCCGCCGAGGGTGTCGCCTTTTCGGACTCGGTACGTCGGCTCCTCGGACTTGCTGGAAGCGCTGGAGCCGTTCGAGCCGGCGCGTTTGCTGCGTCGAGGAATGACCAGCTCCTGTCCAGGCATCAGGACGCGGGAGGTATTGGTGCGATTGGCCTTGGCGATGTCGTCGGCGGAAACACCGTACTTCTTCGCGATCCCGATCAGGGTGTCACCCTTCTTGACCGTGTGTGTGGCTTGCGGGCCAGTGCCCTTGCCGGCGCGAGCCGTCACCAGCAGGCGTTGCCCGACGCGGACGTGGGTCTTGGGGTTGATGCCGTTTTGTTTCGCCAACTCCGTGGTGCTCATGCCGTAGCGCACGGCGATGCCGCTCAACGTTTCGCCCTTTTTGACGATGTAGGTTTTCGTGATCACCGGCGGCCCGATGTCTCGTACCCACCCCGGTGGGTACACTTCGACGACCGAGCGCTTCGTGTCTGGCAAGTACTTGCCCACTGCCGCGCGGACTTCGGCGTTGCTGATGTCATCGTAGGCGGAAAGCTCAGCCTCGAGCCGCGTGGCATCCGAGGTGAAGACCTCGAACTCCCCGAGGCGGATGGCACGCGTTTGGTTGGTTTGAAGTGCGCTGAGGGTATCCAGCTTCAGGCGCGCTTTGGCCTTGGCAAGCTCGTCTGCGCCAGGTCCGGCGACTCTCAGATGCTTGATGGATTCGTCCAAGAACATCTGCGCCGTATCGACACTCGACTGGGGCGCGACTTCGATGAACACGACAAATGCACTGGGGCCGCGATAGCGAGTCGCCCAGGCGCCGACGTGCAGCGCGCTCGCCTTTTCGAGCACGAGTGTGCGGTTGAGGGGACTCGAGTCTCCCCCGGCCAAGACTTCGGCGGCGAGCTCCAGCGCGCGGTGTTCCCGAGTGAGAGAGGGCGGAATGCGCCAGCCGTAGAATACTCCTGGTGTTTTCGCCGATTCGTCCACCATCACGCTCAGCCGTTCGCTCGACTGGTACGGCATGCGCTCGGGTTGTCGGAACTCGGGCACGTTGG
The DNA here is from genome assembly GCA_050301735.1 of Polyangiaceae bacterium. Taxonomy (GTDB): domain Bacteria; phylum Myxococcota_A; class Polyangia; order Polyangiales; family Polyangiaceae; genus SZUA-265. Next base: position 7,240 of record JBNKZR010000162.1, on the reverse strand, counting down.
GCTGTGCCTCTGCCTTGCCGAAGTAGCGACCCACCAACTCCAGTGCCTGTGCGGAGTCGAAGTCGCCAGCGATGCTCAGGACCGCGTTGTTCGGGGCGTAGTAGGCGTGATGAAAGTCCCGCGCCCAGTCGAGCTCGGCCGCTTCCAAGTCTTCCATGAAGCCGATCACGGGGTGCTCGTAGGGCCAGTAGTTCTGGAACACGAGTTGGTGCAGGCGCAGTCGGCCGAGCGCGTACACTCGGTTCGAGTAGCGCAAGCGAAACTCCTCGAGGACGACGGCCCGTTGATTGTCGAAGTTCGCTTTCGTCAGCGCCAAGGAGCGCATTCGGTCCGCCTCGAGCCAGAGTCCGAGCGCCAGCTCGTGGGAGGGCAGCACTTGGAAGTAGTTGGTGCGGTCCTTGTTCGTCGTACCGTTGGCTCGGCCTCCTCGAGCCGAGATTTCTTCGAAGTGCTGACCCTTCTCGACGTTTCTGCTTCCCTGGAACATGAGGTGTTCGAACAAGTGGGCGAAGCCGCTTTGGCCGAACTCCTCGTTGCGGCCACCGACGTCGTAGGTGACGCAGATGGCGACGGTGGGTGCCGAGTGATCCTCGTTGAGTACCACTCGGAGCCCGTTGTCCAACCGATGCCGTGTGATGCTGAGCTTGGCAGCGGACTCGGCAGCACCCGCGTAGGAGGGCGTCGGCTTGTCCGATTCGGTAGAATTCTTTGGGGCTCGAGCGCTGACCTGGGCAGTCCAGACGACCAGCAGGAGCAGCCAGCGGAGAGCTCGCCAGCGCCTGCTCAGAGCCGTACTGGCGTCGAACACGCGGGAAGTACGAAGCACGGGCACCCCTCTAGCACGGTCTCGCGGCGCACTGCCATTCGGCCGGTTGGTGGTGTTTTCCGACCGTGCGCCCCAGCGCGCGAGGATCCGCTACATTGGCGCCCATGACCGCGCGAACGGAAAAGCTGGCTTCGGAGTCTGCCTCCACGCTCCACCAATTCATGATGCCTGAGCACGCCAACCCCGGCGGAAGCGTTCACGGTGGCCTGATCATGAAGTGGGTGGACGAAGCGGGCGCGATCTCGGCGATGCGCCACGCCCAACGTCCGGTGGTCACCATCGCCGTCGACTCGATGACGTTCAAGTCGCCGGTTCTGGTCGGACAGCTGCTCACGCTGCAGGCGAAGGTGACCTACGTCGGCCGCACGAGCGTCGAAGTGTCGGTCCGAGTCCATGCAGAGGACCCCGTCACCCGCTCCACCACGCACACCAACTCAGCGTATCTGGTGTACGTCGCCTTGAACGACGAGCGGCGACCTTGTCCCGTGCCCGGCTTGTTACTCGAAACGGAGGAGCAGCGACGCGAGTGGGATGCCGGTAAGCGCCGGCAGGAGCGCCGCATCAAGGCCTCCCAGCGGGACGACGAAATGAGCTAGTGCCTCATTTGAATCGAAACGACCCCTCAACACACGTGGAAAGCGGCACTAGTACGAGCGTGGCAGCCGTAACGAGTGCTGCGCGACGTAGTTGAGGATCATCTCGCGGCTCACCGGCGCCGTACGGAGCAGTCGCGCCATGCCCCACAAGTCCGCTAGCCCGTATTCCGACGCCAAGCCGTTTCCGCCGTGGGTCTGAATGGCCGCGTCCAACGCTGCCAGTCCCGCCTCGGCGGCGGCGTACTTGGCCATGTTGGCGCTCTCTGCCGCGTTGATGCCCTGGTCGTATTGCCAGCTCGCCTTGAGCGTCATGAGGCGCGCCAACTCCAGCTCGATCTTGGCTTTGGCGAGGGGGTGAGCGATGCCTTGGTGCGCGCCGATTGGGGCGTCCCAGACGACACGCTCGCGGGCGTAGTCGGCAGCCTTCGACAGTGCATAGCGCCCGAGGCCGTTGGAGATGCTCGCCCCGAGTAGCCGCTCGGGCTGCAGCCCGACGAAGACTTGTTTCAGGCCGTGCCCCTCCTCGCCGAGCAGGCGATTGCTCGGCACGCGCACATTGTCGAAGAACAGTGTGAATTGTTTTTCGGGCGCACGGATCTCGACCGGGATGTGGTCGGCCGTCAACCCTTCGGCCTTTGTGTCGACGATGAACAGGCTCAATTCACCTCTGCCAGTGTCTTCGTCCGTGCCCGTCCGGGTCACTACCAGGACTTGGTCGGCCTCGTCGAAGCCGGAGATGTAGTACTTCGTGCCGTTGAGCACGTAGTCGTCGCCGTCTCGTTCGGCCCGTGTCTCGATCTCGTGCGAGTTGGATCCGGCGTTCGGTTCGGTGATGGCGAAGGCCATCTTCTTGCCCTCGGCCAGGGGCGGTAGGAAGTCTTGCTGCTGCGCCTCGGTGCCGTGTTTGGCGATGATGGTCGCGCAGATCGCCGGCGAGACGAGCATCAGCAGCAAGGGGCAGCCGACGCTCGCGACCTCTTCACTCACCAGCATCAGCTCCGTGATGCCGAGCCCCGCACCGCCATACTGGTCCGGGATGTTGACCCCCATGAAGCCGTTTTCGGATAGCTCAGCCCACAGCTCCTGCGCGCGGCCGTCCGACGCTGACTGCTGCTGGTAGTACCGGTGGCCGTACTTCGCCGCGATGCGGCGTACGGACTCGCGTAGCATCGCGTGCTCAGGGTTGGGACTGAAGTCCATCTTCTTCAGAGTGTGGTCACGCTCAGCCCCCGTGGCAACCTACAACGCTGGGTGCGTCTGCTTCGGCACAAATATGGGCGAGCACGATTGTCGGGCAGGTGTGTGCCAGCCCTTCGCCGCGACGGGTGGTCAGACCGTTGCCGACGAGTGGCATCAAGTCGCGGTTCCGAGCGGTGGAGGATGCTTGCGCATGAAATGCTCTGTGGGTCGTGTGAGCACCTCTGCTCTCCAACCGGCAAGGGACTGCAAGACGACGCCGGGGTTTTTGCTTTCCAGCGCCAGTTGCTTGAGCGCTCGCAATTGACGGGCGGGGAAGGCCAAGTCTGGGGCGATGAGTACTTCTGCGCAGACTTCTGCGCGCAGCGAGGTCAGCCACGCGTCGAGCAGTACTTCCTCGAACGTAGCGTAGGGCGGCGGTTCGAGTTGTTCGAAGTCGCCCGCTGAGGCCTTCTTGACCGCTGTGTTCAGACCTCGGACCAGGTCGGCTGCCGTCTTGCCGCCGTAGTGCGGGGGTACGCCTTTGATGCGCAGTAGGTCTTTTGGTGTCTTGGGCAGTCGACTTGCGATGGCAAGCAACGTCTTGTTGACCGGCGCTCGGCTTCGCTCCCGCTCCGGCAAAGCGTTGTGCCACTCCATCAAGAAGACCAGAGCTGCCTGGTTTTTGGGAGCCAATTGCCACGCGTTGCGGAATGACGAGAGGTCGAGTTTTGGTGGCGGATCCGACTGAGGAAGCAAAAGCTCCCGACACACCTCGTCCATCAACTGGCGTCGACCCAGCTCGTCCAAGCGCTGCGCGAGTTGCTCGTACAGCTTAGGCAGCTCGGAGATGTCGGAGGCCGCGTACTCCATCTGAGAGAGTGGCAGCGGTCGGCGCATCCAGTCGTCGGTTTGGTGCGTCTTCATGCTGCGTTGCCCCAACAGCTTGAACTTCAGGTAGGCGAGCGACACGCTCGCCTCTGGGCCCGCGAGAGCCCATGCCAACTGGGTGTCGAAGAGTCGTGGCGGTTGCGTGCGTTCGAACGCTTCGAGCAGTAGCCGCACGTCCGTCAAGCCAGCGTGCAACACCCACTGCCCTCCAGGTCGGCACAGCACGGTGCCCAACTCACGGAGATTGTCGAGTCGAAGGGCGTCGATGAGGTAGAGCTCGTCGCCCCGACTGACCTGAATCACGGAAAGGCGGGTGCGACTGCGGGTGGATTCGAACTCCGTGTCGATGAAGTAGTCGCTGCCCTGAGCCAGATCGGCGGCGGCCGCCTCCAGCTCTTCGATCGTATCGATCCAACGCATCGCTCGCTGAGTAGCACACTCGACGTGCTCGCTGCTCAGCAAGCTGCGTGTCGGTCAGGTTCGTGGGTTCTGGCCTGCGGTGCTGGTGCTCAGCGCCGGCCGTACTTCTTGAGCTTGCGGTAGAGCGTCGTGCGCCCAATGCCCAGGTCGCGCATGGCTTGGGTGACGTTGTCGCCGGTTCGCTGCAACGTGGCCTCGATGGCGGCCCGCTCGATGTCCCGCATCTTCATCGGGGCGCGTGACAAAAGCTCGAACAGCATGCCCTTGCGGTGTTGCGTCGAGTCGGGGGGGAGCGAGGCGCCGCCGTGGTGCTCGTCCATCATGACACTGGCGCCGCGCACCTGTGAGGGAAGGGCATCGGGGCCGATGGTGTCGCTGGCCGAACGTTGAATTGCCGTGTGGAGGATTTGGCGCAGCTCGCTGAGGTTGCCGGGGAAGGGATAACGCTCGAGGGCCTCGATAGCCTCGTACGACAATCGTAGGCGACCACGCCCGTGCTCTCTCGCCAGCTCCTCCAGGATCACTTCCGCGCTCGGCGCGATGTCCAACGGTCGGCTGCGCAAGGGGAGCAGACGAATCGGATGCTGCACGATGTGGGTATACAGGTCGCGGCGGAACCGTCCGGCGTCCAAGGCCTGCTCCAGCCCATCGGAGGTCGACGCGATCAGGCGAAAGTCGGACTGAGAGGGATCTCGGAGGGCCGAGTACAGGCGGTCTTGGAGGCGAGCATCGAGGTAGTCGATGTTCGCGATGTAGAGCGTGCCGCGGTCTGCGTCGTCCAGCGCGCCGTGCTGGCGCAGCTCCGGGCCGCCGAGGCCAGCACTGACCAACGCCTCGGCGCTGAACGCGGTTTCCGACAAGCGAGCCCCGTTGAGAGCGATGAAGGGACCGCGCGCGCGTGCGCTGCGATCGTGAATTGCGCGAGCAGCGACGGACTTACCAGAGCCATCTTCGCCCATGAGCAACACATGGACGTCAGAGGCCGCCGCGGTCTGCAGCTTGTGGTAGAGGCGACGGGCGAACGCCGAGCGCCCCACGATGCCGTAGAAGCCTTGCCCCGACGTTTCGACTTCGAGCTCCGCGATGCGCAGAGACATGCGGTGATGCGCCAACGCGTGAGCCGTCAACACCATCGCTTGTTCCGGGTCCACCGGCTGCGGCAGTACGGCGTAGTAGCCGAAACGAATAGGATTCAGGCCTGCTTTGTCTCGGGTTAATAGTACGACGGGCACGCTCTGGTGGCGGCCACGAATGATACGTAGCGCCTGATCCAGCGGGCCCACCGCCGCTTGGTCCACGAACACGACGTCGGGCTTCTGGTGTTTCAGGGCGATGCACAAACCGCGTAGGTCGTGGCATTCGTGGACTTCGTGACCCGCAAGTGAAAGGTCTCGAGCTGTTTGTGATTCGGTGTTCCCGGAAGCGATGAGAAGTCGTCCGGCGGCCGGGCCGGGGGGCGGCGCGCTAGACATCGGCGTTCGTGCGGGATGGTTCACTGTTGAATGGTCGTCGGCTTGGAGTGATTCACTTGCTGGGTTCATTGATTGGGACTCGCTTCTTTGTGAAACGGTTATGTTTTGTATGTATTGAATTGTTCCTCGAGGCAATGAATTCGGCCGCACGGTTTGTTTCAGTCACGGCATCCGCCACCCGCGATGACACCACCTTACAGGCGCTCCTGATGGCCCGGCGACCCCAGCAACGACGTCGGCCGTGCGTCGATTACCGCAGCACCGTGCTCACCACGTTGCCGCCTCTAGTCCCACCGCTGACGGTGCTTGACACGGCGTGCGTCTTGGGAGAGCCAAGCCGCCGTGCCCGCTAGCTATTTCGACGTCGATGGGACACTCGTCTCGAGCAACCTGGTCGACCCCACCATCTTCTACCTCCTCAACCAGGCGACGCCCTTGGCGACGGCTCGGAAGGTGGGCCGGGCTCTGTTGAAGGCGCCCGTGATGGCCGTGGCCGAGCTGGTCGACCGTCGCATGTTCAACGAACTGCTGTTCTCCACCTACGAGGGCATGACCGAAGACCGCTTGGAGATGCTGGCCGACGAGGTGTTCGAGTCGAAGATCCGCCCCTCGCTCTACCCGGCCGCGCTCGATTTGGTCGCAAAGAGTCGTGCGGCAGGGCACGAGATTGTGCTCGTCAGCGGTACATTGGACTTCATCCTCGACAAGTTGGCCAAGCACCTCGGCGGAGCGACCCCGATCTGCAATCGCTTGGAAATGCGTAAGGGCGCGGCGACGGGCAAGCTGCTCAAGCCGGTCGTTGCTGGACCAGAGAAGGCCCGACTGATCCGCCAACACGCACGCGACAATGGTCACGACCTCAACGATTGCTTCGCTTTCAGCGACAGCTACTCGGACGTGCCGATGCTCAGCGTGGTAGGTCACCCCGCCGCCGTCAACCCAGACCCACGGCTGGCACTGTTAGCTCGGGCCTACAGCTGGCCCACCTTCAAATTATCGGAAAGTTCATGAGTCACCCTTCGTTGGTAACCCTCGACAACAACAGCGCGCCGCGTGTCTTGTTTGCCGGGGATCGTCTGGTGGAAGTCGATCTGCCCGCGGGCACTCGGGTTCTCTACCCCAAGCCGCCAATCGCTCCACTGCAAGACGTGGATGCGGCCATCCGCTACGCCATCTCTCATCCGCACGGCAGTGATCCCCTCTACGCCAAGCTCAGGCCGGGCATGAAGGTCACGATCGCCGTCGATGATATCTCGGTGCCGCTGCCGCCGATGCGCAAGCCCGACGTTCGCCAGCGGGTGCTCGAGATCGTGCTGCCGTTGTTGGCGGACTACGGCGTCGACGACATCGAGATCATCGTCGCCACCAGCGTTCATCGCCGCATGCGGGCGAACGAGGTCCGGCACATGGTCGGCGACCGCGTGTTCTCCGCGTATTGGCCCGACAAGCTGTACAATCTCGACCCGGAAGATCCGAGCCAGATGGTCACGCTGGGCGAGACGGAGGAGGGCGAGGTCGTCGAGCTCAATCGACGTGCCGTCGAGAGCGACCTCTTGATCTACGTCAACCTCAACTTCGTCGCGATGGACGGTGGCTACAAGTCATTCGCGGTCGGGCTGTGCGGCTACAAGAGCCTGCGTGCGCATCACAACGCCAAGACGATGCGCAACTGTCACAGCTACATGGACCCGAGTAGCTCGGCGTTGGCGACGTCGGTCGAGCGCATGGGACGCCTCGCGCGTCAGCACATGGACGTGTTCACCATCGAGACGACGGTGAACAACAAGATGTTCGGCAAGCCCTTCGAGTTCTTGGCCAAGAACGAGGATGAGCTCACGGCGACCGAGCGGGTGTTGCTG